>CASEOD010000001.1 GCA_949289445.1 uncultured Eubacteriales bacterium
AGCGTGGATCCAAAGTCCTTAGATATGCTTTGATCAATGCAGCTCATAATGTTGTAAAAAACAACTCAACCTTCAAGGCTTACTATGATGCCAAGATGGCTGAAGGCCGGACTCATTATAATGCTCTAGGGCACTGTGCCGGCAAGCTTGTCAGAGTCATCTGGAAAATGATGACCGACGAAGTCGAATTTAACCTCAAATAAGAGGTCTGGATACCAACATCATAGATTTGAAAATGGCACCCACCAGGGAGCTTTATTAAAGTTACCCTTTTTTACCACGAAAAGAAGTTTTTAATTTCCAGCTAATTTAAGGTTGACTTTTCATAGCTGGTCTCCTTACAGACCAAAGAGTTCTCTGATGCTTTCTTCATCAAGATCAGCGCCGATTACACAGAGCATTCCCGTTACTGCCGCACTTCCCGTTCTGACGTCCGGCTCACCCGGCACATAGTCAAAATGAATCCACTGGCCGTCTTCTCCCTCTACAATGCCTTTTGCACGCAGAACCTGACCATACACTGCAAAATTGGACAATGTGCCTAAAGCGTCCTTTATCTGTGCGATTGTAAACTTGTGAGAGGTTTCCATCCCGAAACTCTGGAAAACCTCATCGGCATGATGATGACCGGCGTGATCATGGTGATGATGGTCATCACAGCCGCAGTGTTCATCATGATGATGGTGATGCCCGTGTTCATCGTGGTCGTGATGATGTTCGTGATCATGATGATGGTGGTCATCACAGCCGCAGTGTTCATCATGATGATGGTGATGCTCATGTTCATCATGGTCGTGATGATGGTGTTCATGATCATGAGGATGCTCATGTGCCTCTTCCTCAAGACGGGCAAGCTGTTCCTTCATCGTATTCTTCTGTTCCATGGTTTCCAGAATCTGCATACCGCTGAGTTCTTCCCACGGCGTTGTAACGATCGGGGCTTCCTGATTATGTTTGCGAATCAGCTGAATGCAGGCGTCCAGTTTTTCCTGACTCAGACCGGTTGTATGGCTCAGAATTACAGAACTTGCATGTTCAATCTGGTTGTTGTAAAATTCGCCGAAATTCTTCATGTACATCTTGGCTTTTTTTGCATCCACAACAGTGGTGAAGCTGTTCAGCCTTAGTTTCTCATCATGCAGTCGCTCCACCGCAAGAATTACATCACTGAGTTTTCCGACACCTGACGGTTCAATGAGAATTCTGTCAGGCTCAAACCGGGCAAGAACCTGTTCAAGTGCACGTCCAAAATCGCCAACCAGACTGCAGCAGATACAGCCGGAGGTCATCTCATTGATCTCAACACCTGCATCCTTCAGAAACCCTCCGTCAATGCCGATTTCCCCAAATTCATTTTCAATCAGGACCACTTTCTCACCCTGATATGCCTCTTCGATGAGTTTCTTAATCAGAGTTGTCTTTCCTGCTCCCAGAAATCCTGAAAAAATATCTACTTTTGTCATTCTATCATCTCTTTCCTAAAAAATCTGTTTCAGCGGCAGGATGCTTCCTCCGCAAATCTCATAAATGTTAGTATACCACAAATCGGTCGGATTGAACACCGAACCTGCATAAAAAAAGCCCAGCCTGTTTCACACAGGCTAAGCAAAATATTTGCTGATTCCGTTTTTCACAATGTCCATCACCTCATCCCAGCCTTCAACGCAGTTCCAGTCCTGCGCCAGATGGTATCTGACAACACCGTAAATCCAGCCTTCATAATACTTCACAGCTTCCCGGAAATCCATTCCTCTTTTTTGAAGCTCTTTCACATCACCCGGCGCAAATTCCACAGTAATTGTGCATCTCTGCCGTTCTCCCGCATCTGTAAAATCCATCACTGCCACTTCCACCTTATAAGGAAACGGAGGTTCAGGCTTCAGTTTGATCTCTTTCATCTCTGCCTCCTGTACTGCAAATCTTCTTATATAGAATTTATCCCGGTTTTGCCGGCTTTAAACATTTCGCTGTAAATCCGTATACAGAAATCTTTTTCCGGATAAAAATCAGGCTTTCAGATTATTCTGCGCCGGTCCGTCGATGACACTTCCATCTTTCGTAAAGCGGGAGCCGTGACATCCGCAGTCCCAGGTTTTTTCCTCTCTGTTCCATCTGAGAGCACACCCCAGATGAGTACATCTGGGCGCAGTGGGCCTGATCATATTGATTGCAGATTCAAAACCGTTGATAAAAAGCTGCTTTCTGAAAATGGTCCTTTGCGGTTTAAATTTTTCTGTCAGTTCTTTGTCAAGTTCTCCTGTCAGCGCCATTGCCGCTGTCATTGCTCCGGTCATTCCCCATTTCCGGAACCCGGTGGCTACCAAAAGTCCGTCCCTGCCTCTGGCATACTCACCGATATACGGCAGTCCGTCCAGTGTCATGCAGTCTTGTGCCGCCCATGCGGCCACCTCATGGTAATCGGGAAAAAGAACAGCAGCCTGTTTTCGCAAAGCATCAAAGGAGGGATTCTTTTTCCCGGTCCGCCCTCCTCCGCCGCCCAGCAGCAGGCAGTTTTCCCAGCTTCGGAAAGACAGGTTCAGCGGATTGTCTTCTTCGTATCCCCATCCATTGTACATGCCTCCCAATGGCGGTGTCTGTCCCTGTTCTGCCTCCAGTGCCAGCACATAGGAGCGTTCCTGATACATTCTCAGAAAATACATGCCCCATCGATCAAGATACGGAAAATGGGTGGCAACAATGACTTTGTCCGCGTTGATGCGAAAAGCCTTTCCCTCAGAATCTTTCACCGATACCTGATAGCCGTACCTTTCTTTTCTGATATCTCCCGCAAAGCTGTTTTCATAGACGGTCTGTCCGTCCGCAATCTCAGCTGCAAATCTGAGAGGATAAAACTGGGCCTGCCCGGAAGCCTTCATCGCACATTCGGGAGCCGTAGGAATCCCCACATGTTCCGTATATTCAGCCCTGCCTCCTATCTTTTCGATGACTGATATCTCCTCCAGCAGGTCAGCCTTATGACACATGGTATAGATGTAGTGCGCCCTTTCCTGAAAATCACAGTCGATATTCTGTGCCATGTCTCCATACCTGCAGACCGCAGCCGTGTTTGTCAGCAGATAAGCCTTTGCCGTTTCCATTCCGAAGTCTTTGACCAGCCTTGTGTAAAGCCCGGGCTGATAAGCAGTGATCTTCGCCGTGGTGTTTTCCGTCACACCGCCTGCGATTCTGTTCTTTTCCACAATAGCATATTTTGCGCCCTTTTCCTTCAGAAAGCAGCCGCAGAGCAGTCCTGCCATGCCTCCTCCAATAATCAGAACGTCCACTTTCATATCCCTTTTAACTGCGGGAAATTCAGGCATGGTCACGTTTCTTTTCCAAATCGACTCCATAATTCCTCCTGTTTTTCTGTTTAGTCTTTACAGGAGGAGCATGTTTTATCAGGGGTATTCTATTTTGAGGTTGAAATCCATCCTTTTACATGTTTAAGAGTATAAAATACAAGTGAGATATCCCGGATTAAATCATTTCATATTCCTTTAGTTTTCGATACATTGTCGCACGACTTATTCCAATTGCCTGCGCAGCTCTTTCTTTACCGTCCGGCGTATTTCCGTAGTAATCAAGCGCAGTCAGAATCATTTCTTTTTCTAATTCTTTTAATGTAACGGGAACAAACTTGCTGCCTCTTTTCCGAAATCTCCCTCTCACGTCTTCCATCTGAATACTCCTCTCCCTACAATGGTTTGCTACATATTCTACTGCATTCTGCAGTTCTCTCACATTGCCGGGCCAGTCATAGGATTCCATCAGCATCAGTACATCCTCCTCAAATCCTGTGAGCCAAGGTTTTTCCAGCATATTTTTATACATATCCAGAAAGTGCTCAGCAATGATTCTGATATCCTCTCTTCGCTCTCTCAGTGGTGGAATTCTTAAGGGGATTACGCTCAAACGATAATACAGATCTTCCCGAAACTCTCCGGTTTCTATCATTTCGCCCAAATCACGATTGGTTGCTGCAATAATTCTCACATCAAGTTTCACAGATTTTCCCGAACCGATTCTCTGTATTTTCTTTTCCTGTAATGCTCTCAATAGCTTAGGCTGCAGATGAATGGGAAGTTCCCCTATTTCATCAAGAAACAGAGTCCCTCCGTTAGCCAATTCAAATCTTCCTGCACGTCCACCTTTTATTGCCCCGGTGAAGGCTCCTTCAACATAACCGAATAACTCACTTTCCAATAAATTATCCGGAATTGCCGCACAATTGACTGCCACAAACGGACCTTCTGCACATCTGCTTGCAGAGTGGATTGCAAGAGCAAAGACTTCTTTTCCTGTACCACTTTCTCCCTGTATCAGAATATTAGAATAACTCTGTGCAAAGATTCTGGCATCTTCTTTCACTTGCGTAATAGATTTGCTATTTCCAATGATCTGATCAAAACTTCCACTTTTGGCCGGCGTTAGTGCCTGATTGGCTTTTGCAAGAATTTCCATTCTCTCTTCTTCCAGTTCCAGTTGATTGATTATCAGATCAATAATGCTTTTAAGAAATTCCACCATTGTATCTGTTTCAGAAATAAGCTTGTCTTTCTGTCGTTTTTCTCTTGAATAGATGCCGATACCGCCAATAATTTTCCCCTGTCTGGCAACAGGATAAGCGATGATTGTTTCAGTTTCACAGAAATTTCTTTTTCTGCACTTTCTGCAGCCGGGGCTTTCTTCCTTGGCATTATTATAAATCAGTACTTTTCCACGACGCATAGCTGTTACGATAACGGAATCGCTTTTAAGATAGTCTCCTTCCTCACTGACATTTCTCTCACAGGACCAGTCACCAACCATTTGGAGATGTGTATCACAGATAGTCACATCCATCTCTACTACCATGGATATCAATTTGGCCATTTTGTTTACATATGATTTGATGTCAGCGAGTTCTGCCATGTTATTTCACTCCTGTCTTTGCATAATTCACAATGTCTTCTGCACTCATTCCTTCCAGACCGAGATTCTTTAAATTTCTCGCATAATCACAGTTAGACAAATCTTCTCCCAGAATCTCTTCGCAAAGGGTTGTTACAAACTTCATCTTATGTACAGGCATTCCCAGAAGTTCCCCGATTGCAGTAAACGGAACCATCCCGGTCGGAATGTCTTCAAAGATATATCTTGTCCTTGCCGTATCGGCCGCATAAATATCCCGATAAGCTTCCACATTCTTCAGAAGTTCTGAAACATTCTGTCCTTCAGCATTATACTCAATTTTATATTCCATATAGATATTAAAGAGGTCTTTTCCCAAAACAAGTCCCAGTTTTTCTCCGATATGTATCCGTTCCTGATCCAGCCCCTCAATATAATTTCCTACGGTTTCTCCGATTCCATCCAAATAATAGCGGAACTTCTGTCCTGACTCTGCCCAACTTACATTCATAATTGTCGGCAGAGGATGCACCATAGCATTAGTGCTGTCAAAACTGGTTTCCAAAACACTTTCACACTCTTCCATTTCTCCGATAACCGGTTTAATTATATCATACAGTCTCTTTTTCTCGCAAGCCGGAAAGGCCGAAACCAGAAGTCTGTCCTTTTTCCCTCCGATATGCACTTTTCCGTTTTTCACAAGTCGGGCAGCAAAAAGCAGCGTATTACTTTCTCCGATAACAATATTTTTTGAACATCCGGCATCTTCCAGCGCTTTCTTAAAAGCAAAGGCACCGAATACAGAGGACGGACTCAAAAAAACGATCTGATCTTCTTTAATAAAGTCTGCCATCTCTCTCGCAATTTTATTGTGATAGATTGCCGGATTCACCACCATGATCAGTTCCGCATCCTCTATCACCTTTTTCATATCTGTACCGGCAAATGCAATCGGGCCCTTCCCTGCAACTGCACCTTCTAATTCAATATATCCCTGTTTTTTCACTACTTCCACAGGTTCTGCAAAATAGTCAAAAATACGCACTTCATACTGTTCGTTCATGGCAAAGTATGCTGCCAATGCCTGACCACCGTTACCTGCCCCGATTACTGCAATTTTCTTAGTCATAATAATAAATCCTCCTATTCTTCACATGGATACTTTTAAAACGGTCCGTAATTTGTGACGGTGGCAATTGTAAGTACTATGAATACCCATACAGTCCATGCACCTACAACTTTAACCGCAAATCTAAACCATTTTCCAAACGGAATTCTGGCCAGACCCAAAGACGCCATCAATACCGAATGAGTTGGTGTAATCATATTCCAAAAACCGTCTCCACATTGATATGCCAGTACTGCTGTCTGTCTTGTTACACCAATCAGATCACTGAGTGGTGATAAAATCGGCATCACGACCACAGCCTGTCCTGTGGATGAAGGAATAAAAAAGTTAATGATACCCTGTGAAATATACATTCCCCAGGCAGCAAAGATACTGCTCAGCCGTGAAAGAGGAAGAGACAAATAATACACCAGTGTATCCATAATCATTCCGTCTTCCATAATTACCAGAATAGCTCTTGCAAAGCCAACAAACAGAGCCGCTGTTGTCATCTCGCAGGCACCGTCAATGAAATCTCTTGCAATCTGGTTAAAATTTCCTTTTCTGTAAATCAAACCGATCAGAATGCCCATTCCAAAGAATAATGCCGTTATCTCATTGAAATACCAACCGTAACTTACTACACCATAAATCAGTGTCCCAATGGTAACCGCAAGAATCACAAGAATCACACCATCGGTTCTGGTTAGTTTTCTTTCATTTTCCACATTAAATTCTTCTAAGAGCCGGGAATTGTCAATTCCCAGATTTTTGTATTTCCTTCCATGCAGATAAGTAAAGGTTATAGCGATAACCAGTGTCCCCAGCATCAGAATCACTCTCAGTCCTATTCCGCTGAACATCGGCAGATCTGCAATTCCCTGTGCAATTGCGGTATTAAACGGATTCAAAGGACCTGCTGAGTATCCGCAATATAACCCCATAACTACCATGGACACACCCACAATAGGATCATAACCCATTTTCAGTGATACAGTTACCAGAATAACCACGAACGGCAAAGACTCCTCAGCCATTCCGAAAGTTGCACCACAAACGGCAAAGGCAGTCATAATAAGAGTTATCATAATAAACTCTTTTCCCTGCAGTTTTACAACCAGTCTGCCAAGGCCTGCAGAAATGGCTCCCGTCCTTGCCACAATACCAAAAGCTCCTCCGATAACAAAGACAAGTGCGATAATGTCACTAGCCTTTACCAGTCCACGAAAAACGGAAGAAAATAATTCCACCACTGATGTAGGATTGGATTCCACGACCTTGTAAGTGCCGCTCTGTACAAGTTCCCTTCCCGTTTCTTCATCCAGTACTCTGTCAAACTGTCCGGCAGGCATAACATAAGTCAGTGCTGCAACTACAACAATAATAATCAGGAGTAAAAGTGAAGTTTCCGGAAATGCCAGTTTAAACTTCTTTTTTTCATTTAGAGTTTCCATAATGTTCTCCTTTCTTTGTGGATAGATAAGAGCAATATCTGTGCCAAAGAAAAAAGGCTGAATTTCAACGTTTTTATTCTTTCACTTCTTTATTTCATCTCAAATCGAGAATATTCTTCTTATTTTGAGATTTGCAGTCTCCCTTCCTGGGTTTTCCCATCTCATTTTTAGATACTTTTGCTGTTCTTTCCCGATCTGAACATAAAAAACACCGGGCGGTTGATTCCGCTTCGGTGTTTTCAGATAAGCATCATATTCAAGTATCAATTTGTTGTCAGTTGAAACTGTCATATAAATCCGGTTATATTTGCTAACGGTTCTCTTCCTCTGCCTGCGTCAGATAATCGGCATCATCCCGCTTTCTGCGAGGCACAAAGCTGTTCACAATACTCTTTTTCCCACGTCCCTTTACATAAAAATAACCAAAGACAGAAAAAACCACTGCCCCGATAAAATTCACGATCAAATCCTTCATGGTGTCTATCAGACCGATATCCAGATAGCCGCCCAGACCCAGACTTTGCCCGTTGACCGTCACATCCGTAATATCTCCGATGTGATACGGAATATTGCGGCCCAGAGGATCCAGCGTGACAGAATTGATCCGATGGATCACAGTATCTTTCTGCATATCCATGCCGAAACACTGATCCATGGCAAATTCAAAAAACTCCCAGAGCACACCGATGGTCATGGAAAAACAGAAAGCCACCAGTGCCAAAAACAGCGGTGAAAGGTTAAAACTGTACCGTTTGCTTCTGTTGAGCAGATCGATCATGGAGAATCCCACAGCCGCCGCCAGAAATCCGTTGAGGGTATGCATCATGGTGTCCCAGTTGGGAATTCTTATATAGAACTCTCCGATTTCACCCAGGATTTCAGCAGAAAAAATAAAGAGCAGTATAATAATCTCCAGCATTTTAGGCAGTTCAACACGAAACTCCACCTGTATAAAGCCGGAAACCAGCATCAGCAGCAATGTGAAACCACAAAGAAATACATTTTCATAGTTCCGGTTAAGCGCCTGCAGCACCATAACCACAACTACCATCGCTCTCAGACAGGAAAACACGATGAAGGTACTTCTGTGTTCTCTCACTTCTTTCTTCATGGCCTGATGCATAATGCGAAATCTTTTTCTGATTTTCTCCATAGGTTCTTTTATCCTTTCTTACAGCAGAAATCTACCGGCTCTTCTTCTCCAGATTTACCAGAACTACCGCAGAAACAGACAGAACCATGCCTGCCGCGGCTATGAGACTTGGAACTTCACCGAAAAGAACCAGCCCGACGATAATGGCCATAACAGGTTCCACAGAAGCCATCACTGACGCTTTTCCGTTGTCTATGTATTTCATGCCCGTATTGTACAGCAGATTTGGAATCGTAGTCGATACCAGGCCGATTCCAAGAAACAGCAGGATTGGCACAGCGCCACCCGTTTCAATGCCCTCTGCCACTCTTCCGAAATCCGTCAGAAAAGCTCCTCCCACAGCAGCGATAAGAAAAGTATAAAACTGGGCGGTCAGCGGATGATAACCGTAATTCACCGCATATCTGAGAAAGATCGTGTAGCAGGCGTATCCGATGCCGGAACAGAGTCCGATCAGAAGCCCCTTCGTCGTCAGTATGGCGCTGCCGTCGAACACGCCGCTGACCAGCATACAGCCTGCAAAAGCCATAATCAGCGAAACTATCTTGCGTCCGGTGATAGATTCACGAAACAGAACGGCAGAAAGAAGCATGACGAAAAACGGAGCTGTATAAAGAAGCACCGCCGCCACAGACAGAGATGCCGCTTTCATTGTAAGAAAATAGCAGAAATTGAAGAACGTGATTCCCACAACACCCGTTCCGAAAAAACACCACAGATGTCTGGGATTTACACGAAACAGCTTTCTGTCACGAATCAGAATCACCATTGCCAGTAAAAAAACGCAGACTATCGATCTGACTTCTACAATTTCCATGGATTCAATGCCAAAGGAATTAAGGTTTCTCACGAAAATACCCAGACAGCCCCAGCAGGTTCCTGCGGCAAGAATCAGTAAAGATGCATATTTTTTCAAACCCGTTCCTCCTTTATTTTTTCCACAGTCTGCCGGCAGCTTCAAAAAGTTCCTGTGTTTCTTCCTCTGTCAGATTCATTCTCGTACAGATCTGTTCCAGTGTCTGCCGATCAAATACAAAATCCTCCTCTGTACACAGTCTGGTAAACTCATCCTTTCGGATTCCGGTCCTGCTGAAACTTATTTCGCCGGAAGTAACTTTTTTATCATAATATCTGAAAAACAACTGTTTAAATGTCACCTTTCTACACCTTCTCTTTCTTTTATTTCCTATTGAGTCCGCTGCTGCGCAGAATCTCCGCAACCGCATAAGTATCCACCTGAGATTTTTTCCCTTTGACAGACAGCACCAGATTCTGCAGACGGAAAACCCGGGACACAATCCGGCGCAGACGTGCCGGAGTCACACTCTTGTAGAGACGTCCGGTCTTCTCAATATCTTCTGGAAGCCAGTGCATAATATGCCCTTCATAAGCCCTCTGCCAGTTAAAATTCTCATTGTCATCGTAGATCATCCAGCCATTGTCCACATATTCCGCAAGCACATACTGCAGTCTTTCCGCAATATGCCCTTCGTCATCGAGTGAGGACAGGCTCTCCGCCACCAGCTCCACAGATGCCGGCAGGTATTTTTTATCTATCTCATAAGTAAAGTATATTCTGCCCCCGTTATTGTATTTTTCAAGTACAGACGAAATACTGTAGACCCAGCCCCGTTTTTCGGAAAGTTCCTGATGAATCAGACCGTTCTCTCCGGAAAAGAGAATATCATAAAGCAGGTTCAGCTCCGGTCCGAGACAGTTTTCCTCAGTAAGATCAAAGGAAAACTGAACCAGAGAGTAAGTGCTGTTTTTTACATGTACGGTCAGAGGTCTGCACCCGAAATCCGACGGCAGCATAATACAGTTGCTGCGGTTTCCCGTAACAGATGTGCACATGTCCGGGATTTCTCTCTTCTTTCCCGAGCCGGCCGCATCAGTGCTGTCCCGGAGAAACTCCATCTGTTCCGGTGTCACATTTCCCGTAACATAGAAAAACGCATTGCCGCCCTGCAGGATTTCACTGCGGTACTCCTCCATTCTCCTTGCAGAAAATCTGCTGATGTTTCCCTTGGTTCCCAGGATTGTATTCTTTGCAGGAGTGCCCTGCCATGCAAAGGTTCCTGCAAAATAGTCAAGACTCTTAAATTCCTCAGCTTCACGTATTTCCGCTTTTACCCTCTGCTGTTCCGTTTTGAAATCCTCTTTAGTCAGGGCCAGCGGGCTGAAAACCTTCAGCAGAATCTCTGCCGCCTCTTCAAAGTGAGCAGGTGCTCCCACAATATACAGCTGTATCAGTTCCTTATAGGTGGCGCCGTTGAAATAAAGTCCCAGCCTGTCCAGAATCCGGTACATTTCCCCGTTCATCCGTCGGTTGATACTCCGAAAAATCAGATGTTCGAGAAAATGAGTAATTCCATTGTCCTTTTCACTTTCGTAAATACATCCTGCCTTCATATACAGAGACAGGCAGAAACTGTGCGTCGCCCTGTTGGGATAATAAAACAGCTCCAGATTATCTGATGTTGTCAGCTTTTTCTCCATATCTCCCCCAAACAAAAAAGTCTGTACTGCCGATTCTGTTCAGCAGTTGACCTTTTGATATTCTTTCACTATAAAAAACTATAAAGATTGTAGCAGAATCTCCTTGATATTGCAAACGCTTATCCCTTATAATAGTGTCTGTAGTTTTTTTCAGAGGTGCATTATGAAAAACAAAGGTATTGCAATTACCGTTATGGCCGCTGTCTTCTGGGGATTCTCGGGAGCCTGCGCCCAATATATCTTCGATACGTTTCATGCAGATCCCGTCCATCTGACAGCTGTGAGAATTTCCTGCGCCGGTATTGCGCTGACTTTCTTCGGTATGCTGAAGGACCCTGACAATATGAAATCGATCTGGAAAGACAGACCGATGGTTATCAGACTGTTTATCTTTGGCGTCGCCGGTCTGATGTTCTGTCAGATCACATACATGCTCGCTATTTCTTATACCAACTCAGGAACTGCAACCATTCTGCAGTATATCGGTCCCGTACTGGTCATGATCGTCAGCTGCCTGATGGCCCGCAGACTGCCTCGCGGCAAAGAGGTGCTGGCAATTCTTCTGGTTATTGCAGGAACCTTTATTATTGCCACTCACGGAAATATCCACAATATGGTGCTGACCCCCGCCGGTCTTTTCTGGGGACTCATGTCAGCAGTCTCTCTGATGACCTATACACTGATTCCCGTTAAGCTGACAGAAAAGTACGGTCCTGTTACTGCTTCCGGCTGGGGCATGATTATCGGAGGCATTGTCTTGTGCCTTGGCAGCAGAGTATGGGAGATGGAGATGATTCAGGATCTCCGCTTTCTCCTTGCATTTGCAGGTATCGTTGTTTTCGGAACGATTCTGCCTTTTACCATGTATGTCTACGGGGTAAGCCGCTGCGGAGCGGTAAAAGCCAGCATGATCGCCAGTATAGAGCCGGTTTCCGCCACGGTATTTATGGTGGTCTGGCTCAAAGAGCCGTTTATGCTCATCGATCTGGCAGGCTTTCTGTGTATATTTATCACCGTTTTCCTGCTGGTAAAAAAAGAAGACGACTCCGAACCCGAAGTTTCCGGTTCCGCCATCTCATAAGGTTTTCGCAAATACTAACGTCAGTGTCATTTCCTCAGGACAAAACCCCAAACTGCATCATTATTTAATAATCAAGGAAAACAGCCTGTCTCACAGAAATGAACTGCACCCCACTTGTTATCCAGTATACCATACTGTCTAACAAATGGGGTGTAGTTCAAAAGCACAGGCTGTTCTTTTTCAGTACGAAAGCCGCTGTTAATCCTTTCCCGTGTTTCAAAGAGGAATGCCCGTCAGGGAGCTGCTCTTAAGATAACACAGAAAAACAGGTTCCCAGCTTTTCGTCATTTTCATTTTTATAAAATACTTTCATCTAAAATGACTGTAAAAGGTCCATCGTTTAAAAGTGATACTTTCATTTCCGCACCGAACTCTCCGGTTTCCACTACAGGCACCACTTTGCGGCACTCGTCTACGATATAGTCGTAAAGAGCCTCCGCCTGTTCAGGCGCTCCCGCATCCACAAAGCTCGGACGATTTCCCTTTTTACAGTTTGCATATAGTGTAAACTGGGAAATCAGAAGCAGCTGTCCTCCCACATCTGCCAGAGACAGATTGGTCTTGCCGTTTTCATCCTCAAAGATTCGGAGCCCTAATAGTTTTTTAATGTACTTGTCCGCAACTTCTCTGGAATCTTCTTTTCCCACACCGATGAGAACCAGAAATCCCCGATCAATCCTGCCTTTCACTTCTCCTTCTATGGCAACTGACGCTTCTGTCACTCTCTGAATTACAAACTTCATCCTTCTTTTCCTCGTTTTCTGTAAAATTCTCTGCTTTTTGCCGCGTAACTATTTTAACACGTCAGCGTTCCCTTCGCAAAGCTTTTTACAGAAGACTTCCGACCGTTTGCGGAAAAATACCGCAAGTTCTGCCGCGCCGCCCCAAATCCCGCAGGGCGGCGCGGCAGCATGTAAAGGATGCTGTTCGGCGTGTCATTCACCTGTTTCTGCCGAAAAGCTTCACTTGAGGTCAAATTCCGGATTGATCGCATAGAAGTTTTTGGAATCCAGATTATCCTGCACGATCCTCAGCGCCTCGCCAAACCGCTGAAAATGCACGATTTCACGCTGTCTCAGAAACTTTATCGGCTCAATGACATCAGGATCGTCCACCATCCTCAGAATATTGTCATAAGTGGTCCTTGCCTTCTGTTCGGCAGCCAGATCTTCACAGAGGTCAGTGATTGCATCACCCTTGGAGGCAAAGCACAGCGCATCAAAAGGGAACCCGGCCGCTGCCTGGGCATATACTCCTGCTGTATGATCTACAAAATATTCCTGAAATCCTGCTTCCTTAATCTGTTCCATGGTCATATTTCTGGTCAGCTGATGAACGATGGCCGCTACCATTTCAAAGTGTCCGATTTCCTCGCTGCCGATGTCGGTCAGAACGGCTGCGACTTTCCGGTACGGCATAGAATACCGCTGAGACAGATATCTCAGCGATGCGCCGATCTCGCCGTCCGGTCCTCCGTACTGGCTGATAATAAACTTTGCCATAGCCGGATTTGGATTTTTAATCTTTACAGGATACTGTAATTTTTTTTCATAAGTCCACATACTAATCCTCCATTTCCCAAGGCCACGGTGTTTCTACCCATGCCCAGCCGTTTGTTACGTCCGTATCGGCTGCGGTCAGCGGCCCGAATTGCTCTTCAAAGACTTCCACAGCTTCCAGATACATTTTTCTTGTTTCATCATAAAATGTCAGGGCGGCTCTGTTTGTAGGATGGGTATCCAGAAACAGTCCCGTATCCGTCAGGGCAAAGTCATATATCTGTACTTTACGCAATGCTTCTTCTCTGGTCATTTTCTTCTCCCTCCCTGATATCCCAAAAAAGGATAATCCAGGTCCGGGAAAATGGTTCCAACCTCGAATCCTTTTTCGTAGTCATAAGGCTGCTGCCAGATCTGCCAAGGCACATAAGCCATACCGGGCATCATGGTCTGCTGATGCGGCTGAGGACAGATTTCGCAGTTCTTGTCACTGAGACAGCCCTGCTGAGATACAGGCTGATCAGGCTGCCTGCGCTGCGGCGTTTCTCCTGGCCGGGAAGCAGTATGTCCCTGCGACGGTTCCGACTGCATCTGCACAGTATGTTCCTGCAGCTGCATTCCTGTTTCTGCGGTGTCCGTCATATTGGCATCGCAGTCTCCCAGGACAATCGGCATGCCGATATAAGGCTCTATTCTATCCAAAAGTAAAACCCCTTTCACAGTAAGATATTCTATACTATGAAAGAGGTCCTTCTTTTGTGACTATTTTTCTTCGTCCTTTTCCGTGCTGACGGCCTTCAGAATCTGCCTGCAGGTCAGCATTTTCGCATAGCTGTCCACTGCCATGGTGAGCGCCAGCTGTATCAGTTCTTCCTCCGGCGCGTCATCGGGAATCGTTTCTGCGGTCTGCAGATAGGTACGATCCAGTATTTCCAGATAAGAATCATAAAATCTGTGAATACTGTTGTATTCCATCTCTTTTTCCAGCAGTTGTCCTGTCTCCCCCACGCTGAGCACCTGTTTCAGAAGGCAGATAGCTGTCAGATAACCCATATGCTCTCTGTTATACTTTTTCCCCCTGGCTCTGGGAAGAAGTCCGCTTTTTACATAATTGTTGATCATGGCAGAAGTCAGATTCTCTCCTCCCTCCGGTGTCAGTCCTATGTGCTGTCTTGCCATATAGCTGATAACCTGATCCATATACAGATCCAGATCCGGAATCTGCTCCCACTTTTCCGGTCTTTCCGTTCTTAACTGCTCTTTAAAACATTCCAGCTTGTCCATATGATATCTCCAAAGTCTGTCCTTTCGGGTTTATCTTTTTACGGCTGATGCGAATAAAAATCATTTCGCAAACCGTATTCTGTAATATTATAAACCAAATCTCAGCCAGATGCAACCGGGAATCACACTGATGCAGCCGGAAATCACGGATCCCCGGCTGCTTTGCCTGTCTGCGCTTTTCTGAACCCTTTATCTACTTATCATCTGTATTTTTTGAGCTGTCGGTCCGATCGTCTTTGCTGCAGAGGTTTTCAACGGATTTGAACCGGTACCCTTCTTCTTTCCATTTCTGAATCAGCTCCTGCAAAATCTTTGCATTGGTCTTAGAAGTGGAGTGCAGCAGAATTACTGCGCCTGCGTGAGTTCTTGGCATCAGTTTCTGCAGGGCCTCTTCTCTGGTCGGCTGCTGATTCACATACCAGTCCACATAAGCCAGGCTCCAGAATACCGTCGTGTAACCCAGCTCTTTGGCCTGCTCCAGATTTGTGAGGCTGAATTTTCCCTGAGGCGGTCTGTAAAATTTCTTCATTTTCTCTCCGACAGCTTTCTCGTAAGCCTCTTCCACTCCGGTCAGTTCTTTTTCAAAAGACTCGGCATCGGCGATTGCAGACATATCGGGATGCGTCATGGTGTGATTGCCTACCACATGACCCTCCTCTGCCATTCTTTTCACCAGATCCGGATTGTCTTCTATGTAGGAACCCACAAGAAAAAAAGCGGCCGGAACCTTTTCCTTCTTCAGAACGTCCAGAATTTCTTCAGTATATCCGTTTTCATAGCCTGCATCAAAAGTCAGATACAGGACTTTCTCCTCTGTATTTCCCAAATAGTAGGCTTCGTATTTTTTCAGCTCTTCCGAAGATGCGTTTCCTGTGGGCGGCTGCCCCTCTGTCTGAAAAGACAGACCCCAGTTTACAGGTTCCGCAGCAGAAACTGCAGCATTTTCCGGCAGTTTTCCCGCCTCCCCCGGGTTTACCACTCGATATCCTGCCGCAGCGCCGATGGCCAGAACCGCTGTCAAAGCGCCGATACCCATTTGTTTTAATCTCTTCTTATTAAACTCGATAAACATGGTAAAATATATGCGGCAGAAGCCTTCCCTATACCTTTCCACACGGCAAAAAGCGGCAAAAGGTTTGATCCGCTCCTGATGCCGCTTTCTTTTTGCCCGTATTCATTTTGACCTGTGACTTCCGCTTTTACAGGGGGCTGAATCTGCCGGCATTCAGCTGAAGGCCGAATACTTCTTTACTCTTCGGCGTAAAGACCTGATACCTGTCACAGTGTGATGAATTGATGTGCGTTGATATATTCGGAATCTTCAAGGTTATCATCTGTCTTTGGCAGATACTGAAGCTGTATGATCCCGTCTTCTGTTTCTTCTCTGCATACTACAGCATCTTCTTTGGTGTCAGCCGGTTCAGAGAGTTCTCCGTTCAGACTGTATTCTATCCTGTTGTTTTCTCTCTGCCAGCAGGTAATGTCTCCAAAAAAGACAGCCTCCTTCCCGTCCGCCGTCACAGACAGCACGGCTTTCTGTATCTTTTCAATTTTCCAGTCTTCTTCATCTCCGGAGGTTATCAGATAAAAATCGATACAAGGCACATACTTTTCACTGCCTTCCACCTTCTGCACCACGACTCTGTAGGTCGCTTCCTCTTCACCGGTAATATTCATCTGTGCCAGTTTACCCTCTGCATCATTGAGGGAAACTGCCTTGTCCATGCTGTAGTATTCCTTTAATTCATCATAATTCATGGCCTCGCTGACAAAAAGACCATTTTCATCAAATTGCTTTTCACTCTTTTCTTCATCGGCGCCTGAACATCCTCCCAAAACCAGAACCAGCACAAGAATCATGACAAAACTGCCCATTCTCAGTTCTCTGCCGGCTGCGAAAAATCTGTCCGACAACATGGCAATCTCTCCTTCCTAAATCCCTCATACATTATTTCCCGAAACTCGCTACAGTAACGTTTCTCTTTTCTGCTCCCTGTTGAGCTAAAAGTTTCGTCACAATCTTTTGAATTTTCTATATTATACCTCTCTTACTTCTATAATGTCAACATAAGATATTATCATATCTCATTATATATGTCCGGCTTTCACGGTCACTGACGTTTTGAGTGTTTCCGCATAATAAAAAATACAGGTAAGAATCGGCGCTGTCTTTTGCCGCCTTTGTTCTTATCCTGTATTTTTTAGAGACAACTGAATTTTTTCAGATCAGTTCTTGTTATTTAATAAACCTTCTTCCTGTTCTTCCGTGACAGGTTCCTCTGCATCAGACAGGTTCTCCGGTTCCTGTGAGTCATTCTCCTCCGTTTCCCCGGGTTCATGGTCTTTTTCATTCTCTTCTGCCTGTGCCGGCTCCTTTTCTTTTTCCTTTTCTTCCGCCGCATCAGTCTCCGGCTCGTTTTCTGTCTGCCCGGATTCCGTATCTGCTTTCTTTCTGCCGAAAAGCAGTCTTTTTCTCTCTTTCGGTTCTGCAGTATCCGTCTTCTTTTCTCCGGTCAGCAGTTTATGCAAAACAGCGGCAATCAAAGCGCCTGCAAGAGGTGCGGCAATAAAAAGCCATACCTGACTCAGAGCGTCTCCTTCCTGAAAGACCGCAGGGCCCAGAGATCTGGCCGGATTTGCGGACGCCCCCGTAAACGGATAGGCGAAAAGATATACCATAGTGACAGCCAGACCGGTATACACTGCCTGAGACGGCCTGAAATCTTTTTTCTCTCGAACGGTAAGCACCGTCCAAATCAGCGTGAAAGTGATGAGAACCTCAATTAAAGCCACTACCCACATCTCACAGCCGAAAGTGCTCAGAGAATCATATCCGTTAGCGGCGAGAGAAGTTCTGCCTCCCACCACAGCCATCAGCAGCGCTGCACCGCCTATACTGCCCAGAAACTGAGCGATGACATAGCAAATACAGTCCCTGACAGACATTCCGCCGCTGACACACAGTGCCACGCTGACGGCGGGATTCAGGTGTCCCCCCGAAATTCTGCCGAATGCCAGCGTCAGCACGGTAACGGCAAGACCGAAAGCCGCCGCCACTGTCAAAGTACAGAATGCCGCTGCCAGCATTCCCATAGCTCCCAGCAGAGCGGCCGCGGCTACCGTTGTGCCGCACCCGAAAAATACCAAAAGAGCTGTTCCGATAAATTCTGCCGTATATTTTCTCATAATGCCTCCCGCCACGAAAGATACCTGTTGAATTTTCTCTCGTACTTTCTGTAGTATCTGCAACACTTTGTATTCTATCAGCAGAATATGTTGATTCTGTTAAAATTTTCAAAAGACTGGAAGAAATATTGCACAGGAGGCAGTTCTTTCCGGTCGGTTTATCTTTTCAGCAAGTCTCTGATGACCTCTCCGCCGATGAGAAGCCCTGCCACGGACGGAACATAACTGATGCTGCCCGGAATCCGGCTTCCCGTTTTTATGGGTTCTTCCGTGGAAAAAAGCACCTTTACACCGTGAATTCCTCGGCTCCTCAGTTCTCTGCGCATCACTCTGGCCAGCGGACAAACACTGGTCTTGCTGATATCTGCGATCTGAAAGCGGGACGGGTCCAGTTTGTTTCCGGTTCCCATGGAAGATATCACGGCCGTTTCCGCATCTTTGCACCGCGAAATGATATCAATCTTCGCGGCGGTGGTATCGATGGCATCCACCACATAATCATATTCTGCAAAGTCAAACTGCCCGGCCTGCGGCGTATCAGGCAGATAAAAGCATTCAAACCGCCTTACGCTGCACTCCGGATTGATGGACAGAATCCTCTCTTCCATCACCCGGGTTTTCGATCTGCCCAGAGTGTGGCAGGTGGCGATAATCTGCCGGTTGATGTTGCTCTCGGAAACCGTGTCATTGTCCACAATGTGAATGGTTCCAACGCCTGCTCTTGCCAGAGCCTCACAGACGTAGCCCCCTACGCCTCCCACACCGAAAATCAGCACTTTTGCCCTTTTCAGTCTTTCTGTGCCTTCTTCACCAATGAGAAGTTCTGTTCTCTCCGTTCTGCTCATCTGCCTCTCCTACTCTTCTGTGTCTCTTTCTCTCAGTTCCCTGAGAATGCTGCAGATCACGTCACTGCCATAGCCTCTGGACTGCAGCCTGCGGGCAACCCGACCGAGAATCTTTTCACTCAAAGGCTGTCCCCCGGTGCGAATCACCTTCTCCGCCTCGGAAAAAGCCCGGCTTCTTTCATCGTATTCCACGGCTTCTTCTTCAAGAAAATCCTCAAAGATGTTTTCTGCCAGAGACTGTTCAACTCCCTTTTCCCTCAGTTCATAAAGGATTCTTCTTCGGCTCTTTCCCTTTCCCAGTCCATAGCGGATATACTGCCGGCAGTATTCCTCATCGTCCAGATAGCCGCACCGTCTGTATCTTTCCGTCAGTTCTCTGATCTCCTCCTCACAGAAACCTTTTCCCGCAAGATGTTTTTTCATCTCACAAAATGTCCTGTTTCGAGAAGAAAGATAGCGGAGAGCTGTTTCTTCTATACCTGTTTTCATAGCTTAAATCCTGTACCTGTTTCCGGCAGCTGCCAGTATACACCGATCCCCCAGAGCATTCTTCAGCATACAGATAGCTTCTATACCTGTACAATGGACCGGCATAACCATATCCAGATTCTCTGCCGCAATCCGGTCAACCACCTCCTGCCGTGTTCTGCGGTCAGCGCCAAGCAGGTGCATCCCTGCAATCAGTCCTGCTATTTTTTCTCCCGGGAACAGGGTCTTTGCATATTCCAGCGCAGGTATCACTCCCTTGTGACTGCATCCCGAAAACAGATAAATGCCCTGTTCTCCGCACCGGATCGCAAGAAACTGCTCATGACTCATATCATCCCGAACCAATTCTCCCTGCTCATTTTTTCGCCAGAATGTCTCAGTAGGGCGTATTCCTTCCGTGTCCGGAATCGTTCCTGATATGACAATCTGATCTGTCAGCCGGATCGGCCCGTCCGTAAAACGGATTCTCGGGAGTATCTCCTGCTTCGTCTCTTCATCCCACAAGATGCCGCAGGATTTCTTGTCTATCTCTCCTCCGATCATACCGTAACTGGCGCCAAAGGCATTCTTATGCAGATAAACCGGTGCATGGGAGTTGATTCTGCAGAAGGCAGGAACTCCCTCAGTATGATCATAATGACCATGGCTGATGACCAGAGCATCTGCCTTCCGGAGATTCACCTTTCGGCACGCGGCATTGCGCGCAAAGAGATCAGAAGCGCCGGCATCAAACAGCAGTTTCATCTCCTCGGTCTCAATAAAAACGGACAATCCGAATTCCGCCGTACAGTCGTCTCTCTCAGTCTTGTTTTCCGATAAAAAAGTAAACTTCATCATTACAGCAACCTCATCTCAATCTGTTCTTCACAAGTGGCGCAGGCGGCAGCCTTCAGCTCAGGAGCAATCTGAATCTCTGTGAAAAAGTAATCTCTGCCCTGCTGGTTCACCTTCTTCAAAAGCCGGGAATTTTCATCAGCCACTGAAGGCATATCGGAAAAAAATCCCTGACCCGTACATTTGCAGAAGGCTTCTTTTCTGACCCAGATATCAAAGAAACCTTCCTCTCCCCAGAGCTTTACGTAATGCGCCTCTTCAGGAGTAAAAAATCTGGCAGAAAGCTTCTCAAAATCACAGGGTTTCACCTCCTGCAGATCAAGTCCGCAGGGCGTCTCACCCACCATGCACATCAGAAGCTGACCGCTGTGGGTCAGCGAAAACTCCAAGGGAATATCCGCAAAGAAAGGCTTCCCCTTTTCTGTTCTGATAATTTCCGCCTCGTAAACAGGGTAGTCAAGTCCCTTTTCCTGCGCATACAAAGCCGCGGCTCTGCGAATCAGAGGCCGGTTTTTTTCTCCTCTCTCAAAAGATCCTTCATAAATATAAATATGGCTCAAACTCTCACTTCCTGACATCAGTATTTTGTTCAGCAGTTAACTTTTGCAGCATTCTCAACATAACAAAAGGACGTCAAAAGACGTCCGGATCAGTCATTTCTTCTTCTGATTCTCAAGCCGCTCAAGCACCCTCTGATAGCCGTCCGCTCCATATACAAGGCACTTATTGATGCGGCTGATCGTCGCAGTAGATGCCTTGGTGATTTCCTCAATTTCACTGTAAGTCTTTTTCTGGGAAAGAAGCTTCGCCACCTGCAGACGCTGGGCAATTGCATGAATTTCGTTAATTGTGCAGATATCCTCAAAGAATCTGTAACAGTCTTCCCTGTCCTTCAGAGTCAATACACCGTCAAACAGTTCATCAATATCATCTCTTTTAAACTTGGATTCGTAGGCCATG
The DNA here is from genome assembly GCA_949289445.1 of uncultured Eubacteriales bacterium. Classification (GTDB taxonomy): domain Bacteria; phylum Bacillota; class Clostridia; order Peptostreptococcales; family Anaerovoracaceae; genus Senimuribacter. The sequence continues at coordinate 21,283 of CASEOD010000001.1, forward strand.
TCCAACTCCTTTCACTTCACCACACTGTTTTCATATTATATCACTTTTACGCGTTAAAGTCAAAGAAATTTGCCGGTGTGGATCAAAGGTGCAACTTACTTTTCGGATGCTGTTTTTGTCTCTTTCTTAAGGACTTCCAAAGCCTTCTTCATCTGTTTATCACTTTTGGCTTCTGCAGAAAGCTCCACCTGATAATCCGCTTTCACTCCCGTCTTGTGAATCTTGTTTCCTTTTGGCGACAGATACTGCATTGTAGTCAGTCTGAGGCCGGTTCCGTCCTTAAAGTCAATGGAGCTTTGGATGATCCCCTTTCCGAAGGTCTCCGTTCCTATCAGCTTTCCCCCGTCGTTTTCCTTTACCGCAGCCGCCAGAATTTCCGCCGCACTGGCAGAATTCTCATTGACCAGAAGAACGTAAGGAATCCTTGTACAGTTTCCGTCTGAGTTGTAATACTCTTTTTCTCCCTGTCTGTCTTCTGTATGTATGATGGTGCATTCCGGCAGAAGCATATCCGCAATTTCGATACTCTGATCCACGATACCGCCCGGATTGTCTCTCAAATCGATGATCATACCTTTCGCATTTTTATTTTCCAGGGCGGCGAGTTCTGTGCGGAACTGTTCCGCTGTATTTTTTTCAAAAGCGGTGATTCGGATATATCCGTAGCCGCCATCCAGAGTACCGGCATAAACGCTGTTTTCTTCCACCTCACCCCGAACAATGCTGACATTTTTCTCTTTTCCGTCTCTTTCCAGTGTCATTTTTACCCGAGTTCCCTGATCACCCCGCAGGGCCTCGGCACATTCATCGCTGGTCCTGAAAGACTTACCGTCAACCTTCAGAATCACGTCTCCTGCCTTCACACCCTCAAGATCTGCCGGACCATCCTTCACCACACTGCTGATCACAAGCTCGCCGTCTTCATTTTCGCTGAATACAATGCCCACACCGTAAAAAATACCTTCGACATATTGATTCCAGGACTGATAATCATCCTCGTTCATGTACGCCGAGTATTCATCTCCCAGAGATTCCACCAGTGCGCTGTACATGGCATCCATCTGAGCATCTTCATCGGTACTCCAGAGAAATTTTTCATTGATAGTGTTCTGCAGGGTGTAAAGTTTTCCATATCGCTGAGTAATCTCCTGCATGGTATCAAAATTCTCTGCCTTCATCAGTTTCAGATCCTTCACATCTGCCCAGAGAAAAAATCCCGCGGCACCGGCAAGAAGAGAAGCCAGTATAACGCCGATCAGAAGGGTGACAAAGGCCCGTTTTTTCATTTTAATCATATGTTTCACCTATTTTTTCTGCATAAATTACAGTAATCTGCAGATATTGTCTGCTATTCCAGTTCTGACTCTGCAGTTCTCCCGTCACACGAATTACTGCAGCTTCCTGAAGCAGTTCATCATATGCAGATGCATTCCTAAATATGACACACTGCACTTCTCTGCCGTTGTCCAGAATCCCGGTAAATCTGGTATACTGTCCCTTATTTCCCATTTTCTTTACTGAGACAGGTCTCATCTCTACCCGGATCAGCGGACGGGGGTTTTCACAGCCGAAAGGCTCCAGCAGCTGTATCTGTTCCGCCAGCTCAAGGCAGATCTGATCTCCGGACAAATCCAGTTCTGCCGTTATTCTCTGATTGAGAATTTCCGGATTTCGTGCAGTCAGCGCGGCCATGGAGCGGTTGAGATTCTCCCTCAGCTTCTGCAGATTTTCCGCTTTCATGGTAAAGCCGCAGGCTGCCGCATGACCGCCGAATCTTTCAAAGAGCCGTTCATTTTCTTTCAGAAGCTGATAAATATTGACGCCGTCTATACTGCGTCCAGTTCCCTTCAGACAGCCCTCCTGCGCGGGGGTTACAATAACAGCGGGACGATGATAGACATCTTTTATCTTTCCGGCAACGATCCCTGTAATCCCCTCATGGGTATCGGGCAGTTCTATGACCAGAAAAGAGTCCTGCAGATACTCTTTTTCCACTTTCTTCCTGCAAATCTCATAGGTTTCATTCTGGAGTCTCTTTCGCTCTTCATTGCAGTCTATCAGAGTCTGCACCCTCTCCGACGCTTTCGTTCCGTCCTTTTCCATCAGAAGGGCTGCGCCGATTCTGGCGCTTCTGATTCGGCCGGAGGCGTTGAGATGCGGAACCAGCACATAAGAAATCTGTTCAGATGTGATGCTTCCTCTACGCAGGCTCACTCCTTCGATAAGCTGTGTGAATCCGGGTCTTGCAGTCACGTTCAGCGCTCTGATTCCGTACTTTGCCAGAGTCCGGTTCTCATCCACCAGAGGAACAATATCTCCGATAGTTCCCACACCTACCAGATCCAAAGTCCTGTTGACCACTGACTTGGGAAGTCCCGTTTCTGCCGCGATTGCCTGAGCCAGTTTAAAGGCCACTCCTACGCCTGCCAGATGTTTAAAAGGATAAGGGCAGCCCGGCTGCATGGGATTGATGATCAGGCAGTCGGCACCTTTATCTGTCATCGTGTGATGATCTGTCACCAGAATCTTCAGACCGATAGCTTTGGCATATTCCACCTCTTCGCAGGAAACACTGCCGCAGTCCACCGTGACAACCAGATCTGTTCCTGCAGCTTTAATCCTGTCCAGAGCGCCGCAGTTTAAACCATATCCTTCTTCAAAGCGGGAAGGAATATAATAGGTCAGATTCTCAGTCAGCTGTGACAGAACTTCTGTCATCACAGCAGTGGAAGTGATTCCGTCCGCATCATAGTCTCCGTAAATGCAGATTCTTTCATCATCTTCAATGGCAGACAATATTAAATCCACCCCTGCTTCCATATTCAGAAGCAGGAATGGATCATAAGTCTTCTGAGGTTTGTCAGACAGAAATTCTGCAATTTCCTGCTCCGTCTGCAGTCCCCTCTTATGTAACAGCTCATATATTTCAGGTTGTAGTTTCATTCTTCACCTTATCAATTAAAAATACTGCATCGGATCTACATAAGATCCTCCGATTCTTACCTCGAAATGAAGATGCGGTCCTGTGGAAACACCGCTGTTGCCTGATGCGGCAATGACTTCTCCCTTTGACACGCTCTGGCCCACCGTCACCTTCAGATGATCCAGATGACCGTAAAGAGTACTGATACTGCTTCCGTGGTCAATTACGATGGCGACGCCGTAACCGCCATAAGAATTGCTGGCAACAATCACAGTTCCGTCTGCCGCCGCATAAACCGGTGAACCGTAGCTGGCTCCGATGTCCACGCCGGTATGTCCGGTATAAATTCCGGTCACCGGATGTACCCTGAATCCGAAAGGTGAGGTAATCAGGCTGGTTGTGGTCGGCCATAAAAAGGTGCCGCCTGTATAAACCTTGTCGGTATCCTGCAGAGCGGCAATTTCTCCGCTGATCCGATCCGCTTCTGCGTTCAGTTCATCAAGCTTTGCCTGCAGTGCATCTTTGTCCGCCTGAAGCGCATTCTTTTTCTCTTCAGCGGAGGCTTTCTGAACAGAAAGTTCTTCCTGCTGCACTTTCAGTTCCGCCTGTTTTTCTTCCAGCTCTGCCTGTTCCTTTTCCAGGGTTTCCAGGATCTCCTGATCGTTCTGGTAAATTCGCTGAATCATCTCCAGATTGGACAGAAATTCAGAAAGGCTGTTTGAACCCAGAAGTACATCTAAATAGCCCACAGATCCATTCTTATACATGGTTCTGAGCCGTTTGTCAAGACCGTCCTGCCGTTCCTCCATCTCTGCAATTGTTTTTTCAATATCAGCCTGAGCCTGATCGATCTCTTTCTGCTTCTGATCCATAGAAGCCTGAATCTCGTCCACCTCAGCCTGCTGGCTTTCGATGCTGGAAACCAGTTCTTCCATGCTTCCTTCAACTTCTTCTTTCTGATCGTTAATCTCATTCAGTTCCTGCTGCTTATCCGCTGCGCTGTCCGCATAAGACAGGCTGTAAGTGCCCAATGCCGCAACCATCACAGTGATAAGCAGACAGATTAAAACTTTTTTTGACATAGTTTCTTCCTCCCGTAAATCTGCTGAAAGATCCGTTTATGTGTCCAGAAATCTTCTCATGGAAATAATACTTCCCCAGGCTCCGATGCTGATACCCATCGCCAGAAAAATACATATGAGATTCATGGACAGGTATCCTGCCGGTACCAGAGGAGAAGACAGGATCGTCATAGCCTGCACACCGATTACATCCACTACCTTGCTGTAAATTCCGAAGGTGATGGCTGCAGATACCAGAGATGCAAAGACGCCGATGATAATGCCCTCTACAAGGAACGGCCCCCGGATAAACCAGTTGGTCGCACCGATATATTTCATAATCGAAATTTCTTTCGCTCTTGCAAACACAGTCAGCTTGATGGTGTTAGATACTACCACAACAGAGACAACGACAAGAAAAGCCATAATGATCAGTGCTGCGATCTGCAGAAAGTTTGTCACCTTAGTGAGTTTTTCCACCGTTTCCTGATAGTACTTTACATCTTCCACTCCGGAGAGATCTGCTGCACGGTCAGTTACGCTTCCCGCACTTTCCAGCGAATCCACGGTGACAAGAACAGAATTCGGAAGAGGGTTCTCTCCCAGGGAATCCAGCAGATAACTGCTTTCACCCCATCTGGATTTCATAATGTTCAGTGCGTCTTCCTTGGTTCTGTACTCAACTTTTTCAACGCCGTCCTCTTTTTCCAGCGTATCCATAATGGACTGCGCCTCCTCGGCATCAGTGGAATCCAGCAGAAAAATCTCCACCTGATCGTAGTCAGACTTGATCATTTCTGTAAAAAGATTGATATTGACAGTAATCACGAAAAACAGGCCCAAAATCAGCATCATAGCAGTAATGGCAAAGACAGATGCCAGACTCATGCCTTTATTCCTTCCGATCTGAAGAAAAGCCTGTTTGATATTATAGCCGATTCTACTCATCGTCAAAGACCTCCTCATCAAAAGATTCGCCCTCCTCTTCGTAACCATAGTGTCCAAACTCGTCTCGAACAATATGGCCGGATTCGATGGCAACCACACGTTTTTCCATGCGGTCTACGATATCCTTGGCGTGAGTGACCATGACAATGGTTGTGCCGGTCAGATTGATCTGGTTCAGCAGATCCATAATTTCGGAAGCGGTGTCCGGATCCAGATTTCCTGTGGGCTCATCCGCAATCAGAACCGTCGGATTATTGATGATGGCCCGTGCGATTGCCACACGCTGCTGTTCTCCCGCCGACAGTTCATCAGGATATTTATCAGCTTTGTCGCTGATACCGACAAGACTCAGTACCTGCGGTACCTTCTTTCTGATCTGCCTCTTCGGCTTGTGGAGAATCTCCATGGCAAACGCCACGTTTTCATAGACGGTCTTCTTGGGAAGCAGCCTGAAATCCTGAAAGACAATGCCGATTTTTCTTCTCAGTTCAGGAATTTCTCTGTTGCTCAAAGTGGTAACTTCCTTGCCGTCCACAACAATACTGCCGGAATCGGCATCGATTTCCTTAAGAATCAGCTTGATGAAGGTTGATTTACCCGCACCGCTGGGTCCTACGAGAAAAACAAAATCCCCTTTATGAATATGGATACTTGCATTCTCCAGACCGATATTTGAATTATATATCTTGGTCACATTATCGAATGTAATCATCGTGTTCCCCTTTGTCTTTTATTCATACGATATTTCGTTTTTTTCTTCACACACAAATAAATTATACTATATTCTGACCCTGTTTGGAATAGGAAATGGCAGATAAAATGTCAATTACTGTGAAACTTTTGTGAAAATCTCCATAAAATTACAGCGAATTTCTTTGTTTTCCCACGGAAACCGACAGGCAAACTCATCAGCGTAAAAACAGGACGCATCGATTTCAGGCAGCCAGAAAAGCTGCCGGGTTTTCAGATACCCCTGTATCTGCCGCCTGCTTACACCACTGTTCATACGGTTGACAATCCACTCAGTGTCGATACCGGAAAGTTCTGTCTGCTTCAGCATTCGGAAACGATCGCTGTGCCTGATCAGCTTAGATGGCTGAGGGTCCACCACCACAACAAGCCTGTCCATATCTGTGAGGAAAACATCCCATTCCGCAGCGGCCTCCAGATCAAAGACACATATATCATCTCTTGCAGACTGAATCAGATGGGCTCTCTGCATACTGTTCAGATCTCCCCTCTCCTGAATCGCCCATGATGTGGGAAGGAGCCAGTTAATTCCCAGTTCTCGGTTTTTTACATTTCTGACCGGTTTCTGTTCAATAAGCAGACGATATACATCTGTAAAATTCCTTCCCGCAAAACGCTGTTCCATGGCCACCGCGTCATAAAAAAGCCTGTCACATGTACTTGGAGTCAGACACTGGCAAAAAGTCACACTATTCCCCTTTTCCGCAAAGAAAAAGGCCAGAGATGAAGCAACTATGGTAGTTCCAACATTCCGACCCAGTCCTGTTACGCCGATATTCATCTGATGCAGACCCTTAATGTCTCTTTTCTCATCCGTTTCAAATCTTCTGCGGATAAAGACTCTCTCCACGGCACATCCCTCTTTCTCCCATGATTTTTACAGTTTACGCTGCAGAATTTCAACTTTATTATACGCTGTAAAAATACAGAAGGCAAGAAGTTTTTTGTAATATTTTAACATTTTTTCTTTTTTATGTAATTCTCTGCCGGTTTACTCCGCAAATTCAGCCCGTAGCTCTATGGTGTCGGGCAGTCCTTTCAGATCGGCTTTTACCACTGCAACGGGATAACTGGTAATCTGTGCCATATTTTCCGGCTCTGACGGATCTGCAAATGTGGCATATACCACCAGATTGCTTTTGTTGTCTTTATTCTCCAGAATCAGTTTGTCTATTTCCACTTCGTATCCCGATGTGGGTTTTTCTCCTCTGGTCACCAGCACATAGACGTCTTCCCCCACTCTGCAGGCCAGCGCCCGTTCCAGATCCCTGTATTCAGGCAGTATTTCCGCTTCAAGTTCTCTGGGCATGGATTTCTGAGAGACAGTTTCAAAATTGACATTGGACTGGCCTGATTTCAGTCCAAAAAAAACAATCAGTCCGACCAGAACGACTGCTGCAACGATAATCGCAATGATTTCCTTTTTCATAAGGTCCTCTCCTTTCTCTGCGTCTATTAGATCTGTATGATACCTGTCTGTCCAATATGCAAGAGATTCCCTTTTCTCAGGTATTCTTTCACCTGCTTTTACAAAAGTGTGTCAAAAATATACAAAAAAGTATTAAAAGTCGACATAGGACTTGCTTTTTCCCCCTATTTTAAGATATGCTAGTAGATGTACAAACTGTTGATCGGTTTTGTATCCCATACATGAAAAAACCGGCACCTCCTTGCACTGTGCCGGTTTTTTCCATAGTATCAAAAGTATCAAAAATATCTCAGTTATCCTGTCTGTGTCAGTACACCTCTCTGATCGCCCTTACGATGTCCGCCGCGGTCATGCCGTACTTTTCTTTCAGTTCGTCAGGTTTTCCTGATTCACCGTATGTATCCTGCTGTCCCACCATTTCCA
>CASEOD010000002.1 GCA_949289445.1 uncultured Eubacteriales bacterium
ATCTGGACAGGCCACTGTCTGAGCCGGGAATCAGCGGGAGCAACTCCTGCTTCCCGGACTTTAGCTTCTGCTTTACGCACAATGGCCCTGGCCTGGCTTCCGGGACACCCTGTGGGAGTCTCTATGCCCCGGCTCTGGATCTTCTGTTTATTTTCCATAACTGCCTTCTCATCATAGGGGGCCGCCTCTCTTTCTTCAAAGGAAATAGCCCCGGCAGGACAGGCAGGCAGACAATCTCCAAGGCCGTCGCAATAATCCTCCCGGAGCAGTTTTGCTTTTCCTTCTATCATGCCGATAGCCCCCTCATGACAGGCATCAGCACAAAGACCGCAGCCGTTGCATTTTTCTTCATCTATACGAATGATCTTTCTCTTCATACTGCTTGATCCTCCATTCATACTTTTCAGATAGGGTTGCTGTGTCTCTCTCTTGACTTTACGGCCTCATTATAGTATTTTAAACACAACATGTATGTTTGTTTTCAAACAAGGAGATGATGTTTTGAAAAAATATTTATTTATACTGAAGAACTGTCCTTTTTTTTCGGGAATGTCAGAAGAAGAAATCTTATCTGTCCTGAATTGTATAGATGCAAAAGTACTCTGCAAAGAAGCAAATGAATATATATTACGTGCCGGAGACAGTACCAGAGACATGGGCCTTGTGCTGAAAGGTTCTGTTCTGGTTGTACAGGAAGATCTGTGGGGGCACCGGAATATCATGTCAAAAATAGAAGAAGGGGACTTTTTTGCGGAACCCTACGCCGCTACTCCCGGCTCTGTTTTAAACATCAATGTGATCACCTGCAGCCACTGTGAGATCATGATGCTGAACATCAGCCGTCTTCTGTCCGTATGCCCTACCGCCTGTGAACACCACAATAAACTGATCCAGAACCTGGTGGCCGTGCTGGCAGGCAGGGTATTACTGTTTAACGAAAAGATCACTCATATGAGCAAAAGGACTACCAGAGAAAAACTTCTGTCCTATCTTTCCTCAGAATCAATAAAACAGGGAAAACTTTCCTTTGATATTCCCTATGACAGACAACAGCTTGCCGATTACCTCTGCGTGGAAAGAGCCGCCATGTCTGTGGAACTGTCAAAGCTGCAGAAGGAAGGGCTTCTGAAGACAAAGAGAAATCATTTTGAACTCTGTGAAATACTCGGTTCTTAAAATCGTCGAAAAAAAACAATGGTTTTCTATTAAGTAAAGGAATAAAATATGCCCATATTACTTGATCATCAATTGCAAGAACAGATACCACATGACATCTCAACTTTTCCCGTCGCATTTTATTGCGATGAACTTGCCGCATTGCCAAACCGTACAGGACCTATGCACTGGCATCCCTACTTTGAGATTGCCACAGCGCAAAGCGGTATCCTGGACTACCAAGTGGGACAAACCCACACGATTCTGGAACCGGGAGACAGTATCTTTGTCAACCAAAATATGCTCCACGGGATCCGACAGTTATCAGGCGATGCGCCAGATCACTTGCCGATCATTATTTTTTCCGGTACAGTAGTTGCCCCGGAGAACAGCGTCATTTATCAGAAATACATCCAGCCGATCCTTGAGTGTAACTCCCTGCCCTTTGCCGTATTTCGACACGACAGCAGCCTATGGACAGAGGTCCACAGACGGATCCGCTCTACATATCATGCCATGGAGGAACAACCCGATTGTTACGAGCTGGCGGTTCAGCGCAACATCTGCTGCATATTGGAAACGCTCTTTCGTAATTTTGATTCCCTGCCAAAATCCGAAGCGTCACGGGTACAACTGAACTCTCAAATACGTCTCCAGAAAATGCTGTTATATATTTATAAGAATTACGCCCAGAAGATCACGCTGGCAGATATCGCCGGCGCTGCCAATATCAGCCGCAGCGAAGCAGGACGGTGTTTCCAATCCTACCTGGGATGTTCTCCAGTAGAGGCTCTTATTCAGCACCGCCTTCAAACAGCCCGGTGTTTGCTGCGGGAAACCACATTGACTCTGCAGGAGATCAGTTTTGCCTGCGGGTTTCATTCTGTAAATTACTTTAGCCGTCAGTTTCGCAAAAGGTATGGATATTCGCCCGGACAAAAACACAAACTGGGTAAATAGTGCTTTTATTTGACACTATCGTGTCTTTATTTTTGAAGGTCTTGATTATATAATACGTTTAAATTCAAGAGTGAAAGGAGATTCATCATGGAATTTAAGTGGTTAAACAAAAGCTTGATCAAGCAGACGGAAGACAGGATTGAAATCATGGCTCCGGCACAGACTGATTTCTTCTGCGGCAGTATTGACGAGTGTCAGGAGGGGATTCTTCCAGAGTCTCTTTTTAATGCCCCCTATTACTATACAGAAGTGGAAGGGGACTTCGTACTCAAGGTAAAAGTTTCTCATAACTTTCAAGATACCTACGATTCCGCTTCTGTTATGGTCATGAAAGACCTGAACTGCTGGGCGAAATGCTGTTTTGAACTTACTGATTTCGGCACACACGCTGCGGTAAGTGTGGTGACAAAGGGAGATTCTGATGACGCCAACGGATGTAATCTGGAGGGCAACACTGCCTGGCTGCAGATTTGTCGTGTCGGCAACAACTTCGGGTTTCACTATTCTGTAGATGGGATCAATTTTTATATGATGCGATATTTTCATCTTCCCGCGGATCCTGTCATCAAAGTAGGCCTTCTGGCACAGGCTCCGGTAGGCAACGGAGGCATCCGAGTGTATGAAAATCTCAGCATTGAGAAAAGAACTGTAAAGAACATTCGGGCAGGCAAGTGATATGGCGGAAAATCGAAAGTATCAAAAAACACTGGCAGCCTGCTATCTGGGATTTGTCACCCAGGCTATCGCCGCCAACTTTGCGCCCCTTTTGTTTTTGACCTTTCAAAACACCTACGGGATCTCTCTGGAAAAGATTGCCCTGATCCCTGTCGTGTTTTATCTGACCCAGCTGCTGATCGACCTTGGAGCAACCAAGTTTGCGGACAAGATCGGTTACCGTATCTGTGTGGTAACCTCTCAGGTGGTTTCGGCAGCAGGACTTGTGCTGCTGGCAATTCTCCCGGAAATTCTCCCTCTACCCTTTCTGGGAATTCTCATTGCAGTGATATTTTACGCCGTCGGCAGTGGCCTTGTGGAAGTGCTGGTGAGTCCTATTGTAGAAGCCTGCCCTTTTGAAAACAAGGACGGCAGGATGAGTTTACTGCATTCTTTTTACTGTTGGGGTGCGGTAGGTGTGATTTTAGGATCCACACTCTTTTTTGCAGTATTTGGTATCGAACATTGGCGGATACTTACACTGATCTGGGCGCTGGTGCCGCTGGTGAATATCTTTCAGTTTCTCACCTGTCCCATAGAGCGCCTGGCTGAAGACGGAAAGAGTTTGCCCCTTGGCAAGCTGTTCCGGATGCCGCTGCTGTGGATGATGATCTTACTGATGATTTGTTCCGGCGCATCCGAAGCAACTATGGCACAGTGGGCGTCCGCATTTACAGAGTCGGCTCTCGGTGTATCTAAAACCGTTGGAGATCTGGCTGGTCCTTGTCTGTTTGCTGCTTTCATGGGGATTTCTCGTATACTATACGGAAAAATGAGTACGAAACTGAACCTGACAAAGGCTATGCTGCTGAGCGGCCTGCTGTGCGTGGCATGTTATCTGCTGGCCTCTCTTTCCCCCTTACCGATTCTTGGCCTGGCTGGCTGTGCTCTTTGTGGTTTCAGTGTAGGCATTATGTGGCCGGGTACTATCAGCCTTTCTTCCCAAAAATGTCCGCAAGGAGGCACCGCCATGTTCGCTGTTTTGGCGTTAGCCGGGGATTTTGGCAGCACAGTAAGTCCGGCAATAGCAGGCAGTCTCTCGGAAATGGC
>CASEOD010000003.1 GCA_949289445.1 uncultured Eubacteriales bacterium
ACGGTCCGCAAGCTTGATAATCAGCACGCGAATATCCTTCGACATCGCCAGAAACATTTTTCGCAGATTTTCAGCCTGCGCCTCTTCCTTGCTGTCAAATTTGATACTGCCCAGTTTGGTTACACCATCCACCAGAAGAGCTATCTCCTCGCTGAAATCTTCAACCAGCTGTTCTCTGGTGTATTCCGTGTCTTCCACAACATCATGGAGCAGACCTCCTACGATGGTTTCTTCATCCATTCCAAGCTGAGCCAGAATTTTGGCCACAGCAATGGGATGGATCAGATAAGGCTCTCCGCTCTTTCTGAGCTGACCGTCGTGAAGTTCCCTTGCAGTATCAAAAGCTCTGCCTATCAGATCTATGTCGTAGTTATGATTGATGTTTGTAATTTCTTCTAAAAACTTGGCTTTTGTTTCCATGAATTGTCATGCTCCCTGAGAATACGTGTCTATTTTTTCTTTTTATTCTTCTCCTGTGCAGTCAGGTACTTGGATTTGCCTTCTTTTTTACTGAACTCATAGAACAGCGGACTGCAAAGGAAAATAGAGGAATAGGTTCCTACCAGTACGCCGACCATCAGAGGAAGTACAAATTCTCTGATAGACGTTGACACCATGAAGAACAGCGGCACCATACAGATTACAGTCGTCAAGGATGTCATGATGGATCTGTTGAGTGTCTGATTGATGCTGCGGTCAATAACAACTTCACCGGCTTCTTTCTTGTAAAGTTTCTTGTTCTCTCTGATTCTGTCAAAGATTACTATAGTATCATTGATGGAATATCCTACAACGGTCAGAATACCGGCAATAAACGGATTGTTGATGGTAATGTTGAAAATTGCGTAGAAAGACAATACCACCAGCACATCATGAAGTACACCGGCGATAGACGCCACACCATACTTCCAGGATCTGAACCGGAAGATAATATAGATCAGCATACCTATGGCTGCAATAAGTACAGATTTCACTGCATTTGTCTTCAGTTCCTTACCCACAGTCGGTCCGAACTCCTCTGAAGCCAGAATATCCTCATCTGTCACACCGAATTTTTCTTCCAGAGTTTTGATAACTTCAGTTCTGGCATCATTATCCAGCGCATTGGTTGTCTTGATGATAATCTGTTCCTGATTATTTCCGCCAAGGACGATCGATACATCTTTCAGATCATATTCTTTCAGGGAATCTTCAACTTCAGCCACATCGACTTTCTGTCCCATATCCAGCTGAATCATAGTTCCGCCTGTAAAGTCAATGCCGTAATTGAAGCCCCGTGCCACAGACATGATCAGTCCCGCTGCTATGATCACTGCACTGACTGTATAGAAGATCTTCCTGTTTTTAATGAAATTAAATTCCTTCTTGAGTATTGTTTTCTGTGTGCCGTCTTCATTGATTCCAAAGTACTTGTTTCTGGCAAATCGACGGCTGTTCGCTATCAGACCCACAAAAAGCTGCGTGATTACTACAGCAGTAAAGATGCTGACAATGATACCGATCATCAGTGTCAAAGCAAATCCCTTTACAGTTGTGGAACCGATTTCGTAGAGAACCACAGAAGCGATGAGTGTTGTAATCTGAGCATCAAGAACCGTAGTCAGCGCATGTTTAAATCCCTGACTGACTGCAACACGAATGGTTTTTCCCGACGCAATTTCTTCTTTGATTCTTGCAAAAATGATAACATTGGCGTCCACGGCCATACCGATAGACAGGATAATACCCGCAATACCCGGAAGGGTCAGCACACTTCCCAGACCTGCCATCACCCAAAGAACGATAATCACATACAAAAGCAGTGCAATGTCAGCTACCAGTCCCAGCAGGTTGTACATAATCAGCATCAGTACAAATACCAGACCAAGGCCGATAGCTCCTGCTACAATACTTTTGTTCAGTGCATCTACACCAATGGTCGCAGTCTGTACGGAAGAAGAAATTTCATTGAGGGTAATCGGCAGAGCACCGCCTCTGATCAGCGCAGCGGTGTTGGATGCCTCTTCCTTTGAGTATCCACCCTGACCTGCTGTAATCTCACAGTTTGTAGTATTGATAACCTGATTTGCTGTAGGCGCTGTAACAATCTCACTGTCGAGAGCGATGATGATGCAGTTATCGCCAATGCCCTGTTCCGAATACTCTTCAGATGCGGTTACCTGACCGGAAGAGGTTTTTCTGGTGGCTTCTTCGAAAAGTTCAGAGCCTTCATTGGTAAACTCAAGCACGATCTTGTATCCGCCGTTTTCTGTATCCGTATCAATGGATGCATCTTTTACCTGATCTCCCGTCAGTACCTCTGTCCCGTCAGCAAGCAGAAATCTGAGCTGTGCGGTTTTACCAATCTGATCGATGGCTTCCTGCGCATCTTCCACGCCGGGCATCTCGACTCTGAGTCGATCGGTTCCCTCAAGAGAAACCGTAGCCTCGGAAATACCCATGGCGTTGACACGCTTATTCAATACGACTCTCGTCGTATCCATAACATCCTTTAATTCCTGTTCGTCCATACCCGCGATGTCATTCTTGTCTGCTTCCAGCACAACGTAAACGCCGCCGTTGATATCCAGACCGAACTTCATCACATCTTTAATCGAGCTGACAGATCCGATTCCGAACACGGATACATACCAGCCGAACAAAACTGCAATAACAACTAAACCAGCTAAAATTTTTCTGAGCTTTGAATTCATTTTAAACTTCTCACCTTCTGTATATCAAAAATTTGCCCATAGTTCCGGCATTTTAATTTACTCTTTATTGTACTACTTTTTCAGGCACTGGGCAAGGAAAATTTGCCGCAGGCAGTTCTTTGGCCGATCAACAGTCATAAATACATCAAAAGACCCCCTGTTAACAGGGGGTCAATACGGTCAAAACTCTAAACCATGTCGATAAAGTTTTTCCGCAGACGGGCGATTTATTTCTCGTCTTCCGGAATTACTTCTTCTTCCTCATCAGAGGCTTTCTTCAGACGTTTCGGCATAATCTTTTTCTTTTCTTCTTCCTCAACGGCTGACTTGGCTGCCGGTTTGCTTGAGCTTACGACTGAGGATACAGACCATCTCATCATTTCAAATTTCACCTTGTCGGCTCCGACCTGAATTACGATGGAATCGTCTTTGGTCTTTACGATCTTGCCGCAAATACCTCCAATAGTGATGATCTCATCTCCAACCTGCAGACTGTTTCTCATGTTCTGAATGGTCTTTTCTTTCTTCTTCTGAGGTCTGATCAGCAAAAAGTACATGATACCAATGAATACCACCAGGATAATCAGCTGCATTGCGAATGATTGATTCATATTGTCCTCCTAATATCTATCTGATTACAGATTTTCAAATGGTGCCGGCGATGGGGGTCGAACCCATACGGTGTTGCCACCACGGGATTTTGAATCCCGCACGTCTGCCAATTCCATCACGCCGGCATAACCAAAATTATTCTAGCACAACGATAAACAATCGTCAATACTTGATGTGATAAAGGCTGCTGACTATCGGTACGATAATCAGCAGCCCTCATGGTGCGGCAAACTGGACTCGAACCAGCACGGTTTCCCACACGGCCCTCAACCGTGCGCGTCTGCCATTCCGCCACTGCCGCATATTGCAGTCAAATTACGACCGCAAAAGAAATTATACACTATCAATTTCAAAAAGTAAACACCTGATTTTAAAAAATGGTAAAAATTATTCCGTATCGTTTCCTTCCTCTTCCTCGTCTTCAATCACAAGCTTATCCCATTCCCAGGTGTCCGCACCTCGGAAGGTATCAAAGAAGGTTGGAATCTCTTCTGATCTGAACCGCTCTACTGTGATAAAAGCATAGGTCTTATAACAGAGGCAGTAATAAGGAAGATCCTCATTTAAAATCGGTTTCAGCTTTTCAAAGACAGCTTTCTGTTCTCCCGCCGAAAGACATGTTTCCAGCTGTTTTGCATAGTCGAAAGCATCATCGTTGTCATAGCCGGTGGATTTGCTTTTGTTGAGCATCATACGAAGATCGCATTTTTTATCCAGCTTATATCCCCCGATATAGATGTCATACTCACCTTCCTGTATGGCCTCCCCGTATGCATCCCAGGAAAGACTCTTAACCTTCGCATTGATGCCGATTTCCTTCAGTCCGTCGGTGATGCTTGCAGCAGTATCGGCTCTGCTCTTATTGGTCAGGATCGTCAGTGACACCTCTTTCTGATTCTCGTCTTCTAAAATTCCGTCTTCGTTGGAATCCCGGTATCCGGCCTGTTTCAGAAGATCAGAAGCTCCCTTCACATCGATGGCATAAGCGTCTCCCGTATTTTCCGTTCCCAGAAATCCAGGAAAGTAAATGGAGTCTGACTGAACTGCCGCTCCGCCGTAGTCATCCTTTATCAGGCTCTCAGTATTGATGGAAAGAGCAACGGCCTGACGAACTTCTTTTTTTGCAAGATGCTTATTCTCAAAATTAAATCCAAGATACTCCAGCTCACAGGAACTGATCTTTGTCACGCTCAGATTCTTGTCCTCTGCCTGAACATCGGCATCCTGTTCCCTGCTGACATAAGCTGTCACAGCGTCCATGGTCATAAGTCCCAGAACCCTGTCCTTGTCCTCCACTACGCGAATTTCAATCTTGTTCTCCGCCTGGTCTCCGTAATAGTACTTGTTGGGTTTCAGCTTAAGAACCTCTTCCGAATTGTAACTGCTGATGCAGTATTTACCGCTGCCTGTCACTCTGTCACTGTCTGTACTGTAATCGTTCCGGGAAACAATAGGAAATACCAGATTATCGAGGGCGGCATCGCCGGCATCTTCAAATGTGATAGTCAGTTTTCTGTTTCCGGTCACGCTGACAGATTCGATTTTCTCCGCATAGGAATAATATGGGCTGTCCTCACCGGCGGCCTGTATTCTGCTGACTGTATACTGAACATCATATGCGGTAAAATCTGATCCGTCACTGAATCTGGCCTCTTTCAGCTTGATGGAAACTGTTCCTGCAGACGGGTCAGTCGTATATGTGTCTACCAGATCTTTCTCCACATTCAGAGTCTTGTCCAGCCTGAACAGACTGCTGTAAAGCAGCTGAGCAATGTAATAGGTATCGCTGTCCTGTGAAATCAGAGGATTTAGAGTTGAAACCCGATCCATCGCAAGATAAACGGTGGAAACCGTTGTAACCTGAGGCTCTTCCTCTTTCTCTGTTTTATGATCTCCTCTGACAATAGTCACCGTGGAAACTGCTCCCGCCAAAACGACAACAATAATGATAATGATGATGATATTTCTGTGCAAAAAGTCAAAAACCCTGCGAATTCTGTTTTCTTTATTCTGTTTCAGCATATTTCTCCAATAAAGCTTCTATCTGACGATAAAGCTCTTCCTTTCCCTTTGAATTATCAATAACTTCATCAGAGCGGGCTGTTTTTTCCTCTGACGGCATCTGACTTTTGATTCTGGCAAGAACCTGTTTTCTTTCAGCGTGATCCCTTTCCGTAACACGATTGATTCTTGTCTCCATATCGGCATCTACCATAAAGACATAATCTGTAAGCCTGTCAGCACCCGTTTCAAATAAAAGAGGAGCATCCACGAAAATCAGGCCCCCTGTTCCCGATTCCTTAATCTGATGCAGTCGTTTCTCGATATCTTTGATCACTTCCCGGGTGGTCAGGGTTTCCAGCAGTTTCAGTTTCTCTTTATCTGAAAAAACAATGTCGGCCAGTTTTTTTCTGTCCAGACTTCCGTCACTCCTGACAACCTGCGACCCAAAGCTCTCCCGGATTTTTTCCAGGACAGGACTGCCTTTTTCTGTAATATGATGAGAAATGGCGTCCGCATCGATAATAACGTATCCTTTTTTTCGAAGATAGGCAGACACCGTCGATTTTCCGGCGCCGATGCCTCCTGTCAGTCCAATAACTTTCATATATACTCCTGCAGCGCTATTTCAGATCATACCATGTGTCGCCCCGGTTCAGATCACTTTCCAGCTTCACTTTCAGTTCCATTGCATTTTCCATGTTGCGTACAAGCAGCTCCTCAACCTGTTCCAGTTCATCCTTCCGTGTTCTGATGATAAGTTCGTCATGAACCTGCAGTATCAGTTTAGATTTCAGGTTTCGCTCCCTGAGCTCTCTGTAGACCTTAATCATCGCGATTTTTATGATGTCTGCGGCGCTTCCCTGGATCGGACTGTTCATGGCAAGACGTTCACCCAGCTGGCGAGTCATAAAGTTTGAAGAACTGATCTCATGAATATATCTTCTTCGCCCCATGATAGTTTCAGAATAACCTTTCTGTCTGCAAAGCTCCAGCCGCTCATCCATATAGTTTTTAACAGCGGCATGCTTATCGAAATAATCTCTGATATAGCGTTCGGCTTCCTTTCTTGTGATATGCAGTTCCTCAGAAAGCCCGAAACCGCTCATTCCGTAGATTACACCGAAATTTACAGCCTTTGCCCTGCTTCGTTCAGACGGAGTAACAGCATCATAGTCCAGATTGAATACTCTGGCAGCTGTATTTCTGTGAATATCATCACCGTTGTTAAATGCCTGAATCAGGTTTTCATCTCCGGACAGATGGGCCAGGATTCTCAGTTCGATCTGCGAGTAATCTGCTCCCACCAGTGTACACTCGCCACATCCGGGCACAAAGGCTTTTCTCAGCTGTCTGCCCAGTTCCTGCCTGATGGGAATATTCTGGAGGTTGGGTTCAGTGCAGCTGATTCTTCCTGTAGCTGTAACAGTCTGCTGAAAATGCGCCCTGATCTTTCCGTCAGGTCCGATAAGAGGCTTAAGCCCTTCCACATACGTGCTGTTCAGTTTTGTCAAGGTTCGGTATTCCAGCACCAGATTTACGATTTCATGCTTGTCCCTGATCTTTTCCAGAATGTCCGCACTGGTACTGTAGCCCCGCTTCGTCTTCTTGCCGGCGGGAAGACCCAGCTTCTCGAAAAGAATATCCCCAAGCTGCATCGGCGAGTTGATGTTAAACGTTTCTCCCGCCAGAGCATAAATATTCCGTTCCACTTCACCTATCTTTTCTCTGAGCATCTGTCCGAAGTTTTCCAGCGTATCTCTGCAGACAGAGAATCCCTCGCATTCCATTGCTGCCAGAACTTCAATAAGCGGAAGTTCAATTTCTTCATAGACACGAGTCAGATCATTTGCGATCAGCACCTGTTTCTGCACTTCCATCAGTTTTTTTACAGCTGAACACCACTTTAAGCCATAATGGCAAAAAGCAGTATTACTGCTGCCCAGTAGATCAGTCTGGCCACACTGCTCCAGAATCTGTTTTTCATCTTCCATTTCATAATGAAGGGTTTCAAAAACCAGAGTTTTCAGTTCATAGTTGGACTTTGTCGGATCGATAACATACTGCGCGATAGCTGTATCGAAGGCTGTTTCAGTTCTTTTCAGGCCTCTGCACATCAAAGCATAATAATCCTTTATCAGATCATGCCCAGCGAACTGAAGCTCTTTTTCTTCCAGAAGCTTTAGCACAGCATTCATTGTTTCCTCAGTTTCCGTGTTTACATAATAATATTTATCATCACATAACAGTGCTATCCCGTAAAGAACCGGATCTCCCACGTGATTGTTGTCGCTGAATACTTTCAGGATGACATTCTGTCCCTGAGACAGCTCATTCAGAATAGCGGCATCCCCAAAATCCGAAATCTGCACGGTTTCAGTCTTATCTTCCTGCCCGTCTGCGTTTTCCTCGTCCTGTGCATCTTCAATATGAAGCCTCTTGAGAAATGTATTGAATTCCAGTTTAACATACAGATCAATCAGCGCTTTGTAATCCGGACGCCGGGTTTTCATCTTCTCCAAGTCGATTTCAACAGGCACATACTTGTTAATGGCTGCGAGCCGTCTGCTCATAGCCGCCAGCTGTGCATTCTCCTCCACCTTGAGCCGCAGTTTTTCATTGGTGATCTGGTCTGTATTGGCCAGCAGGTTCGCCACGCTTCCGAATTGTGTCAGCAGTTTGATACCGGTTTTTTCCCCTACGCCCGGAATTCCGGGAATATTATCAGACTGATCTCCCATAAGTCCTTTTAAGTCAATAAACTGTTCTGGTGTCAGCTGATAACGCTCTATCATCTTTTCCCGATCATACAGATCAAATTCAGAAATGCCTTTTTTTGTAATCAGCACATGGGTCACATCAGTGGCAAGCTGCAGCGCATCTTTGTCTCCGGTGATGATCAGAGGCTCCAATCCCTCTTCTTCACCGATTCTCGCCACAGTCCCTATGATATCATCTGCCTCAAATCCATCGATTTCCAGATTCACAATATTCATGGCTGTGAGGATTTCCTTCATCAGCGGAATCTCCATGGCCAGCTCCGCCGGCATCTTTTTTCGCCCCGCCTTGTATTCACTGTATTCCTGATGTCGAAAAGTTGGAGATTTTCTGTCCCAGGCCACTGCCATATAATCCGGCGCGTAGTCTTCCTGAATTTTGGTAAGCATATTGATAAACCCGTAAATCCCCTGAGTATAGATACCTTCTCTGGTGATCATCGGACGCTGCATTGCATAGTAAGCTCGGTTGATTAGACTGTTTCCGTCAATCACAACAATTCGTTTTCCCATAGTTTCATTCCTTTTTCTCTTGTTTCTTTCTATAATAGTATAAGGCAGTTCACAATTTTTTACAACAATGGTTTGCTTTCAAAAAAAGAAAACTCTGCCGTTGTGAATAAATCCTCGGCAGAGAATGACCACTCTGAAATCATGCATCAAGTGAAGCAGTCTTTGAAGTCTCCTGTTCATTTTTTGAAATATACACTCTTCTTGTCTCCATCCTGTTCCGGAGCGCATCTTTATAAGTGAAATAGTAGATACCTGCAACCAGAATACTGCCTCCTGCAATATTCCCTAAAGTAACAGGAATCAGATTGTTCAGGATAAATCCCGTAAAAGTAAGACCGGCTGACGATCCTGCCGCAAAGATTCCTGCGGGAATAAAGAACATGTTGGCTATACTGTGTTCAAATCCCGCCGTCACGAACAGCCATATCGGAAAAAACAGAGAAAAAACCTTTCCGATGGTAGAATCTGCACCACTGGCCATCCATACCGCAATACATACAAGGAAGTTGCAGAATATTCCTCTGATAAACGCCTGCCCGAAAGTCAGATTCACCTTTGATACGGCTATGCTTACCGTTACCTGTTCCAGAAGACCGTCACCTGTAGAAAGCAGTCCGGACTGCACCACCAGCCAGGCAACGCACACTGAAGCGACCAGATTGGCAAGATATACGATACACCAGTTTCTCAGCATAGAGCCAATTCCGATTCGCTTATCCAAAACAGCAGCCACCATCAGGTTATTCCCTGTAAAAAGCTCCGCACCGGCAAAAACCACCATCAGAAGTCCTGCCGGAAATATGATTCCGGAAAGCATTTTTCCAAGTCCTGCAGTGGCAGAATCAGCCAGAAGGTAATAAGCTCCCATATTGGCCCCTGCACCGGCAAGAGCAATAAAAAATCCTGCCATCAGACCAAGCAGTATCATCTGTTTCGCCGACAGTCCGGCTTTTGCAGCTGCGGCATCTATGGTGATTTCCAGTATCTCCTGAGGTTTTTTCTGCGACATTGTCTACCTTCCTTTCAGGGTCATCTCAAAGCAGAACAGATTCCGGCAAAGCTGCTGACTTCCGCCGGGCTTAATCTGAATTCTGTTCTTCCTCAATCTTGTATACACCATACAATTATAGCAGTTTTTTTATCTCCGTCAATAAAATTTGGAAATACAGTTGTACAAAAAAAGTTTTTCGGCTACAAATTTTTCAGACAGGTAAAGATTTCTGCATATAAACAAAAAAAAATCGTTATTACCAAAAATTTATAGTGATATCCGACAGAAAATACGCTATAATATAACTAGCCTGGAACTCACGTTAAGGTTTCATAATTGAACCTACATTTTCGCACAGGGAATTCGGGTCCGTCGGACCTATGTCAGGCCTCCTCTGAGGGGAAGACAGAAGCTGCGGCAGAATACCCACCTATCATTAGATAGGGCGTCAATTATAACCTGACGGAGCTTTCTGGGTTTTTTATTGCACATTTTCCATTGTGCCCCCGTCTGACAGATTTGAATCTCTTCATATAAGCTTTTCTTTGCATCTTCTCTTCGAAAAACTTTCACTGCCTAACCTTCTGATTCAATCATTAATCAGACTCTGCTGTTCATTTATAAAACGTGCAACATGAAACCCATCGCAAACCGCATGATGAACCTGAATAGCCAAGGGAAGCAAAAACTTCCCGTCTTCATGATAATATCTGCCCATTGTAAATACAGGTATCAAATAGTTATACCCTCTCTGCAGATTCAGGTTAAACCCGTCAAAAACAGTCCATGGTACCGCTGATACAGTAAAGATATTATCTGGAACATTTGGTTTCCCAACCAGTCCTTTGTTCTCTCCATATTTTTCCATATCATCTTCATAAGCGGCACAAAATTCTTCATAGTTCTCCGAATATTGTGTCCACAATTCAGAAAATGTCTCTGTATCTTTGTGAAACACTGTATAAGATGGTATCAGCTCACTGTATATACCCAGTTCTCCGTCCTTATTGAACCCAGTCCTGAACTCCGGATGCCGATTTACAATAGTTCCCAAATAATATAGCATAGTCGGATACAGCCTGTAATTCTTTTTTATGATTGCTGTGATATCCAGTTTTGTTGTCATGCTGTATGTGCAAGGCACTTCAGAATAATAATGGTCAAAATACTCTTTCCTGTTCCAGCCCGATTTGTTAATTTTTGAAAAAATCATCTGCATCACTCTCCCGATTCATTTTCAGTTATCAATTCTATTGTACAATAGAAGAACAAATTTATAAACAGTATTGAAAAATCCCCCGACTTTCACCCTGTATTCTCAAACCTTTCCAGTCAAAAAGGACACACCAGAGCTGCAGAAAATCTGCAAGCACAGCGTCTCCTTGAAAACATGATATAAAATTTCAGAACAGGAAAAGATACAGAAATTCATAATGTTTTTGAAAAATCCCTGTTTCTTCATTCTGTCTTCCCGTTACAATGTCTTTTCATAAAACTCCACGATCCGGCTGAAAATCCTGTCTTTGATGTCTGATTCCTTGAACCCCATTTCCAGTCCGTGAGGACTTTCTGCTGAAGTTACCTCCACCAGCTGATGTTCACAGTAAGCTTGGGCGCACTCCACAGCCACTCTCGGAAGCACCACATTATCCTCCGTATTATAGAATACCAGTACAGGATTCTGAAATTTGCCGGCATGTTCAGTAGGTACGTAATCCTCAATACTCTGAAAAAAAGCGGAAGTAAGCACTACATTCTGGTAAGTCACGGAACCTTTTTCTTCTGCCAGTAATTTAAACTCTTCCCATTTTCTGTTTCCCCCCATATATCTCTGAAAAGCATCTCCGTTTCCGGCAGGCGCCACCAGCACCAGCGCTTTGTAATCATATCCTCCGATATTTTCATTGACCAGTTTCATGGCTGCTCTTCCGCCCAGACTCCGTCCAAAGACACCTACTCTGTCCGCATCTCCGTTAAAGTGCTTTACCACATAATCCACACAGAGAACCTGATCGGCTGTCATGGTATCCACTGTATATTCACATGTCTGTTCCAAATCCGGATCATCGCTGACGTAATGACTGAAATCCATACGGATAACGGCAAATCCGCTTGCTGCAAGTACATGTGCCAGTTCTTCCGCTCCTGCGCTGTTCATAGTGCCGTGAAAACCGTGGCTCAAGGTGATAACCGGGACTTTCTCCTCCTCGTAATTTGCCGGCAGCACCGCCTGCGCTCCTGTATAGGTGCCCTCACTGTTGGGAATCATCAGATTCTTTACAATAACAGAGTTTTCTCCTGTTTCTGTCCTTTCACAGCCTGTAAGAATCCCTGTGCAGCAGAGACATGCAGTAAGGAGCAACAGTGTGATGATATGGCGTTTTTTACTCATCGGCTCACCCCTTCAGATCTGTTTATTTTCTGTAAAACGTATCTACGATATGTCGTATAATGTATCTGGAATTCTCCTCAAAAGCAGGCTTCGGCTGAGAACTTCCCCGCTCTTTTGTCCAGTACTTTTCTTCAAACTTCTCCATGATGCCGTCATAATCAAGACCCTGTTCTGCAAGTCCCAGAATAAAGTTCTTCTCTTCCTCCGCAGCTTTCACATACATATCAAAGTATTCTTCCACAAAGCCTTCCGGCAGAATGCCGAAATGTGGCGCTACAATCTGTTTTGCACCGTATGCTCTGCACTTTGCCGCGGATTCCATGGTATCCCGGTAGCTTTTCAAAATGGCGGTATGCATACAATGAGGATTTCTGATAACTCCTGTGCTTTCCGATGTGAACATCAGTCCCGCAGGCTCAAGAACATATGTCAGAGAGCAGTCAGTATGTCCTCTGGTTTCCAGGACGGCAAAATACGAATCCCTGCCAATCATGATTCTGTCCCCTTCGCCGACGATACTGTCAATGCGGAGAGGAGCCACCAGAATCTCCTCGTCAGACTCCACAAAGTTATCTCTGGCAGCTTCTCCAAGACGTTTCATGGTTTTTTTTGCTCCGTCGCTTTCAAAAACCTTTTTTGCCTTGGCCGCACCACAGACCGTCACATCAGGCCATTTCTGAAGAATATAAGGAAGGGCCCCGATATGGTCATAATGTGTATGAGAGATGAGAATCAGATCCACAGTTTTTCTTCCGTGAGCTGCCAGCGCCTTTTCGATGTTCTTTATAATCCCCTCGTGGCAGTAAGCCATTCCGCAGTCATAAAGAACCGTTTTCTCATCTCCGAAAATCAACAGACTTTCACCGCCGTAACCGGCTGTAACTCTCTCAATATTTTCAGGATAGTCGAATCTGTCATGATTGGGAAAATCCATATAGATTTCACCGGAATATTCGTGATTTCCCTTTTCTCTTCGTTTTTCCCCGAAGGTTCTGATAAAGTTCACTGTTATCATCACTATGATGACGATTCCGATATACCCTTCCACCGGGTACAGATATGCCACTATGGTCTTGAATCCACTGAGACCACAGAAGAAGCCGATAACCGCTCCCGCAATGACAATATATTTTTTTCTCGGTGATTCTTTGATTTTTGTTGTAAAACCGTAATATGTACTGGTGGCTGCCGAATAGATGGCCATAAACAGAACCACACCGAAAGCGATGTTTGCTGCCACAGAAATTCTGGCAGAATAGGCCAGCATAGGCAAATCCATATTCTGAGTAAATGCCATATCCTTTCTCAGCGCAGTAAGAAGAAGAAAGGTCAGAAGCGCCAGCAGCAGACCGCCTGTTCCTGCCCCAAGAATACCGCTTTTTCTGTCTTTCGCGTTGACAGAAGAGGATGCAACAATCGGTATCATTCCAAGCATGTTATAGGAAATAAAAAGAATTGCAGCCAGAATCCAGTTAGGCGCCATGGAACTGACAGGGAAACCTTCAGTCGCCCCGCTCTGCTCTATATGAGAAAAAATCACTATTATACACAGCACAATATCTATGGAAAACAAAACAGGTACAGTCAGCTTAAAGACCTTGGAAATACGTTCAAAATTTCCAAGCACCGTAAAAATTACCATAATGACAATCATACCTCCTCCGACAGCCGGATGCAGACCGAACTGCTGACTGAGAAAAGATCCGCCTGCCGCTGACATGGATACAATAATGGTGTATAAAATCGCTGCCATAAAATATCCTACTGCACTGACCAGTTTCGGATTTCCGGAGCAGACGATGATTTTTCCCATGTCTGACGTATTTTTTTCACGAGCAATATATGCCACCATCATGCCCAAAATCATGAATAAAAGCCCGGCAATAAAAATCCCGATATACCCTTTCATCCCGAATACACCAAAAAACTGCCAGCCCTCTCTGCCTGACGCAAAGCCGGCTCCCATAATGGTTCCCACATAAAGAGCTGCCACACTGAATAAATTAAGCTTCTTTCCCTGCACTGTCTGTTTCCTCCTCTGTATTTTTTCCGTCTCTGATTTCACCGAATGTGAAGAACACCAGACCGATCCAGATAATGACAAAGGCACTGAACTGAATCAGATCAAACGGCTCTCTGAACAGGAAAATTCCCAGAATCAGAGAAATGGACGGAGAGATGTATTCAGTCAGGCCCAGCGTTACCAGAGGAAGTTTTCCTGTTGCAAAGGAAAAGAGTCCCAGAGGAACGGCTGTGGCTATTCCTGCAAACATCAGCATAAAAAACTTGAGTCCGCCGTATGCTAAAGCGCCGGCCCCCGTATTTTCAAGGTAAATGATATAACAGAGAGAAAAAGGCGCAATGCAGATGGTTTCATAGAGAAGAGACCGGAGAGGACTCAGACTGACGCTCTTTTTTATGGCTGCATAAACTGCAAAGGAAATTCCCAGACTGACTGCTATCACAGGAACCTGTCTGTAACCGATGATCATGATCAGAAGACCGCAGACTGCAAACAGGATGGAAATCTTCTTCCATCTGTTGATGCGTTCTTTGTACACTACCACACCGAACAGGCAGACTACAAGAGGTTCCAGAAAGTATCCCATGCTGGTCTGAATCACATAGCCTGCATTAACAGCCCAGATATAAATGCTCCAGTTGACAGTGATGACAAGACCTGCCGCGATATAGACAAACGCCAGCCTTCTGTCGCTGAACATAGGCTGAAAAACATTCTTTACGCCAAACTGCACTGCACAGGCAATAAAACAGACTGTTGCCATCAGAACAATTCTGTAAAAAATAATCACATCAGAAGGAACAGGCTGCAGACTGTTCCAGTAGACAGGCAAAAGCCCCCAGACAACAGAGCATCCCACAGCTGCAGTCATGCCGATTCTGTAATCTCTTTTATCATTCATAAACGTTCTCCTTAGTGTATATCTGATATATCATTGTAGCACCGGCGCCGTGATTTCGCAAGACCGGTACAATAAAAAAGGAGCCTCGGCTCCTTTCTAAAACAGTCCTCCGAAAAGGCCTCCGCCTCCTCTGTTATCATTTCCGCAAAACAGAAAATACAGAACAACCAGCAGGATCAGAATCCCCAGACCGTTTCCGGAATCACCGCAGCAGTTCTGTGGCCGGCAGCACTCACGGGGCGGCTCACAGCAGCACGGTTCGCAAGGATCACAGGGATCACAGCAGTCATGTCTCATATCACCCATAACATACCTCCATATGTATTTTTTCTTTATCATATGCAGCCAGTTCCTGTTGTGTTACATTCACCCCTTCAGATCTGTCAGGACTCCTCTGCCATGTCTGCGTAACTCATCACATATTCTTCCAGTTCATATCCCAGAGAATCGGTAAAATCATAGGAGAACTCTTCTCCGTCCAGTTTCTCCATGCGAGCTGCCGTCAACGCATCCCGGACAGAAAGAAAGCTCACGGCTCCGTCCTTCATGCTACGGCATTCCACTTCACTTTCTGAGGAGTACCACATGCGAAAACGGTTGAATTCATCCGAGAGTTTCAGTTCGGCATTTTCCTCACCGTTTCTTACCGCCTCGCTGAGTCCCACAAGAACCCGTTTCACAGTTTCCAGAAGGTTATAAAGGTCGATCTGATCTCCCGGAACATTTTCCAGTATATCGTAAAAGTAACTCTCACAAAGTTCTGCGAAGGTCTTCATATCCGCTTCGCAGATCAGTTCATAGACAGCATCACCGTCTATAAGTCCGTCATGCTCCACAAAATCTGCAAAGTTCTCAAAATACTCAAACTGCTCTCCGCTTTCAATATCCAGCAGATCAAATAATTCATCTCTGTCCATAGTTTTTCTCCCGTTTTCTTTTATCTTGACGCTTTTCTCAGATATCCAGATTCTTGAACCGGATATTCAGTTCATCCTTTTCCCTGCCCAGTATGTTCTGAATCATATTGACAAAATTCTCCGAAAGGTCGCTGGCATAAAAAACATTCTCCGCTTCCCTTTTTCCTGCATACATGTCTCTTTTTTCCAGTTCGATATGTACCGCGGTGGCCACTTCCTTAGAAGAACTGATGATCCTGATATCGGGATAGATTCTCCTCAGATTGTCCGCAATGAGAGGATAATGGGTGCAGCCCAGCACCAGCCGGTTGATATGATGTTCCTTCACAAAGTCATCCAGATAATACTTAATCGTCAGATCCATGATTTCATTATCTATGATCCCTTCTTCGATAAGCGGCACAAATGCCGGACATGCTTTGGAAAAAAGATTGAGGCCGGGATGTTTTTCGCGGATCTTCTTTTCGTAGGCCCCGGACTTTATGGTAACTTTGGTGGCGATGATTCCGATACGGTCATCATGATTGCACTTGTTGGCGATAACTCTTGCCGTAGGGGAAATAACCCCGATAACCGGGATGTCAGGATAAGTTCTGCGCAGATCATCGAGACAGGTGGCCGTTACGGTATTGCAGGCGATGACGATCATCTTGACTCCTTTCTTTACCAGAAAGTCTCCAATCTGCAGCGTGAACTGTCTGATGGTATCAGGCGACTTGGATCCGTAAGGTGTCCTTGCCGTATCTCCGTAAAAAATAATCCTCTCTCGGGGCAGTTCTTTCATAATATAAGGGATACTGGTCAATCCTCCCAGTCCCGAATCAAAAAAACCAATCGGTCTGTTATCCATTTATGTTAATCCTTTCAGTTTTGTGTTATACTATCTCATAGACTGTTTCGCAATACAAAAACAGCATCATATGCCTTGCATACTTATTTTATTATACTACAGGAGGTAACAATGGGAAACAAAAAAATCAAAAAGCGCAGTGAAATTGATGACAAATATAAATGGAATATAGAGGCAATGTACTCCGATGCCGCATCCTGGGAATCTGATGTTGCAGAGGTTCTGAACATGACTGAGGCTTTTGAGTCCTATCAGGGAAAACTGACAGAAAACAGCAGAACGCTGGCAGAAGCTTTACAGGCCAAGGATGATATCTGGCAAAAGCTGGAGAGAGCCTATGTCTATGCCAGAATGAAACTTGATGAAGACAATACGGTGGCAGCCCAGCAGGCCATGCATGACAAAATCAACGGTGTCATTGCAAAGGTCAGCGCTGCCATGAGTTTTGTCACTCCCGAATTGCTGACTGCCTCTGAGGAGACGTTAAAATCTTTTGTCAGGGAGGAACCAGCACTTTCAAAATACGCCTTTGTCATCGAAGACCTTCTGAGAGAAAAGAAACATGTTCTTTCCAAAGAAGAGGAGAACATTCTGGCTCAGCTCAGCGAGGTCACCGATGCACCAGATACTATCTTTACCATGCTCAACAATGCTGATATGAGATTCGGATCCATTACAGACGAAGACGGTGACACTGCCGAACTCACTCACGGAAACTTTATCACCTTCATGGAAAGTCACAACAGAGAAGTTCGCAAATCAGCCTTTACAAAAGTGTATGAGGCCTACAAGAGCCTGATCAACACTATTGCAAGTTCCTACAGCTATGCGGTGAAAACTGACGTGGTCGGCGCCAGAATCCGCAAATACGATTCAGCTAGACAGGCAGCCCTTTCCGGAGGGAATATTCCCGAGTCAGTTTACGATAACCTAATTTCTGTCGTTCATCAGTATCTACCCGTTCTTCACAGATACATCGAACTTCGAAAAAAGGTTCTGGGTGTGGATGCACTGAAAATGTACGATGTTTACGTTCCTCTGGTAGAAATTCCAAAGAAAGAAGTTCCTTATGAAGAGGCTGTCAGAATCATGGAAGAAGGTCTTGCTCCCCTTGGCAGGGAATATATGGACAGAGTTCTCGCAGGAATTGAAGAGGGCTGGATCGACGTCTATGAAAACGAAGGGAAAACAAGCGGCGCCTACAGCTTTGGTTCATACGACAGTTATCCGTATATTCTGCTGAACTACAGCGATACTTTAAAGGATGTATTCACAGTGGTTCATGAGATGGGACATTCCATGCATTCGAGCTATACCAGAGAAAATCAGCCTTTCACTTATGGCAGCCATTCCATCTTTACTGCAGAAGTGGCTTCTACAGTCAACGAGTCCCTGCTGATGCAGCATCTGCTGAACAAAGAAACAGACCGTACCATGAAAAAATATCTTCTGAATCTCTATATTGAAGAATTCAGAACCACCCTGTTCCGTCAGACCATGTTTGCGGAATTTGAACACATGACTCATAAATATGTGGAAGACGGCGGTTCCCTGACAGCGGAATGGCTCTGTGAGGAATATGAAAAGCTGAACAGAACTTATTTCGGTCCTGCCCTCTCGGATGATGATTATATCAGGTACGAATGGGCGAGAATTCCTCATTTTTACAGAAGTTTTTACGTATACCAGTATGCTACCGGCTATTCAGCCGCCACTGCCATTTCAAAGAAAATACTGGAAGAGGGAGAATCTGCAAGAGACGCCTATATTGAATTCTTAAAAACCGGCGACAGCGATTATCCGGTAGAACTGCTGAAAATCGCAGGAGTGGATATGAGCAGCAGAGAGCCTGTGATTCTGGCTATGGAAACATTCAAATCACTGGTTGAAGAATTAGAAAAAATATTATAGAATACAGCTATGAACAAGAAGATTTTCATTTTCGCCAATGACAGCGAAATATCAAAACGCACAGAAAGACAACTGAAACAGAAACTGGACAATTCAGGCTTTGAACTGCTGACGACATACAGCGAGGAGGCTGATCTTCTCGTCTGCATCGGCGGTGACGGCACCTTCCTTGAGGCCATGCACAAGTTCAGTTTTCCTCCCATGCCGATTATCGGCATCAATACCGGACATTTGGGGTTTTTCCAGGAAATCATGTCGTCTCTCCTTGATGACTTTATCTTCAACTACACACAGGGACGCTACAGTCTGCAGCCTCTTTCCACAGTAAAAGTCAAAGTGGTCACCGAAGAAGGTGAAGCTGAACATGTGGGCATCAATGAGGTGCTGATCAAGGGAAATTCTACCTACTCCATTCACCTGAACATTTCCATCGGAGGAAGCTTTATCGAACGGTTTTCCGGAGACGGCCTGCTGATTGCCACTCCAGCAGGCAGTACGGCCTATAACTATTCTCTGGGAGGCAGTATAGTGGATCCTAGACTGAAACTGCTGCAGGTGACCCCTATCGCGCCGATGAACACCACCGCCTACCGTTCCTTTACCTCCAGCATTCTGCTGCCGTCAGAACTGTCTCTGGGTGTGGTTCCTGATATGGATGATGCAGTGAACAGGCTCTGTATCGTGTATGACGGCACAACCGCAGAATATGAAAACATAAAGGAACTGGAATTCAGTTTTTCCGACATTCAGATAAATCTGATGCGATTTGAGAATTATGACTTCTGGACCAAGGTTAAGAGCAAGTTTCTGTAAACACAAGAAAGGATTCTATGGCAAAGTTTCAATATACGATTACACCTGAAGACGAGGGCATGACCGTCAAAGCGCTTCTCCGCAGCAAATTCAGCTTTTCTTCCCGTCTCCTGACGAAACTGAAATATCAGAATCTGGTATTTCTCGACGGTAAGGAAACGGCAGGCTGGATTACACCCCGCGCCGGTGACGTGCTTTCTGTCAGACTTCCTGAAGAAAAAAGCGATTTCCCTGCCGAGGATATTCCGATTTATCCTGTCTATGAAGATGATGATCTGCTGATCATCAATAAACAGCCGGGAATCATCGTTCATCCCACCAAAGGACATCCCCACCATACCATCGCCAACGGCCTGATGAAGTATATGGAGGATACGAAACAAAGCTTTAAGATCCGCTTTGTCAACCGTCTTGATATGGATACCACCGGTCTTCTTATTGTTGCAAAAAATTCCCATGCCCAGGATGACGTGGTGAAACAAATGAAAGCCGGACTGACAGAAAAACGCTATATCGCTCTGGCTGCGGGAATCATTGATGAGGATCGGTTCACCATCGATTTGCCTATAGGCCGCCCTGATCCCGAAGATGTCAGAAGGCGGGTCATGGAGACCGGAGGCTACCCTTCTGTCACTCATGTCAGAGTTCTGAAACGGTTCAGCGGAAACGGTTTCGGCAGCGGTCTTGCCGCTTATCGGGGATACAAGGACAGCATGACTGATGCGGGCATCAGCGAGCCTGTCTTTAAGGAGGGTGATCTGATTACCGTAAAAGGTGATCTGATTACTGTTACAAAACTTCCTGCAGGGTTTACGCTGGTGGAACTGCTTCTGGAAACCGGCAGAACCCATCAGATCAGAGTACATATGTCACATCTGGGACACCCTCTCATCGGCGATCATCTTTACGGGGGTTACAATCCCGCGCTGCTGCAGAGACAGGCGCTTCACGCCTACAGGCTGAAATTCCGTCATCCGGCCACAGGAGAACCTCTGGAAATTGAGGCACCCCTGCCGGAAGATATGGTAAAGCTTCTGGAAAAAATCAGTCAGTAAAAGAACCCGGGAGATGCCGCGGTATCGATAAAAGGATAAAGCAGCATCTCCTTTCTGACTTTCAGGGCACTGTTTTACAGATATCGTTTCTCTGTGCCGCAGCTGCCCTTTTTCCGGGGTACTGTTTTTCAGACCTCCTTCAGGATTTCTTCCACCGTCTTTTCTACCAGTTTATCGATTTTTTCGAAATCCATATTGCGAATATACATCTTCTCCACAATATCGTGATTTTCCTTGGCATGAGCCAGAGCGTCCATTGCTTCCTGAATCAGCGCCGCATAGAGTTTTCCCAGTTTTCCCAGAAGCCCCGCATTTTTCTCTGTAAAGTAAACACTTTCATAGTCATTGATATCAATCATGGTAATTTCCCGAAGTTCTCCATCCTCTCCCGTAATCTCCCATGGCTCCAGATCGTGCCACCGGTTGGTTGTAACAATGGCCAATCCCAGATCGGGAACCAGCAGATGTTCGATCTTATATTGCGGATCCATCGGACAGTAGAATGCTTCCACATCAAATCCTCTGTATACGGCACCGTCCATAAGAATATTCATAAAACTGGAATTATTGTAACCCTCCGGCACATTTACCAGATAAATTCTCTTCATGTTCTGCAGCAGGGATTTTACATAGGAAATATTCCCTTCCCATGTGAGACCGGTGGCGAAAAACTTCTTCACTTTTCCCGATTTAAAAGAAATATCGTATTTCTGATATTCCTGCCCGATGATATCAGCCGCAAGCTTGTAGATTTCGGAGACCTCCACCCCTTCGTCGTGAATGGCGGAAAGGCTTCTGTAGATACATTTTGCGGCAGCCAGATAATGATATGCGGTTCTGTACCATCTGGATGTCTCTTCACTGTAGCTGATAATATCCTCTTTACAGTCGGCTATTTTTTTGTCGTTCCAGAAATCACCGAAATTTATGATGTAATCTACCGCACCGGGAGTAACCGGGTCGATGACATGAGGACTTGTGCCGTCTACAAAAGCGATTTTCCGGTCGGTGACGATAATACCGTCCAGTGAACTGTCGTCTGCCGAACAGTGGAGAAAATCTACGCTTTCGCCTGCTTCCACGAGTCTCTGCCCTACTTTTTTCAGAAATGTGGATTTTCCTGTCCCCGGGCCGCCTTTGATGCAGATGATGCGATTGGCCTCCCGCTGTCCCAGGATATATCCGTAGTAAGAAAAAAATCCCTCGGGTGTGTTGTTGCCGGGGAAATAGTGACGTATAATAGACAATGCAATTCCTCCAATCTTTTTTCTTCTTCATTGTATGAAACCACACTTGTCATTTGTTCCTGCAAATCTGTTTTTCCCAAGAAAAAAGCAGACCGGCATATACCGCAGGTCTGCAAAATGTCAGTATCCTGATGATTTTTCAGAAATGATAGTCTGCATCAGAGAATTCCGGCTGTTTCGGTGCCAGATGTCCTGTTGATAAGTCGAAGAAAACGACTTGAGCGGTATTGGCATAAGCCGTCACCACAATCATAGGAATCGACGCTGCAAAATCATTGATGACTCCCAAAATTCCCGAAGCTGTCGGAACCAGTACAGTAACCACCGCGGCTAAAATCCACCAGCCGATAAAAGACAGCAACATGCAAAGAAATTTTCCTTTGTTTCCTGCCATTATAAACTTGGATTCCCTGATACACTGCATCACACCTTTTTCCGGATGTTCCGCCAGAATGTAGTAGGCCTGACTGTATCTGAGCGCCGCGATAATACCGGGTACTATAAAGAGCAGTCCCCAGAGAAAAATAAAAATACTCTGCATCACCATCAGTGCAAAGGATTTAAAAAACACTTCAAATCCATTGAAAATATGCGCGGGATTTCCCTCTCTTCTTCTGAAGAAAGCCAGAAGAAAACTGCAAAGTCCTACGGAAAAAGCGCCGGAAAGCACAAAGCTATACAAGTTACTCACATAGGAAATCGTAATATATTCCTGGAGATATTCATTGTACACGTTATAAGATGCTGACGGAATCAATACCGCCAGAAGATTGGGAATGGTAGTGGTCATAATATAATAAACGGCCATCGCCGCGATAACAACAGGCCAGTTCCCCTTCAGTGCCCCTCTTGTAATAGCTCGAATTTCCGAAGCCGTCTCTCTTACAATAATGTGATTCATACAAAAACTCCTTATTTCAAAGCTGATAAAATTATTATATAATACTTATAGAGTAAATACAAATAAAATCGGAGAAATACCATGAGAAAAACACTAATTGTCACATCTTTCGTGGATCACATCATGCACGCAAATCTGCCCTTTGATTCTTTCGATACGATTATATGCGCTGACGGAGGCCTTCTGACGGCCCGCCGTCTGGGTCTGAAGCCTGATTTTCTTATCGGAGACTATGACTCCATGGAACAGCCGGCAGAGGAAGTAATCAAACTTCCCACAGAAAAAGACATGACAGACAGTGAAGCCGCCATAGACCTTGCTGTCTCAAAAGGAGCCACACATATTACTGTGCTGGGAGGTCTGGGAGGAAGATTTGATCATACCATGGGTAATATCGGTATGCTGGCAAAGTACTGCGGAAAGCTTTCCCATCTGGCTTTCACCGACGGACAGAACTATGTCTTCATGCTTGCACCCGGTTCCTACACGCTTCCCAAAAACAGATTCACCTATCTGGGCGTCATCAGCTACGGTCCCTGTGCGGAAAATGTGACCTTGAAAGGCGTAAAATATCCTCTGACAGATTACCGGCTGACTGACAGCACAACTCTCGGTGTCAGCAATGAGATCACAGACGATTCTGCTGTAATATCTTTCACTGGCGGCCGTCTCCTGATCATTCTGTCCTCTGACATAGCATCACTGTCTGAAAATGCTGCTGATTCTCACAAATATTAAAAATATACAAGTCATTTCTCCCCACATTGTTGAAAAATGATCATAAAAATGTTATATTATTAACAAGGACTATTTTCTATCAGAAAGGAAGAAGTGTATCATGTACGAAAACATCAAATACGAAGTAAAGGAAAATATCGCTTATGTGACTGTCAACAGACCAAAGGCACTTAATGCTCTCAATATGGACGTTCTGACAGAGCTCTACGATGTCTTTACAGAAATCGAAAAGGATGAAGCAGTAAAAGCTGTCATTCTGACCGGTGAAGGAAAGGCTTTTGTGGCAGGAGCAGACATTGCACAGATGCATCAGCTCACCCCACTGGAAGGACGCCGCATGATGATTATGGGACACAAGGTTATGAACCTGATCGAAAGTATCGAAAAACCGGTAATCGCAGCAGTTAACGGTTTTGCTCTCGGCGGCGGCTGCGAACTTGCCATGGCTTGTGATATCAGAATTGCTTCCGAAAAAGCAAAATTCGGTCAGCCTGAAGTAGGCCTGGGAATCATTCCGGGTTTCGGAGGCACCCAGAGACTTGCCAGACTGGTAGGTAAAGGCATGGCAAAATATCTGATTATGACTGCTGAAATGATTCCTGCCGCTGAAGCGTTCAGAATCGGCCTGGTAGAAAAAGTTGCAGCTCCTGAAGAACTGATGAACACCGCAGAAGCAGTGGCAAAGACAATCGCTTCTAAAGCTCCGATTGCGGTTGCTACTGCAAAGACTGCGATCAATAACGGATTTGATATGGATATGAAATCCGCCAGCAAATTCGAAATCGAAACATTTACCGCTGCTTTCGGTTCCGAAGACAAAGCTGAAGGCATGGCCGCTTTTCTGGAAAAGAGAGCGCCTGAATTCAAAAACAGATAAGACGTCAGAAACCAAGGCTCCGCAGGGAAAAACACATTTCCTGACGGAGCCTGTTTTCATTGAAATTCAAAGAGAACGGTTAGTAAGAGCAGATTAAAGTGACACTATTTCTATTGTGTCTTCATTACGTCCAATGTAATTACAAATTGGGTATTCAGTTTTTTTTCCCCGGTGTCATCTATCAGACTGCCCGATTCTGAACGCAGACAGACGGTTCCCCCGTGCTGCTCTACGATTTTCTTTAC
>CASEOD010000004.1 GCA_949289445.1 uncultured Eubacteriales bacterium
TTCCGTGTCTTTATCGAAGTCTTCCCTTCCGGCATTTTCCATGGCGGAGAGCAGCGTATCTTCTGTATAAGGCTTTGGCGGAGAGGTGAAGTGCCGGGAAATTTCAGGGGAGACATTGTGGAGCACCTGATTTTCTGAAACCGGAGGAAGGGAAGAAAATGGTTCCGCTTCTTCTTCCATTTTCATAGATTTTCCGGCTTTTTTGCGAAAATCTGCTTCAATCATTTTCCATCCGCTGGAGAGTACCGTTTTCCCTTTGCAGGAAAAAGTCTCTTCGGCACATTCAGCGGTGATAAGGGTTTCTTCATACATATGGACAGGAGCGGTAGAACATAACAGGCGCATCGCAATCTGCAGTAAAATATTAGCTTCCGGCTCCGGCAGTGTGGAAAAATTTGCGGTATAAATTTCCCTGGTGGGGAGAATTGCATGATGGTCGGACACTTTTTGGCTGTTGATACAGCGGTCGATATCGGGAACAAAGCCAGTGGAAGATGGAAAGAGTCCGAGTTGCGTGCAGATACGGAGCAGATCCTGAACTGTGTCCCGCATATCTTCGGTGAGATATTGGCTGTCTGTCCGGGGATAGGTACAGAGTTTCTTCTCGTAGAGGCTTTGTACGACATCCAGTGTCTGCTGTGCCGTGTAGCCAAAATAGCGGTTGGAGTCCCGCTGGAGCGAAGTAAGGTCATAGAGCCGGGGCGGGGGCGTGGATTTTTGTTTCTTTTCTACAGAGAGAATCTTCAGATCTTGGTTCCGGCATTTGGCGGCAAGTTCTTCTGCCTCGTTTTCCCTCTGGATCTTCTCACGGTGGACGGTAAGACCTTCCGCTGTAAGATGTACATTCCAATAAGGCGTTTTCTGAAAATGCTCAATCTGTTCTGCCCGTTCTGCCAGCATTGCCAATACGGGAGTCTGTACCCGGCCTATACGAAGAAGGGTATGATAGCGGCAGGTATAGAGGCGGGTGGCATTTATGCCTACTAACCAGTCAGCGTGGGAGCGGGCGAGGGCGGACTGGTACAGGGCGTCATAATTCTGGCTGGGCTGAAGGTTGCGGAAACCCTCGGAAATAGCGGAATCTTCCATGCTGCTGATCCATAACCGGACGAAGGGGACCCTGCAGCCTGCATAGTGATAGACATTCCGGAAGATCAATTCTCCTTCACGCCCGGCGTCTGTCGCACAGATGATAACATCCACATCCGAGCGGCCCATAAGGGTTTTGACTGTACGGAATTGTTTGAGTTTTCCGGGATTTATTGCCTGTTTCCATGGATAAGGGAGGATCGGGAGGTCCGTTAGATCCCATTTCTCATATTTTTCATCATATTCTTTTGCATCTGCCAGGCCTACCAGATGGCCGACACACCAGGTGATGAAATATCCATTGCCTTCCAGATATCCTTCTTTCCGGTTCCTTACTTTCAGAACTTTCGCTATGGATTGGGCAACACTTGGTTTTTCTGTAACAACAAGCCGGTATGACATATATTATCCTCCTACATAACAGCAGACGGTGCTATAGACCGCCTGCAAATCAATGAATGTTTATTTTTTTGTATCAGGGTTTCCGGGATCCGGATAATCTTCGGGATCCGGGTAATCCTCAAATGGTCTGCTCTCTGCAGTGTGCTTTTCTTGCTGGGAAAGAGAATTAGAACCGGGTTCTTCTGTTTCTTCCGTATCATCCGGCTCTTCTGTTTCTTCTGCTTCATCTGCCTCTTCTTCGCCGCCGTAGGCTGTTTCATCCTCTTCTTCCTCTAACTCTTTCTTCGGTCGGATTTTAAGGACATAATATCCGGCGACAACAACTACTGCAAGGAGGGCAATCAAGAGGATAAGGATCGGGCTGACAGTATTTTTCTTGGCGGTTTTCGGCTCTTCCTCTACTGTCGGGGCTTCTGTTTCTGAGGAAGACGGTTCTTCTTCAGCGGGAAGTGTTCCATCTCCGCTCCCTGGGGAATCCTGCTCTGTCATAAGAGGCTCTTCTTCCGTGATCAGGGAGTCCTGTTCTGCCGCACCGGAGCCTTCTTCTGTAAACTCTGCCAGGTCGGCATCATCGATCATGGAGAGCATATATACATTGTTGCTGGAACGGTCCTTGTCGATGATAAGGAAATATGTGTTGTTATTCTTTGTGGTGATCGTGTAGAAAATTTTATTCTGGCTGGAATCCGCCTGGTCCTGAAGCTGTCCATTTCCGTCTGTTGTGAATGGATTTCCTTCTTCCGTGGCTGCACTGCGGTCGATGACAGGCTCTTCCGTGGAGGCGGCTTCTGTTTCGGGTGTGACCGTTTCAGATTCGCTGCTGTAGGCAAATGCCGTTG
>CASEOD010000005.1 GCA_949289445.1 uncultured Eubacteriales bacterium
ACCGCCACCGGAAAAGCGACAGCCGTACCCGGCGGTACCATCGGCGGCACGGGGCTATCACTCAATGCCATGATGATCACTGATGACAGCGACGTGGCCTATGTCAGGTTTGCTGTGAAAGGTGAAGATGGAACTATCGCCATGGATAACGAAACGGTCAGCGGCCTGCAGAAAGTAACGGCAGGAAAAGACCTTGAACTGACCTTCACGCCCGGCGAGGGCAACAAGGTCAAAGAAGTCATCGTTGACGGCGAAAAGAAAGGAGCAATCAAAAGCTATACCTTTAGTGATGTGGGTCCTTGGGGAAGGGGCATCCACACGGTGGAGGTTACCTTTCAGTCAAAAGAAATCAGTATTGCAGCCAGTCCATGGACGGCGCCATACTTTGGCAAAGACTCGCTGCAATATCATCCGACTTTTGAGGCGGGACTCTATTTTACTGTAAAAAACGGTCCCAACAGGAAGACGGCTGACGGTGAGTCAAACTACCGGATTTTGATCGAGAAGGACGGTGTACCTGTAGAAAAGGCAGGCATCCTGCCCGGTACTTATGATATCCACGTCATCAGAGAGGCTGATGAAGACTGGTATGCGCTGGATGTTGTTCTGGAGGATGATCTGATCATCGTGAAGCAGACAATGCTTTACCAGTGGACCGATTTGGAGATGACGGCACGGCCGGGTGACACCCTGGCGGATATAGAAAAACCGGCTTATCTTGTCAGCCCGTTGGACGGCAAGAAGATCCCGGGAACCTTCTGCTGGAATGATGATGAGAGTACGTCTGTAGGAGATCCGGGAGACAGGACAGGCTTTACCTTCCGTTTTATTCCGGATATGCCTCTGTCGGAGGAACTTGACGCGCTCTACGATTTTTCCAATATGCCGGATGGCGGTTTTGGGGAAGGGACGCAATATCCTTTTACCGTCTATGTAACGGTTGCTGACGGAGAGACTCCGGGTGATATCGTTCCGATCACCCTGCCGGTGCGGGTGCTGGAGAAAGGGGACGAGGAGTACATATTGCGAGAGGAACTTTCCGCAACCTTTACGCCGGACACTGCAGTTTCCATAGGAGATTTTAGTGAAGGTCAGGGACTTTCCATCGATTACCGCTTTCCAATGGAAGAACCGGAAAGTTTTGGCACAGTAAGCCCGGGCTACGACATTCAGGCCGAGTATATAGTCACTGTTCCTTTTGAGGACTACAATGAGTCAAGCCTCAGCGGAATACTGACCGTTCCTCTTCCTGAGGGATATGATGGCGCATCTGCCCGCATCAAAGGCGGAGTTACGGCAAGCAGTTACACGAAGAATTCTGTAACCTTCCCTGTCACCTTTAAGGAAGATGAAATTATGGGACTGTCCCTTTCTGTGCTGATTGAATACAAGAAGGCGCAGGAGCCGGTATCGCCGCCGGTAAGTATTCCTTCAACGCAGAAACCTGCTGTTGAGACAGATGAACACTGCACCGTCACACTGAGTCCTTACGGAACCATCGCCACCATCACTGTGGAAGAGGGCTATGAACTTGCTGACGTAGTGCTCAACGGAACATCTCTCGGCAAGGTAAATCAGGTAACAGGTCTGAAAACAGGAGATAAGCTGACAGTTACCACAAAGGAAAAGATCGATGAAGAAGCAGCTAAGAATGAGCGTCTGAAGGAAGGGGTAAAAAACACCACCATCAGACTGCGCTCCACTTTAGGAGACGGCTTCATCAGACTGGACTGGGAGAAGTCAGCAGGCTACAAGGTGGATTATTACGAAGTCTACAAATCCACAAAGCGCTACAGCGGATACGGTACAGAGCCGTACTTTGAGACGAAGCAGGGCGGTCTGACAGGCTGGTACAAGAATACCAAGGAACTGAAAAAAGGCGTGCGTTACTATTACAAGGTGCGCGGTGTAAGAGAGATTGCCGGGGAGACGGTTTATACAAACTGGTCCACCAAGGCATGGAGACTGGTGAAATAGCCGTTGGCAAATTAACAATTAGATAATATTACGGGAACGAGACCCCGCAGAATGAAAAGAATTCTGCAGGGTCTCGTTTTGATCTGGTATCAGGCGGCTCGTCTGTACAGCCGTGGAAACTGTTCTTGTAAAGTGTTTTAATAAAAAGTATTATATAAGAAAGTTTATTACCGCTATACCTTTAATCTCTGTACAGCAACAGTCCGTAATCAGATTTGATAAAAGCGATTGCGGAAAGAGAAAAAATATAAAAAATGTAACACTTCCATGTTTTGCGCGTTATTAAGGTGAAGAGGGGAGAGAAAAGTATGGAGTTTGATCAAATCTACAAACAATACTTCAGCCAAGTATTTCTTTATCTGCGGAGTATTTGTGTTACGGCCGATTTGGCGGAAGAACTGACACAGGAGACCTTTTTCAAAGCGTTGAAAGCCATTGACACATTTGATGGATCTGAGGATATTCGTGCCTGGCTCTTCACCATTGCAAAAAATACATATTATTCATATTGTCGTCGTCAGAAACGGTTTGCAGATGTTGACAGCAGTAAGCTTGCTGCTGCAGCTGCTGAAACTTCAGGGGAAATGGCAGAATTACTGATAGACAGTGAGAATGCTTTCCGAATTCACCAGTTTCTTCACGAGATGGAAGAACCTTATAAAGAAGTGTTTAATTTGAGAGTGTTCGGCGAACTTCCTTTTGAACAGATAGGCAGGCTTTTCGGCAGAAGCGCCGGATGGGCAAGGGTAACTTTTTATCGTGCGAAAATCAGTGTAATTACATATATGGAGGTAAAGGAAAATGGAAGAGATTAGCTGCAGGGTTATTCAGGATATACTGCCATTGTATGTTGACGAGGTCGTAAGCAGTGACACAAAACTGCTTGTAAGGGAACATCTGGAGAAGTGTGAATCCTGTCGGCGGGATGCAGAAAACATGCGTCGGAACATTGGAGCTGCCGATTTGGAGAACTTTGAGAGGGAACAGGCTGAAACATTGAAAAACCTGAAGAGAAGTCTGAAACAAAAAAGAATTAAAACCGCAGTAATTTCTG
The DNA here is from genome assembly GCA_949289445.1 of uncultured Eubacteriales bacterium. Lineage (GTDB taxonomy): Bacteria > Bacillota > Clostridia > Peptostreptococcales > Anaerovoracaceae > Senimuribacter. Next base: position 3,032 of record CASEOD010000005.1, read on the forward strand.
TAATTCTGGCAGTGGTTCTGGCTTCGGCAGTCTATTGTGTCTTGTTGCTTCCGACCTGGTATGTGCCATATGATGAGGAACACATAAAGGTCTTTGAAGAAGACGGAAATGTCTATGTAGAATATCGGGACATAGAAATTAGTGGGTATTACAGCATTGAGACAGAGAAGCCTTCAGCGGACGGAGATATGAAAACTATCAGAATAATTTACTTTAAACAGAATCTCTGGTCAAGATATGTTGAACCGCTTTTGAGTAAAGAAAGTCAAGTCAGGTACTGCCTTGGAGAAGCCAACGATTTGCAGTCTGTATACTATGGTGAGGTTCCGTTAAAAAGAGGAAACGGTATTGACAGTTATGAGAATGCAATCAGTAAAGTAATCACAGATTCTGCCCCGATTTGGGAACGGTAATATATACAGCTCCTGCCGACAGCCTGCTCATCTGTTATCCGGAAGAGCTGAAACGCTCTGGCCGGAACCGGGAATCTGCGAAAATTACAGATAAAAGGGCAGAGACTGCAGCTTAACGTTTTCGTTAATGCGGCAGTCTCTGCGATTAGATTAGAAAGGACTTATCATGATTTTTCAGTTGATTTCTTAAATAACAAGCCGGGATATCATCTTTCAGATCCGGGTAACTTCCGCTTTAGACTCAAACACAAATTTGATGCTGCCGGGTCCGCGTCTAAATCGTTTCTTCCATCAGACCGACGGCATATTTGACAATATTGCTGACATTTACGATGCCGACCATTTTGCCCTCTTTCATGACAGGGGCTTTTTTCAGATGGTTTTCTCCCAGCTTATAGCAGATTTCATCCAGATCGTCATCTGCACTGACTGTAATGATTTTTCTGGTACAGATGGCAGAGACTTCTTTGTCCACCAGCTCCAGCAGCGCCTTGTTGAACTCGATTTTTTCCAGAGAGTCCTGATTGACAAAGAGGGAATGCTCAGAGGACAGATGTCTGATAATGTCCCCGTCTGAGACAAAGCCTACAAGTTCGTCACGGGAATTGACCACAGGTACCCCGCTGATCTTTTTTTCTTTCAGCAGTCTGAGGACATCCAGCAGAGAGGTATCTTCTCTGACTGTGTAAACATCTTTCTTCATAATATTGAAAAGCGGCACATCACTGGACGTCTGCAGGGAATGTGCATTTATGCCCAATACCCGGTCTCTTCCTTCTCCAAAGAATTTTGTCATCCATTTTACTTCTGTGCCGACGAGCAATGCGGCGAGAACAGTTCCGATGCCCACACTTCCCAGCTGTCTGATTACGATCAGACAGGTCACCAGAGAGATGACCACCATGGTAATGTCGCATACCAGCTTCACATTGGCGAATTTGGCTTTCGTAATTTTAGAAATCGCCAGCATGGCGCCTTCCGGGGCAAGAGGGATAAAACCGGCAGGCACATAAAGAAAGACTCCCAAAGCTACCAGTACGGTGCTGATTAAGGTCATGATCAGCTGGACAGCAAAATTGGAGGGCTCCGGAATATAGACAGTCAGACTGCAGCAGAAAGTCAGAAAGATGCCGAATACGATACCTACGGGCAGCTGCAGCAGATTGATGATTTTATAGTCTTTTCGAAGCAGAATAATCTGCAGAATGACCATGAATATCGAGAAAATGATAGTGGCAACACCCAGATCAATCCCGGCTACACAGGTCATCGTATAGGGAATCGAACTGATGGTGGACACACCCAGATCGGCTCTGACCGAAACGGCGACACCCAGCGTCATGATCACCAGTCCTCCGATATAAAACACTATTCTTGTCATCAGATAACCCTTATTTTTCATTTTTACCTCCGGACAGATTTGTCAGCATTTTATGACTTACCTGTATCCATGTATTCAGCTCATCCTCACTGATATTGTCTGTAAGTCTTGCCTCCAGTTGTTCCATGTCGTGAAAAACATCTTCTTGGTACTTATCTGCAAGTGGAGTAAGATGAATAGTCTTGTACCGAGCGTCATTCTTGTCAGGCACTTTTTTTACCAGTCCCTTTTTTTCCAGTGTCTTCAGAAGTTCGGTGGCTGTGGGAGCTCTCAGCCCAAAAGCCTTTTCAATATCCTTCTGGCACACAGTAGTATGTCGGTGAGTAAAAAGATAATGAATCAGTTTACCTTGAGCACCGCTATACTCCCTGTCTGCAGCAAGATGATCGATGTATCGTCTCTGACTGTTTGCCAGCAGACTTATAAATTTAAAAACAGAACGCATAACCTTTTTCGCCTCCTTATAAAGTTAGGTTCCTAACTATATTAACACGACTGCTCATTTTCTGCAAGAGCAAATTTGCAGGAAATGGGAAACAGCAGAGAAGAAAATGCCGGGCGAACATCTTTACTTGTGGCAATTTCCCCTTTTGCTGCATTTATTTAATGTAGCAGCAAAGAAAAAGCTGCAGCAGAAATCAGGAGGAGGACAATCATGAGAGAATGGCTGAAGGCGGCCGGTATCAGGGCGCTGAGAATGACAGCGCAGACAGCGGCTGCCATGATTGGAACAAGTGTTATGCTGAAAGACGTAAACTGGATGCTGGTTCTGTCGGCATCGGTATTATCGGGAATATTGTCTCTTTTGACCGGAATTGCAGGACTTCCGGAACCTAACAGGATGGAAGGTGAAGAATAGAAATGGCGAGAAGAGTAATAATGAGGGGGATTGATGTGTCTTACTGGCAGGGAAAACCTCCGTTAAAGTCATATAAACAATTTAAAGATGCAGGCTGGGATTTTCTGATAGCGCGGATCGGCTACGCAGATAACGGGATAAAGTATCCCGACAGCACCTTCGAATCAAATTACAGAAAATCAAATGCTGCAAAGCTTCGCATCGGGGCATATTTTTACAGCAACGCCCGAAATGGAGCAGAGGGAAGAGCTGAGGCAAAATACTGTCTGCAGCTGCTTGAGGGGAAAGCCCTGAGTATGCCGGTTTTCATCGATATGGAGGACAATGCCACCTCAGGCACAGCGGGCAAAGCAGACCTTGCCGCCGCCTGCAGAGCATTTTGTGAAGAGATTGAGAGTGCCGGCTATATGGCAGGTGTATACGCGTCCGCATCATGGTTCAGCGGTAAAATCGGCAGTCTGGGTGATCTGAGCAAATGGGTGGCTCAATATAACAGTGTTGTAACTTACAACGGAAGCTATGACATGTGGCAGTATTCCGGCAGTGCAAAAGTTGAGGGATTCAGCGGTGTCAGAGATGTCAACAGGTGTTACACCGCCTATGACGACAATTTTCTGATAATGCCCAAAGTAAACCTTCTGATACGCAAGGGAAGCAGACTGATCTCTCCGCGTGTCGGAACTCTGTCGAAAAACGGAATTTACAGAATCACCCGAACTGCGGGGAAAGGCACTCGGGGATATATTCCGGGTACAGGCTGGGTAACCATTACAACGAAATTTGTCAGAGTGATAAACTTTACCGATACTGTCAGAATCCGCACGAAAGCCGGACTGATTTACCGTGAGTCGCCCCTTTTGTCTTCTAAGAAAAAAGGAACTCTGAAAAAAGGTGCCGTCTATCGAATCTCCCGTATCAGTCAGAATGGCAGAAGAGGATATATCAACGGTTTCGGCTGGATTACCGTTACAGAGGAAACTGTAAAGTTCCTGTAAAGTATTTTTGGCAGGTAAAAGGCATCCTTCTCCGGAGAATCTGAAAGTCTGCGGCAGGATGCCTTTTTTAACGGTTAAACGGCGGTATCTGCCGGATTGACATGGATCATAATATGTTTGACATCGGAAAAACGATGTTCAATATCTCTGTGAACACGCTCAGCCACTTCATGGGCTTCCCGCAGGGTTTTGTCACCGTCCACGGAGATTTCCAGATCGATGTAGGTTTTGTTTCCGAACATTCTGGAGTGGAGCATATCCACCGCGATGACGTCATCATGGGACAGAATATATTCTTTCAGTTTTTTCTCATAATCTTCGCCGCAGGAAGTGTCCAGCATTTTCACCAGTGAGTCTTTGGAAATATCAAAGGCGACCTTGACAATAAAGAGGCAGATGACAACGCTTGCCACAGAATCCAGTACCGGAAGCCCCAGTATGGCGCCGGCAATCCCGATAAGGGAGCCGATGGAAGAGAGCGCATCAGAACGGTGATGCCATGCATCGGCAAGAAAAGCGGCAGAATTGATCATTTTCGCATAATAGCGGGTATACCGGAACATGGCCTCTTTTCCGATGATGGATACGACTGCGGCAACAAGGGCAATAGTACCGGGCACAGTAAGAGATTCGTAATGACCGGAAAGAATGTTTTCAGTTCCGACCTTGCCGACACCGATTCCGGTAGCCATGAGAACAAGGCCGAGAATCAGGGAGGCGACACATTCCAGTCGTTCATGACCGTAAGGATGAGCATTGTCTGCTTCTTTTCTGGAAATTCTTACGCCGACCCAGGCGATCAGAGTTGTAAGTACATCAGAAAAGGAATGAACGGCATCGGAGATCATAGCCCCCGAATGGCCGGAAATTCCGGCAAAGAGTTTGAACCCAGAGAGAACCGAATTGCCGATGAGACTGACTAATGACAGGTTTCTGATAACGGCGGCCTCATCCATACCGCTGACGGCAGGCCGATCTGTACTTTCATAGTTTGACTGCATAAAAGAATCCTCCTTTTGCCGTAAGTGACGGCAGTGATATTTCTCTTATGAGCACTTCGCTGAGATAATCTGTTCCGTAAACGAATAAAAAAACACCTGCGGAACATACAACTGTCCCACAGATGTCAGAACCCATCTGCTGCCGCACGGCGGCCCGGCTACATGCCCGAAGGCATCGCCTGCTCAGTTTGTACTGTTGATCTCGCACCCTGTATCAGGATGTAATGCAGTGCAAAGAGTTAATTTATGATACAATATATTATGCGTCATGTCAAGAGAAGGTTCTTGAAGATTTTTACCGTCACTGATATAATCATACAGACAGATAACAAACCACAGAAAACAACAATTTGAGGGAGGAAACGGACCATGATCAGGGCTGCAGTGATTTCTGACACCCACGGACTTCTCAGGGAAGAGGTGGTGCGCCATATTGCGGACTGTGATGTAATCATACATGGCGGTGACATCAATAAGCCGGAAATTGTCCGGCAGCTTCAGGAGATGGCGCCCCTGCATGTTGTACGGGGAAACAACGATAAGGAGTGGGCGGAGGAGCTGCCCCTCTATCTGGAATTTCAGCTTGAAGAGTGCCGCATTTTTCTGGTACACAACAGAAAGGATGTTCCGCGGGAGCTGGGGGATGTCGATATGGTGATTTTCGGCCATTCTCATAAATATTTTGAACAGTGCATAGACGGAAGGCTCTGGCTGAATCCGGGCAGCTGCGGAAGGAGGAGATTTGATCAGGAGATTTCCTTTGCCGTTGTGACAGTGGACGGCAGAAAGGTGAACGTCGAGAAAATTGTAGCTGCTCAGGAAAGAACGAAATAACCAGAATTAAGGGGATTTTTACAGGGCATATTCCTGTCTGAAAATATATGGTATACTACTGTTTTAACAGTTGGCGGAAAGTGAGAATTACATGAAATACAGTGAAACGAAAATTGATAAACGAATTTTGAAAGGACTTGCCGAAATGGGGTTCGCGGAGATGACGCCCATTCAGGAAATGGCTATTCCCGTGCTGCTTGAGGGCAAAGATATCATAGGACAGGCCCAGACCGGAACGGGAAAGACGGCGGCCTTTGGCATACCGATGATAGAAAACCTGAGCAGCCGAACCGGCGGCATACAGGGACTGGTGCTCTGCCCCACAAGAGAACTGGCAATCCAGGCGGCGGAAGAGCTGAAAAAGATGGCCCGTCATTTGAACGGCGTAAAGGTGGCTGCCATTTATGGGGGACAGGACATTGAAAAGCAGTTTCGTGTCCTGAAAGGAAAGATTTCTATTGTAGTGGGAACACCGGGCCGTGTCATGGATCATATGCGCAGGGGAACTCTGAATCTGGAAAACCTGAAAATGCTGGTGCTGGATGAGGCGGATGAAATGCTGAATATGGGATTCAGAGAGGATATCGAAACCATCTGCGGTGGACTGTCGGAAGACAGGCAGACAGCGCTTTTCTCAGCCACCATGCCGGATGAAATTCTGGAAATTACAGAGCAGTATCAGCATCATGCGCTGCATATCCGGGTGCTTCAGGAAGAGATGACGGTGCCGCTGGTCAGACAGTCCTGCTATGTAGTAAAGGGAAGAGAAAAAGACAGCTCCCTCTGCAGGCTTCTGGACTATATGTCTCCGACAAGGGCTCTGATTTTTTGTAACACCAAGCGGAAGGTGGATCAGCTGACTCTGTTGCTGAAGGGAAAGGGCTATTCTGCTGAGGCCCTTCACGGAGATTTGTCTCAGCATCAGCGGGACAGAGTCATGGCACTGTTTCGCGGCGGAAAGCTGCAGCTGCTTTTAGCTACCGATGTTGCGGCAAGAGGCATTGACGTCGACGATGTGGATATGGTGTTTAACTATGATATGCCTCAGGATATGGAGTACTATGTACATCGCATCGGCAGAACCGGCCGCGCGGGAAAAAAGGGAAAAGCGGTTTCTCTGATTACTGCAAGAGAGCGGTATAAAATCCGCTCTCTGGAAGACTATTGTCACACCCGCATCAGAGAGAGGACCATGCCGACGGCTTCCAGCGCCCTGACTGTCAAAGCGTACAAAACCGTGGCAGATGCCGTCGAATACTGCGAGGGCAAGGATCTGACCCCATATATGAAAATCGTATATAAACGATGTGTAGATGACGGCATGGAACCGCTGGAGATCGCAGCTGCATTTCTCCGCATGAATCTGGGAGAAATCGAGCCGGAATCTGAGGGGAACGAAGAGGATGCAAGACAGCAGAGAGGACGGCGGGAAAAGAAAAAGCGGAGAAAAGAGGAAAGAGAAAAGCCGGACAGGAAAGACAGGAAAGGAAAAAAGAATGGAAAAAGGACAAAGGGTTCAAATAAAAATCGAAGACATGACAAGCGAAGGACAGGGACTGGGAAGAAGTGACGGTCTTGCAGTTTTTGTAAAAGATGCTGTGGTTGGAGATGTGGTGGAAGCAGAACTGACAAAAGTGAAGAAAAATTACGCTTTCGGGAAAATGACTGAACTGGTGGAACCGTCTCCGGACAGAATTGAACCTGTCTGTCAGTACAGCAGCCTTTGCGGAGGCTGTCCCTACAGTGAAATTTCCTATGAGAGACAGCTGGCGCTGAAAGAAAAACAGGTCGGGGACAAGCTGACACGTCTGGGAGGTCTGAATGAACCGGTGCTTCGGCCGATTATCGGAATGGAGTACCCTTTCCGCTACCGCAACAAGGCTTCCATGCCTGTGTGGACAGGCGGAATCATTACGAGAAAAGGCGGAATCGTGGAGAATCTGGGTGAACCTGCTGTAGGATTTTACAGGGCAAAAAGCCATGAGGTGGTGGACTGTTATGACTGCCTCATTCAGTCAGAGCCGGCCATGGCGGCGGCAGAGGCTTTGCGCCGGTTTATGGAAAGCGACAATATCACCGCCTATGACCCGAAATGGGAGAAGGGTCTGATGCGGCATCTAATCGTGAAAACCGCCAGAGGCACGGGAGAAGTGATGGTGGTGCTTGTCATCAACGGTAAGGGGATTCCCAATGCGCAGAAGCTGGTGGAAATGCTGGATGAGTATATTTACAGCCTGCCGCCGGCAGATGACGGAACCGAGTACAGCCTGGAAAGTGTGGTTGTCAGCATATGTAAGGGAAAGAACGGAGCCATGCCGGGCAGCATCATGGGTGAGGAGCTGGTGACCATCGCCGGAAAACCGGTGATTCGTGAGGAGGTCGGCGGCCTGACTTTTGAAATCTCGCCGCTCTCTTTTTATCAGGTCAATCCGGTTCAGATGGAGAAGCTTTATGATAAGGCTATGGAATATGCGAAGCTTTCCGGAGAAGAGACGGTACTGGATCTGTACTGCGGCGTGGGAACCATCGGTCTGTTTGCCGCCCGCAGAATGGAGGAGGCCTATAAGGCTTCTCACGGCGGCGTGCTCGATTATGACAGAGTCGGACGTGTCATCGGTATTGAGACGGTGAAGGGCGCTGTGCTGGATGCCAACCGGAATGCAGTCATCAATCATATCGTAAATGCCCGATATATCTGCGGCAGAGCGGAGGAAGAGCTGCCGAAACTGATTGGGGAAAGAGATAATTCGGAAGAGGAACTCCGGATAGATCATGCAGACGTGGTGTTCCTTGATCCGCCGAGAGCAGGCTGTGATGAGAGACTTCTGGAGGCGGTTGTCAGCATCGGACCGGAAAAAATCGTGTATGTATCCTGTGATCCCGCAACTCTGGCCAGGGATGTGAAGTATCTGACTGAGAAGGGATATGAATTTGTGGAGGGAACACCGGTTGACATGTTCCCGTGGAGCGTGCATTGTGAATGCTGCGTGAAGCTGGTGAGGAGATAAGGCGTCTTTGAAGCTGGGAGGCATTTTATAATTAGAAATTTTATGCAGCTTATCTGCTGGCGTACATGAGAGGGAAGGTTACAAAGATTTCTGCTTCAGCTGTCTGCTGAAATCTGCAATAAAATAAAGCCCCCACCTGTTATTCTGTCAATGGCAGGTGGGGGCTGTCAGTTTTTTACCTTAAATACCGGCAATACGTATCTGCTGATGTTCTGCAGACTGTCTGTCCTGCTTTGACAAATCAGTTCTGATCCTGAGGGCCCGGCTCATGTTCAGCAGCCGGCGTGTCATTGTGCAGCATCAGAGCTGTGCTCAGGTCACTGACGCCATCGATAACAAGCGCTGCGCCGAAAACCATGATCACCAGCCGTGAAGCTTCAAACGGATTGACAATCAGCAGAATCCCAAGTGCCACTGGGATAAAAGAAGAGAGAAACAGCGGGATGAGAGCCGAAGAGCGAGTGCGAACTGCTGTAATAATGAGGGGCGCTTTTCCGATTCCGTCTATCAGGAGCAGAGACCCCAGTACCAGAGGAAGAAAAGAAAGTACTGCTTCAGGGAGAAAAACGGAGAATACGGAGAAGGTCAGTGAAATCACCGTCAGGAAGAGATCTCCTCCCGATGGCTGTTCGGTTTTGCGGGCATGCAGATATCTGAAGAAGTGGCTGACGGCATAAACAGCCGCACCTGCTGCCAGGGTCCATACAAAGACAAGTCCGCTGACATCGGGAAACATGAGAAGGGGAAATCCCATCAGCATATAGAGTATAGCAATCCAGACAGAAGCTGTCCGAGTCCAGAAAAATTTCATTGTCATAATAATACCTCCTTATGATTTGTCCGGTAATCTGACCGGAAAAGTTATCTATAGCTTTATCTTAACGCAGAAAACCGGAATTTTACGTTGTTTGTACAACGAAATACTTTTGTGTCAAAATATTTTTTTGTCTGGATATTGCTGTCAGTTTTTCTGTCATGGAGGTATCATTGACAAATACACAGGCCTTTGTTATGGTGTATTTAAGGCAAGAAACTGAGAGAGGAGGGAACCCGATATGATGGAGCAGGAAAGACTGCTTTCTGTATTGAAAAAGGACTGTTGTTTCGGAATATGAAGGACTGTGAAATTGTAGAGATACTGGAAACCTTGTCTGCTCAATTCAGAGTATATAAAAAGCATACGATGGTGATTCGCGACGGAGACTCTGTGAAACAGATAGGGATAGTGCTGTCCGGAAATCTTCACTTATTTCATATAGATGTAAATGGCAACAGCAATTTAATGGAGAATCTGGGCGCGGGAGAAGCTATCGGTTTGCTGAATGCTATCGGAGGATACAGACTGCATGTTTCGGCTGAAGCCACAGAGGAGACCGAAATGATGTTTCTGAACATCAGCCGGCTGCTTAAAGAAAATGTGCTGACTGTTCCGGTTCAGATCCGGTTTCTGCAGAATCTGACTCTCGCGGTGGCGCAGCAGGCGCATCGGCTGACCCGAAAACTGGAGGACAGTATTCGCCGCTCTACCAGGGAGCGACTGTAGGATTATTTGTCAGGTCAGTTTCACAAAGCAGGAAGCAGAACCTTTTCCATTCCTCTGAACAGGCAGGATATGGCTGACTTTCTATTTGTGGACCGCAGTGCCATGTCAAACGAGCTGTGCAAAATGAGGGATGAGGGACTTCTTAAATTTGAGAAAAGTAAATTTGAACTTTTGATTGAGATGCCGATTACTGAAGACGAACCGGATCCCAACCTGTAAAAGGACATGATACAGTTTGAGAAATACTTCGGAGAATATTATCATCTTCGGAGTTTATTCAGGAGAAGATTATGTATTTTGATTCTAATCTGTTGTTAGAATATAAACAGCTTCTACAGACAACCGATCTGAGAGATTGTTACCGGGAATTTCTCAAGCTGTTCCGCTACATTCGGACAGAGCTTGAGAAACGTATGAAAGAATACAAGTTTCAGGATACTATTACCGAAAACGGAATGGATTATTCCTACTTTTCATTTACCGGAGACAAGTTGAAAACGAAGGGACTAAAAATAACCATTGTTTTTATGCACAAAGACTTTCAGTTTGAAGTGTGGATTTCGGGTTCAAACAGAAAATATCAGTCAGAGTATTACAATCTGCTGAAGGAGCGTGATGTTCCCTTTGAATTGACCGATGATCCCCTTCGCAAAGATTATATCCTGCGTGTGACAGCAGATCGTATAGCGGATATCTCGGATGGAGATCTGGTGGTGGAGGTGCTCAGAGATATTGCAGAGAATTTGCTGTTGTTTGCGGAAATATTGTAAGGATATGCCCCGGGATATTAAAAAGAGAAGAAAACCCGTGGAAGTTTCTGAGAGGCTGAATCTGAGATATTTTTTATGTATAGTCTGATTCAGCTGCAGGTATGTGGATGATGGAGAAAAATAACATGGACTTAATATTTGATTTGGACGGTACGTTATTTCAGACGGATATCTGTACAATAAATGCGGTGAGAAAGATATGTGAAGAGATGGATGTGCCCGAACCTTCTGAACAGCTTGTCCGAAAAGCGATAGGAATGAAAACCCTGGATTTTCTGCACGAAATTTTCCCCGATACTGAAATCAGAGATACTTTGATTCAAAGATATCGGGAACTGGAAAGACGACAGATAAGCAGCAGCGGAAAACTGTTTGCAGATGTGATGGGTACCTTGAATGGACTGAAAGATGCGGGGCACAAGCTTTACGTTTGTTCTAACGGAAGTAATGAGTATATAGAACTGGTATTGAAAACAATGCGTATTTATCAACTGTTTGACGGTTTTTTCAGTGCCGGTTCTTTTAACTCAAAGACAGAGGCTGTTTCGCTTATCAAAAAGAGATGCGGCAGACCGGTAATGATTGGAGACACAGATACTGATTCTGAAGCTGCCGCCTCGAGCGGAATTCCCTTTATATATGCCATATATGGATTTGGCAGCAAAGAGTATCTCGGGAAAGCTGTTTTTATTATGACAGAGTTTGCGGAGATGACCGGTTATGTGAAACAGTTGGAAATCTTCTACAGTATATTTGAAAAAGCCAGACAAAAGGAGAGCAGAATTATTGGCATTAACGGAGTGGATACATCCGGGAAAACTTTTTTTACAAATCGTTTTTCTGCTTTTCTTGAGGGGATGAATATAAGAAACCAGATCATTCATATCGATGATTTTCATAATCCGCGCAGGATTCGCAGGAAGGGAAGAAATGAAGTTGATGCATATTATCAGAATGCGTTTGATTATCGGAAATTACTGGATGAAGTTCTTTTGCCCGCCGAATCCGGCAATCTTCATAAGAAGATATACTGTCTTGACTTAAACACCGATCGGTATGAAAAACAAGTTCAATACACTGTATACCCTGATACTGTGATATTGATAGAAGGAGTATTGCTTTTTAGAAGACCTCTGATTGATCATATCGATGAGAAAGTATTTCTCGATATATCATTTGAGACAATGATTCAGAGAGCCGGACAGCGTGACGTTCCTCTGTCCGGGAAAGAAATTCTTCAAAAATATAACAGCAAGTATATTCCCGTTCAGAAAAGATATCTGGAAGAGGAGCAGCCGAAACTTGAAAGTGATTTTGTAATAGATAATAATGACTATTTCAATCCGGTTATTGTGAAGCAGACTGACTGTTAAATTACGGCAGGGAAACAAATAGGGGGTTTTTTTAAAATCATTGAGGCATTGTCCCGGAAGACTCGAAGAATGGATGGTTCTGAGAAGTTCAAACCGGGTTACGGATTGTTTGTCAATAATAAATAAGAAAACCCTCCCTTTTCCCCAATATTGACAAAGCGGTCTGCAATGGTAGAATATTATATGGATGTCATGAATCTGCAGTCTGCCCATCCGGTGAGACGAGGCAGGATATGGACGAGGAAAGGAAGACGATAGTTTTGAATGATAAAGAATTTGCAAAAAATCTGGAAGATCTGATCAGAAGCAGTGAGCTTCAGCCTGAAAGATTTAACTACAGACTCGGGCTTAAGCTGCATGACTGCAGCAGAGAAGAGGGCTGGGTGGATTTTCTGTTTGCAGCGGATGAATGGTGCAAGAATCCGTCAGGAGGCGTACACGGAGGCGTCATCTGCAGTCTGTTCGACACGGCTACCGGTATGGGCGCCGTTGCCCTGACTGAAAAAAATGTGACCACAACAGAACTTTCCGTCAGCTTTTTAAAGCCCTTTAACGGAGAAGAGTTTCTGTTCCATATTGAGTTCACCAGTGTAGGCAGGCGGATGGTCAGAGGCGTGGGAAAAGCTTTCGACAGACAAACAGGAAAGCTCTGCGCCACTTCCATGGGGAGCTTTATGATTATCGGGGAACGTCACAAGGCGCTTCAGGTGTAAACTGTGCAGTGACAGTGGAGTCAGAGCCGAAAGGTGATATACGGAAAGTGAATGGCAAAGTATCCGTCACAGGCATTTTACTTTTGAAGAGGATTGTATCAAACTGCAGGTATATTGCAGAATGCAGAAGACCTGCAGTTTTTCAGCAGGAGAGGATGAACTGCAGTGAGTAAGGAGGATGAAATTATGAACAGAACTTTAGTGGCATATTTTTCCGCCGGCGGTGTCACAGCGGCGCTGGCAAAACGTCTGGCTGAATCTGTCGGCGCGGATCTTCATGAAATTCTTCCGCAGACGCCATACAGCAGTGCGGATTTAGACTGGAACGACAGCAGTAGCCGCAGCAGTATCGAGATGAAGGATAAAACCTTCCGCCCGGCAATCGCTAACCGGGTCGAAAATATGGAGCAGTATGACAGAATTTTTGTAGGCTTTCCGATCTGGTGGTATGTGGCGCCGACGATTATCAATACCTTCCTTGAACAGTACGATCTGAAAGGAAAGATGGTGATTCCTTTTGCGACTTCAGGTTCCAGCGGCATGGGAAATACCGGAAGAGAACTCCGGAGCTCCTGTCCGGGGGCAGATCTCCGTGAGGGAAAGCGTTTTGCGGCAAATACCGGGGAGAAAGAACTGAAAAGCTGGGCGGAGCAGTTTTAATCAGTCAGTAAAACCAGAAGACAGAATATATTGAGAATGCGGACAGAAGCAGGACAGAGACAGACAGTCCCGCTTCTGTTTTTGTGTCAGCACTTTCCCTGCGGAGTGCTGTTCCGGTATTTCTCCGGCTATTCCACGGCGATGGAATGATCGTTTAGAATAATTGAGGACACAACCTTTACCATTTCTTTCAGTTCCAGCTGCCTGAAAACAACCTGATAATCTATGTCATCCAGTTCAAATTCTGCCGTATACATATCGTAGTATCCTGCCGCAGCATGAGTATCGGAGTCATAGGGACCGTATGGAACTGCCATATATCCAAGGATAACAGAAATCCCGCCGATATCCACTGATTTCAGCTGATTGTCCGGCTGCTGATAAATACAGTCACTGAGCATGCCCAGCTTTGAGACATTGATGAAAATTCCTTTATAGGCGGGAATATTATCGGTGTATTTCGGATTTCCGTCTTCGTCAAAATCATGGTAAAAGCTGAGGCAGACGGTGTCCATCATAACGTTTCCCTCTTTATCAGAGAGTGCCAGTGCCTTGTCGTTTTCAGGTGAAGCGGTGAGTCCGGCAGGGATATAGGCGGGAGTCAAATCTCTGCCGTAGTATTCCGTAATGGATTCTTTATCCCATTCCCTGCTTTCGCAGTCATATACGTTCGGGTCGCAGAACCATTTGAGAGATGTATTTTCAACTTCCCTGACCTCGTTCAGATAAATGCTGTCCATACTGATAGGAAACTCAGATGTCTCGGAAGATTCAGCAGCACCGGGTTTTTCAGAGACTGTCTGGTGTCCGCACAGGGTCATGATCTGCTGATACAGAGAATCAGGAAGATTCGGAAACATAGCCGTGACGGCGATGGCAAGACAGGCGGCAGCCGCGCCGCATTTTATCAGAACCGCTTTACACAGGGGCTTTTTTCTGTAAAAAATAGCTTCTGCAATATACCGGCTGTCGATATCACTCATTGCAGCGGAAAACTCTTTTGCGTTCATATCAGTACCTCCTCTTTCTGTAAATATTGTTTCAGCTGTTTGCGCATCCGTGTCAGACGGACAGAGATGTTTTTTTCGGAAAGACCGACAAAGCCGGCAATTTCCCTGTAGCTTTCGCAGAACCAGTAACGGCGAATGAAAATGACACGGTTTTCCCTGGTCAGCGTATCGAGGAAAGCCTCGATTGTGCGGGCAAGAGTTTGGGAGTCGAAAAGTTCATCCACCCCACCGGAATCGGCAACACATTCCTCCAGTTCCTGCAGGGAGACAGTGTAAAAGGAGCTGCGCTTAGCCGCAGACCTCTTCTGATAGGCTTTCAGAGAAATGTTCCGGACAATTCTGGCGATATAGGGCAGCAGGGGAAGCGGCCTAGCGGGCGGAATCCTGTTCCATGCTCCCAGATAGGCGTCGTTGACACATTCTTCTGCATCCTGTAGGCTGTTTAAGATATTGTTTGAAATGCTGCGGCAGATTTTTCCGTATTTCCTGTCCAGCTCCTGAATGGCCCTTTCCGAGCGTTCAAAAAACAGATCCAGTATCACTTCATCATCTATCATAGCCTGCCTCCTTTCTTTCTTCACCTATATATTACGATTTTAACAGCAGATGCTACAGAAGCCACAAAAGTTTTCGGCCCCGGGCGTAATTTTCTTTTCGGGATCAGCAGGTCATGATGGCAGAGACAGGATATACACAAAGGCAAACCGCCATAAAATATTGAAACCTGTTCCGGTATCGTGCTATACTGATTGCAGGACTTGTCTGCAGCTTCTGACCGCAGACAGAATCAAGAGGTATGAAGACATGAAAGAAGAAACGATACAGCAGGTTTTGAAATTCAGAGACGACAGGGACTGGAAACAGTTTCACAATCCAAAGGATCTTGCCATTTCCATCAGCCTTGAGGCAGCAGAACTGCTGGAGATTTTTCAGTGGAGCGGGGAAGACGTCCGGTGTGAGGATAAAATGGACAGGATTCGGGAGGAACTTGCAGATGTGCTGAATTACTGCATTTCCATGGCTGACGTCTGCGGACTGGATCTGGATGAGATGATTGTGGATAAAATCAGGAAAAATGAAAAGAAGTATCCCGTAGAAAAAGCAGCGGGAAGGAAAGCCAAGTATACGGAACTGGGTGAATAGATTCCTGCAGGGGAGTGAATCCATAGACACACTGACACCGGGATTCTGCCGGCTCAATGGGATATTCCGTCTGAAAAAGCCCGGAACTGATCGGTAACTGTCTGAAAAAGGAGATGATCTTATGTTTCGAGAAGCTGCGCTCACTGACTGCAGCAGCGTGTATGCGCTGATCTGCGATATGGAACAGAGAGAGCTGCCTTACGATAAATTCTGCGAGATTTACGAAAAACAGATGGGAGATGAGCGTTACTGCTGTCTTGTCTGTGAAGAGGATAACAGGGTGATTGGGGCGCTGAATCTGCGATTTGAATTTCAGCTGCATCATGCCGCCTTGATTGCTGAGATTATGGAGTTTGCGGTTGCAGCTGACCGGAGAAACAGGGGAATCGGGAGAGCGATATTCTGTGAGGCCTGTGCCCGGGCGACGGCGCAGGGATGTGCACAGATTGAAGTTGCCTGCAACAGGCTGAGAACGGATACCCACAGGTTTTATCTGAGAGAAGGGATGCACGATTTTCATTTCAAGTTTTCCAAATCGCTGACGGGAGAAGATGCCTCGGAAAACTCTCTGGGAAGATAGAAAGAAACGGCAGACAGGCTGACAAATCCGTGAAAAGCACTTGTGACTGCAGTTCAACAAGTAGTATACTATATGTGTTCAAAGTCAAACTTTGCCTGAACGGGTATAAGAGAAAATAAGAAAGATTTGATTGACTGATTTTGTACAAAAAAGGAGGATTCTATGGAAAACTTTCAGTATTACACACCGACGAGAGTGGTATTCGGAAAGGGAACAGAGGATAGAACCGGAGAACTTGTCAGACAGCAGGGATGCAGGAAAGCGCTTATTCACTACGGAGGCGGCAGTGTCGTAAGAAACGGAGTACTGGACAGGATTTATCGTTCAATGGATGCTGCGGGAGTTGATTACATTTCTCTGGGCGGCGTAGTTCCGAACCCCAGATTGTCTCTGGTATATGAGGGGATTGAACTTTGCAGAAAAGAGAATGTGGATTTTATTCTGGCTGTGGGAGGCGGCAGCGTCATCGATTCAGCCAAAGCCATCGGATATGGAATGACCAATGAGGGAGATGTCTGGGATCTCTTTGAGGGGAAGCGTCAGGCGCAGGCCTGTCTCCCTCTTGGTGCAGTGCTGACCATTTCCGCTGCAGGTTCGGAAATGAGCGATTCCTGTGTCATCACCAGAGAGGAAGGCTGGCTGAAACGCTGCTATATCAGCGACTTCTGTCGTCCGAAATTTGCGGTGATGGATCCGGAACTGACCATGACACTGCCGGCCTATCAGACGGCAAGTGGCTGTGTGGATATTATGATGCACACCATGGAGCGGTATTTCAACCGGTCGGACAATATGGAAATGACCGACGGCATCAGTGAAACCCTGATACGCACCGTAATGAAGAATGCAAAAATCCTGATGAAAGAACCTGACAATTATGATGCGCGGGCTGAAGTGATGTGGGCAGGAAGTCTTTCCCACAACGGTCTGACAGAATGCGGCACTGACGGAGGCGACTGGGCATGCCACCAGATGGAGCATGAACTGGGCGGTATGTTCGATGTGGCTCACGGAGCAGGACTTGCAGCAATCTGGGGCAGCTGGGCGCGTTATGTGCTGGACAGCCGTCCCGAACGTTTTGCTGAATTTGCAGTAAAAGTGATGGGCGTTGAGCCTGCAGCCGATGACAGAGAGACTGCTCTCAGGGGAATCGAGTCTATGGAGGATTTCTACCGTTCTATCGGAATGCCTGCCGATCTGCATGAACTGGGTCTCGAAGTGACAGAAGAACAGCTCCGGGAACTTGCGGATAAGTGCAGTTATTTCGGCAGCCGTACCGTGGGTATTGTCAGGAGTCTGGAAAAAGGGGATATGTATCAGATTTATAAAAATGCCTTGGGATATTAGAACCCCGGGAATGTATATGCAAAAAGGAGAGATGTGTCGTGGAATCAACACTGAAAGATTTAAAAGAGAGAAGAAGCATCCGCGCCTATAAGCCGGAGCAGATAAAAGAAGAAGAACTGCAGAAGATTCTGGAGGCGGGCACATATGCGCCGACGGGTATGGGAGCTCAGTCGCCGAAAATCGTTGTTGTTCAGGATAAGGAAACCAGAGATTATCTGTCAGAACTTAATGCCGGAGTGATGGGAACGGATACGGATCCTTTTTATGGCGCGCCGACTGTACTGGTTGTGCTTGCTTCAAAAGAACAGCCTACCTGTCTGGAAGACGGTGCACTGGTGATGGGGAACCTGCTGAATGCAGCTTATGCAGCCGGAGTGGGTTCCTGCTGGATTCACCGGGCGAAAGAAGTCTTCGATTCTGAGGAGGGCAAGGCTCTTCTGAAAAAGTGGGGAATCGAAGGAGATTATGCCGGAATCGGCCACTGTATTCTGGGCTATCCGGCCGATGATGCTGCGCCACAGGCAGCGCCGAGAAAAGACGACTATATCGTTTACGTAAGATAGTATAATGGAGAAAATACGCAGATAACAATATCCGCGGAACAAAACCCCTTCCTGCCGTCAGGGAAACTGGCGGAGGAAGGGGTTTTGTACAGGGAAGAAGCCGGAAACTGCGCCGGAAGAGGAAGGTTTGCCTTCGACTTTCTGTCCGTCAGCATGGAACCGCATGATAATTTTGAGATCCGGTCTTGCAGCGGACAGACAGACGGCATATAATTAAGTAAGAACTTAATTATATGGAGGCGTATGATGGATGAACCTTTGATGCTTATGATTCGCGACACGTACAGGTTGTGGTCAAACTACATGAAAAAGATTGCAGCTGAGGTGGGAATACCCGACTCTTACCGTATGGTGCTCACTTTTCTGCTGCATCATCCGGGCAGCAGCCAGAAGGAAGTGGCGGAGTACCGCAATATCACCACTTCCTCCATCAGTCAGACCGTAAAGGAGATGATGCTGACCGGCTATTTGACAAAAGAAGCCGATGGAAAGGATCAGCGCTATGTACGGCTTTTTCTCACTGAAAAAGGAGAGGCGTGTGCCAGAGAAATCCGACGAAAAGTCCGGTGCGCGGATCGGAAAATTTCCGGTCTGTTTACCGAGGAACGGGAACAGCAGATGAAGCGGCTGCTGCTGGAGCTTTCCGGGATTCTGGAAAAGGAGATTGAGCCATGATGCACTATCTGAAAAAATACCGGCTGTACTGTCTGCTGGCGCCGCTGTTTATGCTGGGAGAAATCACCATGGACATGCTGCAGCCTGCCATGATGGCGGTGATTGTAGATACCGGAGTTCTGGGCGGCGATATGTCTGTTATTCTGTCTGAGGGAATCAGAATGCTGCTTCTGGTCGCTTTCGGGGGTACCTGCGGCGTGCTTTGCGGTGTATTTGCAAATGTGACTGCCCAGCGGTTCGGAAATGATGTCCGCAAGGATCTGTTTTCCTCGATCATGGATTTTTCTTTTGCGCAGACCGACAAGTTTACCACCGGCTCTCTGGTTACACGGATTACCAACGATGTTTCTCAGGTGGAGCAGATGGTAATGATGTCGGTCCGCTCGGTGGTGCGCTGCATGGCCATGTTTTTCGGAGGCATTTACATGCTCTATCTGCAGTCTCCGCGTTTTGCGCTGGTGGCTGCCTGCGGACTGCCGGTGATTGCCGTCATTGTCGTGCTGTTTCTGCGCCGGGTTTCCCCGCTGTTTACCGTAATTCAGCAGCGGCTGGATCGAATCAACTGTATTCTTCAGGAAAATATCGCCGGCGCCAGAGTGGTTAAGGCCTATGTAAAAGAAGAACAGGCGCTGGAACATTTTTCCGAGGCAAATGATGAACTGTGCGGCATCAATCTGAAAGCGCAGATTACACTGGCCTTTCTCACGCCAAGTGTGAACATGGTGCTGAACATCTGTACGGTAGGCGTACTGTATGCAGGTGGCATGACGGTAAAAGCGGGAGGAGACGTAACTCCGGGCCAGGTGATGGCAGCCATTACTTACCTTTCACTGATTCTGATGCGCATTATTTTCATGGCGAATATCTTTCAGACGTTTACCAGAGCGGCCGCTTCCTGGAAGCGGATCCGGGAGGTGCTGGACACCCGTCCCGTGCAGTCCCGTGCAGAGATACAGCCCTCACCGGAGGATAGAAGGCAGCCTGAAAAAAGAGGCGGTGAAATCGAGTTTTCTCACGTATCTTTTGCATACCCCGATGCCGAAGAAAATCTCGTGCTTCATGATATTTCGTTTCGGGCAGAGGCAGGCCGGACAGTGGCGATTATCGGCTCTACCGGCAGCGGAAAGTCCAGTCTGATTCAGCTGATTCCCCGGTTTTATGATGTGACTGAGGGGAAAATTCTGGTGGACGGAACGGATGTGCGGCATTATGACCCGAATGTTCTGCGCAGCAAAATCGGTGTGGTACAGCAGAAGGCGAAGCTGTTTTCCCGAACCATTGGAGAAAATATCTCCTGGGGCATGGAGAACGCTGACAGAGAACAGATCGCCCTGGCAGCAAGGATTGCACAGGCAGAAGACTTTATTCTCCGTACTCCTGACGGCTATGAGACGCAGGTGACTGAGAGCGGTCATTCTTTATCCGGAGGACAGAAACAGAGACTGTGTATCGCCCGCGCGGTGCTGAAGAGACCGGAGATCCTGATTCTGGATGATGTGGCAAGTGCGCTGGATCTGAAAACAGAAGCGGCACTTCATGCCGCACTGAATAAAGAACTGGCAGGCACAACCAGGATTATTGTGGCACAGCGGGTGGCTTCTGTGAAAAACGCCGATCAGATTCTGGTTCTGGATGAGGGCCGCCTTGCGGCCTGCGGCACCCATGAGGAACTGCGGCAGACTTCACCGGTATACGGTGAAATCTGCCGTTCTCAGATGAAACAGGAGGTGAACCGCTTATGACAGATCAGAAACCTAAAGTGAATCTTCGCCGCCCTTCTACCATGGGGCAGGCTGTGGAGAAACCCAAGGACAGCCGAAGCACCGTTAAAAAGCTGCTCAGCTATTTTGTGCAGTCCAAAGAACTGTTTGCGGGACTCATGGGAATGGTCGTGCTGGTAACAGTCACATCTCTTGCATCTCCTGCGCTGCAGGGACTGGCCATTGATGCCATGAAGGACGGGCGGTGGAGGTGGTTCAGTCTGCTGCTGCTGTGGCTGCTTCTTTCCTTTTCCTTCAATGTGATATTTACACTGGCGCAGGGCATCCTTGCGGCAAGACTGAGTCAGAGTATCGTTGCAAGAATGCGGTATAGTCTGTTTGAGAAACTGGATCATCTGTCTGTTTCCTATCTGGATGGTCATTCCAGTGGTGATTTGATGAGCAGAATGACCAACGATATTGAGAACATTTCCAACACCATTTCTCAAAGTCTGGGGTCGCTGGTGTCCGGTGTGCTTACGGTTACAGGCACCATCGCCATTATGTTCTGGTACTGTTGGCAGCTGACGATGATCACGCTGATTACAGTGGTACTGACTGCCCTGGTCACCAGATGGATGTCGAAAAGAATGAGAAAGGCCTACCGCAGGCGGGCAGATGCGCTGGGAACCCTCAACGGGCACAGTGAAGAGATGATTACCGGTTACCGTTCCGTTGCCGCCTACAACCGACAGCAGAAGACCAGGGAGGAATTCAACGAGCTGTCTGACAGACTGACCAGGGAGGGAATTCGTGCAGAGATTCTGGGCGGCTCCATGGGACCCCTGATGAACTGTATTTCCAATCTGGGATTCGTGATTGTAGCGGCTTTTGGAGGCTATTTCGCTCTGAAAGGGCTGATCACCATCGGCGTGATTTCTGCTTTTATCATCTACGCCAAGCAGTTTTCAAGGCCACTGAATGAGATAGCCCAACTTTTCGGTTCGGTGCAGACAGCCATAGCCGGCGCTGAACGTGTTTTTGACCTGATCGATCAGCCGGATGAAAACAATGACGGTACTCTGGAGACGGAACATCTGACCGGAAACATATCTTTCCGCCACGTGAACTTTTCCTATGAAAAGGGGAAACCTGTCCTTTCCGATTTTAATCTTGAGGTGAGAGCCGGTCAGAAAATTGCGCTGGTAGGAGCTACGGGCAGCGGAAAGACGACTGTGGTCAACCTGCTTATGCGGTTTTATCAGCCTGATTCGGGAGAGATCTGCATTGACGGAATCAATATCATGGATTTGCGCAGAGACTGGCTGCGCCGCAATACTGCCATCGTCCTGCAGGATACAGTGCTGTTTTCTGATACTGTTGAAGCAAACATCAAGTATGCCGATCCTGCGGCAGGGGATGAAAAGATGGAGCATGCGGCGGAGATGAGCAACTGTGCGGCTTTTATTCGCAGGCTGAAGAACGGGTATCAGACTGTGCTGGTGCAGGCGGGAGCAGGACTTTCTCAGGGGCAGAGACAGCTTTTGAACATTGCCAGAGCCATTCTGGCCGATCCGAAAATTCTGATTCTGGATGAAGCCACTTCTTCGGTGGATACCCGTACAGAACAGAGCATTCAGGACGCGCTGGTAAAGCTGATGAAGAACCGTACCAGTCTCATTATCGCGCATCGCCTGTCTACGATTCAGGATGCTGATGTTATCGTGGTCGTGGATCAGGGTAAGGTGGTGGAAAAGGGCAGTCATCGGCAGCTGCTGGAACAGCGAGGCGCCTATTATGCTCTTTATATGGCGCAGTTTGCCGGAAATCAGACATAAAAGAGAATTATATTTCTGTACAGATATATGGCCATATTGTACGCCGGTGCGATATGGCTTTTTTTATCCGAAAAATGTGTGAAGCCGGCTGGCCTCAGTAGAATGCAGAGATCTCGTATCTCTGGTCCCGGGGAAACGAGGAGATCAGCGAAAGTTTTTCCTCTGTCCTGTGCATAATTATAAATCTCTTTTGAACCACTGCGATTTGTTGTATATGATTCCGATTATGAGGCGAAATCCGTCGAATCATTAAAAAATACTGATAAACATTAATGAATATTAACAAACCTTAACAAAACTAAATTAGATTTGTTAAGGTACTTATGTTAAAATCGAAGCACAGCAGCTGTTTTAATAAATTCTGTATCACAAAGAGGAAACCGCGAACCGGTGACACGGCAGGGTCTGTGCCTGCAGCCGGAAGATGCGTGTTTCAGGAAGTTACAGCAAGTGCAGCAATATCAAAAGAATTGCGGCTTACTCTGAAACCGTGAAGAAACTTTGTGACAGAAAAACATAAATTTCAGGGGTTTAGGACTAAAAATGGTTTAATACGCTTGCAAGCGGATTTGCAATGGGAGAAGTGATTGAATTGAATATGAGAAAAAGAAACTGGACAGTCATGCTGTCAGCTGTAATAATTTATTATCTTTTGGCTTTTGTCGGTTTTTGGATTCTGAGCTGTTTCGGGATTTACTATAACGGTTCGGAAATACATATCTACGCTATTCCCATGATGGTGGTGATTTCTCTTTATGTGTATTTTATCAATGGAAAGAGAATATTCAGAAAAGAGGATTTTCTTCCCGGAAAAGATAACCTCCTGCTTTTTCTGATTCCTTATCTTGTAATGGCGGCAGCTCTGTTGAGTGTTGCCGAGACTATCGTCATGAAACGTTCTCTGCCAGATGTTCTCTGCATGGCATTACTGACTTTCTTAATCGGAGTATCAGAGGAAGGTATGTTCCGTCTTTTTATTCTGAAAGACTGTAAAGATTCTCTGAAGAAAAAAATTTTGCTGTATGCCTTTTCCTCGTTTACCTTCGCCGCGCTTCATATGATGAATGTGGGCGGAGGACTTGCGCCTTATGATGCGTTCATTCAAAGTGTCAATGCCATGTTCTTTGGGCTCGTTGTCGGTTTTCTATTTTTGAGAACCGGAAATATCAGTTCTATGATTTTCTGGCATATGTATTTTGACTTTGACCTTTTTGCTTTACAGGAGGGAGTTTACAGGGTCAATACGCTTCTGGGAATTGCAGTCGAAGCTATTCTGGTGATCTCTCTCGTAATCACCGTACTGCAGATGATTATGAGCTGGGTGAAAAAAACTAAGGTGTCTCAAAATGAATCGGGGAAAAAAATGTCTGCGTAAAAGAGAGCGCCGGCAGAAAAACAGTGAAGAAACCTCTGCATATCGGAAAAAGTCAAAGACATCCGCGGTATCGAACAGCAGAAGACGGTCACGGCACAAACACAGATACAAGAAAATTATTCTGCACTATGGCAGCAGTTCCTTTGCATGGGGCAGGCAGTGCGAAATCTGTGGAAGAATAGATTCTGCTTATAAGTCCGCAAACTGGAACGGCAAGGATTTTCAGATAACCGGTGAGGAGTTGTACGGAAACTGGGAAGATATCTGTCTTCGTGAAATTCACCGGAAGTATCCGGAGCTTTCTATTATGACGCTGAAGAATGCAGAGTGGGAACCATGGACAGAGGATATATCGGGAAAGGACGTAGTATGAAGATTATTAAAACCGAAGGGATTTGTAATTTGACGGAAATAGAAGGAAGTGGAGGCTGGTACTGGTGCTGCGATTATGCCGCAGGAGATCTGTATGAGGCTGAGGAATTATTTCATCATGATCATCCGGTGAAAAGCAATCGAGTCCTTTTTGTCCATTATCCGGAAGGTCGAGTGGTAGAACCTGTAAAAGCCAGGGAGGGGCAGTACTTTGGCACTCCGGTTTTTGAAAAGGGTTGTCTGCAGATATTGCTGGTGGACTTTCCCGTATCGGTGATTCGTGTTTTCACGTATGATCCTGTGACAGAGCAGACCGTTCTGCGGGCAGAAATTCCTCTTTCAGACGTGAAGGACTGTTATAACCTGATGTTGGCAAAGTCTCCTTTGATGGTCATCAGGCAAGGTTTTGAACAGCTGTTTCAGGTGATCTGGCCTGAAAAAACAGCGTTTTTCATTGGAGCCAGAGAGTCTTTTTACAGCAGAGATGGCGATAAGCTGTATTTCAGCCGCTGGTATGAAGATCCTGAATATCGGGAGGAAGTGGTGATACGGCAGTATCCCGGCGGAGAAATTTTAGAGGAGATTTCAGGATCTCTGTTTGAGATGGCAGATGGTCAGAGGTGGATTTTACAGTAGTATGGGGGATTGGGATGAGAAAAGAGTTTGAAATTCAGGGTTGTATAGAAGTGCCGGTACAAGTCACGGAGGAAGAGTTCTACAATGCTTTAATGGGTTTTGTGGAAGCGCAGGGGTGGTCTTTCGGTGGCGGTATCCGGGAAATTCGGGATGGATACTATATTCTGCCTGACGGAAGCAGAGGGCCTCATGTGCTTTCTGACCTGGGGTAGACTTTCTGCCGCAGAAAGCGAAGAATACTACAGAGAGGAGAGTCTGCATGAACACAGTTTACAGGTTTTGCTCCACCGTTCCTTACAGTCTCCATGATATGAGGGTCAGAAACATGGAACTGACAGGAGATAATTTGCGATTTCATTTTGAATACGGCTATCTTGAGCTGAAAGATAATTTTCGGCAGGTGGATGGAAATCTGCTGATCGAAAAAGTGAGCATGAATTTTTCCGATGTCTGTTTTTTAAGCGAGAACGGTGCTTATGGAAAATTTATCGGTGAACGAATGGAACTGGCGGATTTTCTTAAGAAATACAGTGATTATCCCTTTGAGGTAATGGATGAGACTTATGGGGAAAATACTGTTGTTTACCGGGGATATCTGTCGCTGCCTGACAGAACAAATGTAATGGAGATGATCATGTCTCTCTATTATAAAGGGAATCTTGTTTATGAAGTGAAAGAGTGAGGGCATTCTGTGGGAATGCCCTCATTGTTATTACATCGGAATTCAGTTTGTCTGAAGAAGGGAACTCTTAAGCGAAGAGAAATGCTTTACTTATATTTTGGATTAAATACAGTTTTATGATATACTATTAAGCAGATTAGTGTAATTATTGATTTGTATGGGAGGAAGGCTGCTGTCATACATTCCGGGTAGTGAAGCAGTTAAATATGGAGTATATTCCTGTGATTTATCATAAGCGCAGATTGATTGGAATCATAGGAAAGACAGCCATCTGACCATGACCGGGCCAGAACTATTCTGGAGTGTACTGGTGGAGCAGAAAAATGAAGTGTTCAAGGAGGAATATTAGACACAGAGAAAAGAAGGTGTTCTTTTATTGAAATGATAGGGTTGACGTTAAATATAAGGAATATACGGGTGTGAACTGTGAGTAATTTGTTTACGCGCATTGAGAGCAGGAATAATGTGTCTAGGGAATGTGAAATTTAAGTTGCAGAAATTGTGCAAAATCAAAACGAACCTATGAGGAGAGAAATGTGAACATGATTAAAATACTATTTATTTGCCATGGCAGGGGTTTGCTGGACGTGAAAAAACGCCTGTAAATCAAGCATTCATTGTGTTTCAAGTTCAGTTTTATCAATGATTTACCAATATTTCTGGAGAGCCAGGCTTACTATTTTTATGTCTAAAAAGGAAGGCTAAAATATAATTAAACACGGATACAAATTATATAAAATTGTCAATAACTTAGATTCTATGAGAGGTGTATATTGTATGTTAAATAGTAAGGGATTTGATTTATGGGCGGTTGGATATGATAAAAGTGTTAGCTTGTCCGATGAGTGTGATACATACCCTTTTGCTGGATATAAAGTCATTTTAAACGAAATATATAACAGAGTACTTTCTTGTCATGAAAAGAGAGTGCTCGATATTGGATTTGGCACAGGGATGCTTACTTCAAAACTCTACGAACAGGGATGTTGTATTTGCGGGCAGGATTTTTCCGGCAAAATGATAGAATTGGCTCAAGATAAGATGCCGAAGGCCAAACTGTATCAGGGGGACTTTTCCCGTGGATTGGTAAATGATTTGAAGCTGCTTAAGTATGATGCTATTATTGCTACATATTCCTTGCATCATTTAACGGATAATCAGAAAATCTGTTTTCTTGGCGAGCTGCTGTCTTTGTTGAAC
This sequence comes from uncultured Eubacteriales bacterium, assembly GCA_949289445.1. Lineage (GTDB taxonomy): Bacteria > Bacillota > Clostridia > Peptostreptococcales > Anaerovoracaceae > Senimuribacter. The sequence goes on from CASEOD010000005.1 coordinate 29,703, forward strand.
GAGGGTGGATGTATTTACATTGGTGATGTTGCCTTTACAACTCGTGATGAGTTGGAAAAATGTAAGTTAGAAGTTGGAGATGAATGGGATGAGACGGAAATTTACTTCGTGTTCGACGAATTGAAAAGCGTTTTCCCGAAGTTAGTATTTGAACCGATGTCTTACTGTGCGGGAATATTAACTTTGAGGAAATAACTTCCTTATTGATTGGACGCAATCATGGGCCATGCAGATATCAGCGTAACACTGAATACCTATACCAATGTGAAGTTTGATGACGCCAAAGATGAACTGCTGCGTGTGGCGAACGCTTAAAATTGCCCGTTGGTAAAGCGACTTTCTTTACCAACGCCTTTACCAATATTGCAGGAAAAAACATGAGAAATCCTGAGAAGATTCAAGAAGATA
>CASEOD010000006.1 GCA_949289445.1 uncultured Eubacteriales bacterium
CAATACAGTGCGCCATCAGGAGGGGGCTGATCCTTCAGCGGTGATTTATGATGCGATCCAGTCTGCCAAGGCTAAGAAGATTGACGTTTTAATCTGTGACACGGCAGGCAGACTGCAGACAAAGAAGAATCTAATGAATGAACTGGAAAAGATGAACAAGATTATTTCCAGAGAATATCCGGAAGCGGCAAGAGAAACTCTGCTGGTGCTGGATGCCACCACAGGGAAAAATGCAGTCTCACAGGCGAAAGAGTTTAACGAGGCTGCTGAGATAACAGGAGTGGTGCTGACCAAACTGGACGGTACAGCCAGAGGCGGTATTGCCATTACTGTGACAGATGAGTTTGATCTGCCGATCAAGTATATCGGTGTAGGCGAGAAAATGGATGATTTAAAAGAATTCGATCCGTTGGAATTTGCAGGAGGAATTTTCAGTGAGTAAGCCAATTGTAGCCGTAGTGGGAAGACCAAATGTCGGAAAATCCACATTCTTTAACAAAATTGTGGGCAGAAGAGTTTCCATCGTAGAGGATACCCCGGGCGTAACAAGAGACAGAATTTATGCAGAAGCAGAGTGGAACGGCGTTCATTTTGCACTGATTGATACAGGCGGTATTGAACCTGACAGCGAAGATGTGATTCTTTCACAGATGAGAGAGCAGGCTCAGGTTGCCATGGATATGGCTGACGTAATTCTATTTATGGTAGACGGAAAAGAAGGATTGACTCATGCAGACAGTGAGGTGGCGGTGATGCTTCGAAGAACCGGCAAAAAAGTCATGCTTCTCGTCAACAAGATTGATAATCCGGCCAATGTACCGGTAAATTTCTACGATTTCTATGAACTGGGAATCGGTGAACCTGTGGCGGTTTCCGCTGCCAATATGCTGAATTTCGGTGATGTGCTGGATGAAATTGTGGCAAACTTTCCCGATGGCGCGGATACCGAAGAGGAAGACGATATTAAAGTGGCTGTCATCGGTAAGCCCAACGTGGGAAAATCTTCTCTGATTAACTGTCTTATCGGTGAAAAACGGGTAATCGTATCACCTATTGCAGGTACTACCAGAGATTCCATTGACACGCCTTTTGAATGGGGCGGTGACAAATATACTCTGATAGATACAGCCGGCATCAGAAGAAAGAGCAAGGTCAGCGAGGATATTGAAAGGTACAGTGTAATTCGCGCAGTGGCAGCTATCGAGCGATGTGATGTCTGCCTTCTGATGATCGATGCGCAGGAAGGCGTTACAGAGCAGGATAAGAAGATTGCCGGCGTTGCCCATGAGGCGGGCAAAGGAATTGTGGTCGTGGTCAACAAATGGGATCTGGTACAGAAAGAAACCAATACCATGCGGGATTTCAAGAGGGTCATCGAAGCAGAACTTACTTTTATGTCCTATGCTCCGTCTGTATTTATTTCCGTAAAAGACAGACAGAGGGTCTTTGATGTAATCAAAATGGCAAAATACGTGGCGGAAAAGCGGGCGCTGCGGGTGCCAACAGGTCAGCTGAACAGCTTGATTACAGATGCAACCATGATGAAACAGCCGCCTTCAGATAAGGGCAGACGTCTGAAAATCTATTATGTGACGCAGGTGGGTGTGAAACCTCCTCTCTTTTCCTTCCAGATCAATAAGCGGGAGCTGATGCATTTTTCCTATGCGAGATATCTGGAAAACAAGATTCGCGAAGGATTCGGCTTTGAGGGCACTTCTATCAAATTTGTATTCAGAGAAAAAGGAGAGAAAGAACAGTAATGGAAGCCGTGAAAATGGTTTTGGCGGTTGTAATCGCATATTTCCTTGGAAATATTTCCCCGTCCACACTCCTGGCAAAGGCTGCGGGACTGGATATTAAAAAAGAGGGAAGCGGCAATGCGGGCACAACCAATGCGCTGCGTGTGCTAGGCAAGAAAGCCGCACTGATCACACTGGTTGTGGATATCGGAAAGGGATTTGTGGCCGTGGAACTGGGTTATCTGCTCTCCACACCACAGACAGCCATGTTCTGTGCGCTTGCTGCTTTTGTCGGCCATGTCTGGCCTGTAGTTTTTAAGTTCAAAGGCGGTAAAGGGGTGGCCACAGCCTTTGGCGTACTTCTCGGGATCAACTGGCAGCTGGCTCTTGCCGCTCTTGCTGTGGTAGCTGTTGTAGTGATACTGTCCCGTATGGTATCTCTGGGCTCCATTACCGGTGCGGCAGCCTTTCCGGTACTGGCTTACTTTATGGAACCGGATTTTCTGTATGTAGGTACCTTCATGGCAGTTCTTCTGATTTACAACCACAGAGGAAATATTAAGCGACTGATAAAAGGTGAAGAGAATAAACTGAGCTTTGGGAAAAAGAGTGATAAGTAAAGCGGTTTGAAGCATGTATTTGGCAAATGCCGCTGAGAGAAAGGTGAACAGATATGAAAAAAATTGGCGTAATCGGCGCAGGAAGCTGGGGAACGGCTCTTGCGATTACCTTGAGTAATAAAGGACATCAGGTAAAGATGTTTGATGTGAATGCAGAACACATGAAAGAAATGAAAGAACATCGTGAAAATGTGAGATATCTGCCGGGAATTCCTTTTGGTGAGAATCTGCATCTGGCAGATTCCACAGAGGAAGCCCTTGCCGGCGCAGATGTGGCGCTTTTTTCCGCTCCCGCTCAGCATTTTCGCAGTGCTTTTGAAAAAGCCATTCCGTTTATCGAGGATAATATGGTCGTGGTCAATGTGGCAAAAGGCATAGAACAGGGAACCCTGATGAGAATGTCTGAAATTGCATATATTCTGAAACCGGATGTGAAATATGTGGTTCTTTCCGGCCCGTCACATGCGGAAGAAGTGGGAAGAGCCCTGCCTACCACCGTGGCAGTTGCCTCTAAGGACATGAAACTGGCAGAGTATGTTCAGGACATTTTCATGACTGATCGGTTCCGGGTTTATACCAATGACGATGTCTGCGGTGTGGAGCTGGGGGGTTCACTGAAAAATATCATTGCTCTGGGCGCCGGAATTTCTGACGGTATCGGTTTCGGAGACAATGCAAAGGCAGCTCTGATGACCCGCGGCATTACAGAAATGTGTCGTCTTGGAGAAAAGCTGGGAGCTGATGTGGCAACTTTTGCCGGTCTGACAGGCGTAGGTGATCTCATCGTTACCTGCACCAGTATGCATTCCAGAAACCGCCGCTGCGGTATCATGATCGGAGAAGGAATGAAACCAAGTGAAGCAGTGAAAAAAGTAGGCATGGTGGTTGAAGGCATGTTTACCGCTGAAGCGGCTTATCAGCTGGCCAAGAGAGTCGGTGTGGAAATGCCGATTACAGAATGTATTTATGACTGCATCAATGAAAAAATTACTGCTCAGGAAGCAGTTGAAAGGTTAATGGGAAGAGACAGAAAGAATGAAAAACATATCGGATAGGACGGGAAGGTGACCGAAGGCTTAACCGGAAAAGAACGGGCACTGTCGTGTTCACCTGTTTCTGTTCTGTTATAATAATTAGGAAACATATCGGAGGTATTTATGAGAGAAAGCATTCTGGTGCTGGATTTCGGCGGACAGTACAATCAGCTCATCGCCAGGAGAGTCAGAGAGTGTGGTGTATACTGTGAAGTGCATCCTTACACTATGACCGTTGAAGAAATGAAAGAAATGAATCCAAAGGGGATCATTCTGACAGGAGGTCCAAACAGTGTATACGATCCTGCATCACCCCATGGAAGTCCTGAAATCTTTGAACTTGGTATTCCTGTGCTGGGTATCTGCTACGGCTCGCAGCTTATGGCATGGACCCTTGGCGGAAAGGTTGCGACAGCCCCTGTCAGTGAATATGGAAAAACAGAAGTAACAGTAGACAGTAAAAAGGGACTGCTGAAAAAGGTTTCGGATACTACTGTGACCTGGATGAGTCATACTGATTATATTGAAACAGTTCCGGAGGGTTTTCAGATTACTGCTCATACACCGGTCTGCCCTGTGGCAGCCATGGAAAATGCTGAAAAGAAGCTTTACGGTCTGCAGTTCCACCCGGAGGTTACCCATTCAGAACAGGGGATGGAAATGCTGTCAGAGTTTGTTTACGGGCCTTGTGGCTGTAAAGGTGACTGGAAGATGGACAGCTTTGTGGATGAGAGCATAAGGAAAATCCGTCAGAAAGTTGGAAACGGAAAAGTGCTGTGTGCTCTCAGCGGCGGAGTGGATTCTTCTGTTGCAGCAGTACTGATGTCAAAAGCAGTGGGAAAACAGCTGACCTGCGTCTTTGTGGACCATGGCCTTCTCAGAAAAAATGAAGGCGACGAGGTAGAAGCCGTTTTCGGCCCGGCAGGAGATTATGACCTGAACTTTATCAGGGTTAATGCGCAGCAGCGTTTTTATGATAAACTGGCGGGTGTGACTGAGCCTGAACAGAAGAGAAAGATAATCGGAGAGGAATTTATTCGTGTCTTTGAAGAAGAGGCAAAGAAAATCGGCGCTGTGGACTTTCTGGTACAGGGTACTATTTATCCTGATGTGATTGAAAGCGGTCTTGGAAAATCGGCAGTCATCAAGTCCCATCACAATGTGGGCGGCCTTCCTGATTATGTGGATTTCAAGGAAATTATCGAGCCTCTTCGTATGCTGTTTAAGGACGAGGTGCGCAAAGCCGGTCTGGAGCTTGGAATTCCTGAATATCTGGTATATCGCCAGCCGTTTCCGGGTCCGGGACTGGGTGTGCGTATCGTAGGAGAGGTGACTGCAGAGAAGGTAAAAATGGTGCAGGACGCAGATGCCATTTACAGGGAAGAGATTGCAAATGCAGGGCTGGATCGTGAGATTAACCAGTATTTTGCAGCACTTACCAATATGCGTTCCGTAGGTGTCATGGGAGATTTCAGAACTTATGACTATGCTGTGGCTCTCCGGGCAGTGACCACCAGCGATTTCATGACTGCAGAATCGGCCAGACTGCCTTGGGACGTCATAGAGAAGGTGACCAGCCGTATTGTCAACGAAGTGGAGCATGTGAACCGGGTACTGTATGATTGTACGGGGAAACCGCCCGGAACCATTGAGTTTGAATAGTAGACAGAGAGCCGGGAGGGCGCATAAACAGCGGACTTTCCGGCTTTTAGTGTGTGGTGTGATATTTTTCGTAAGAGCAAAAGGTTTTTTGGAGTAATTAAAAATAGTATGATTTGTCAATGGTTTTTCTGCTTTTACGGCTGATATTCTTGGGAAGCCGTGTTATGATGAAAGCCAAAAAATCAGCAAACTTTACCGGACAAGGATGTCTGCCGGGAATTTTGGCATTTTCTCGCTTTGTGTCGTGTACTGTGCAGGGATATTTCGGTAAGCTGTTGCTGAAAGGAGGAAGGAAACATGGATCAAAAAAAAATCGGCAGTTTCTTAAAGGAGCTTCGCAAGGAAAAAAACATAACGCAGGAAACCTTTGCAGAAATCCTGCAGGTGTCCGGACGTACAGTATCCCGATGGGAAACGGGAAGCAATATGCCGGATATCAGTTTGCTTGTTAAAATCGCAGAGTTTTTTGATGTGAGTATTGTTGAAATTATCAACGGGGAAAGAAAAAGTGAGCGTATGGAAAAAGAGGTAAAAGAAGTGGCAGAGGCAATGTCTGATTATGTGACGGCAGAGAAAGAATTATTGTTAAAAAGAGCAAAAGTCATCTCTATTATTGGATTGCTGGCTTTGCTGGTTGGTCTGGCTATGGAGATCTTATGCTGTGATTCGGGAATTCCCGTTTATGAAAGTGTAAAAGGAGTCTGTTTTGGATTTGCCGTAGGCTCTCTGATCACTATGGTATTTTACACAACCGGCATCCATACAAAAATAAGAAAGAAAAAAATAAAATATATGAAAACCATGGCAATTTTTTGCTTTGCAGTAGTAGCAGTGTTCATAATAGCGGCTATTTTTGCGTCTGTTTGAGTCTTTGGGTTAATTCGCCGCGACACCAGATGGTGAAGATAAAAGTTTCTTGACAGTTGGTGAAAGTAATAATAAGATGTTTCATAGTTAAAGATTATGTCAGAAAAACTAATCTGTTTAATAGTGCGATAACGAAATTATATCACTATGATATAATGATATTTGGAGAGAAATTTGAAGTTTCTGTTATACAATTGGTTCTATCTAAAAGAAAGGTGAAAAAGATGAAGCTTTGTATTGTAGTAGCTCCATGCAGAGTCTGAGGAGACTGCATGGAGGAATAGCACTAGGCTGATATCCTCAGGCTTTGCTTCTGTTTCGTGAAATAGTTGATATGAAAAGGAGCAAAGAAATGAATCATACAAAGAAAAATGAATTATACGAGTTGAAAGACTTTTTGATTCTTTGGAGTACCCAGAGCATATCTCAACTTGGGAGTAGTATCACAGCATTTGCATTAACTTTATGGTTGTACGAGAAGACCGGTTCTTCATTAAGTACTGCTTCTCTTACTATATGTTCTTATGCGCCATATGTGTTAATGAGCATATTTTCCGGAGCTCTGACAGACAGGTTTGATAAGAAGAAGACAATGCTTGTTTGCGATGTTCTTGCAGTGCTTTGTACCGTAGTGGTATTGGGATTATTTCGTACAAATTGTTTGATGGTATGGCATTTGTATGTCTTAAATGCGATTTCGGGATTAATGAACACAGTGCAGCAACCGGCATCAGAAGTTGCTATGACACTTATCGTTCCCGAAAAGTATTATCAAAAGACAAGTGGTCTTCGGTCTTTGTCAAGATCTCTGATATCTATATTAAATCCTCTGCTTGCTACAACATTGTATTCTTTTACAGGACTTACTGGTGTGATAGCAGTAGATATCAGCAGCTTTATCGTCGGATTTATAGCGTTGCAGTTTTTTATAAATATTCCGAAAAGCAATAGTAAACGAAAAGAAAGAGTACTTATTCTTGTTAAACAGGGAATTGGATTTCTGAAAGACAATCCAATGATTATGATGCTGATATTATTTATGGCAGGGGTTAATCTGGTGGCTTCAGCTTTTGAGGCAACATTACCGGGTTATGTACTTCCGAATCCTAAAGGTGGTCAGTCTGTTCTTGGAATTGTTACTTCTTGTTCCGGTGCAGCTATGATTATTGGTAGTCTGGTTGTTTCGCTTTTACCGAAGCCAAAGGATAGGGTTAAAGTCGTTTATTTAACCATGCTGTTTTCACTGGGAACTGAAAACTTTTTATTGGCTTTTTGCAGAGAACCAGTATTATGGTGCGCAGGACAGATCATTGGATGGATCCTTGTACCTGTTATGGATGCTAATTTGGATGTGATTTTTAGGAGTACCATTCCGGTAGAAATGCAAGGACGTGTTTATGCGTGCCGTAATACGCTTCAGTTTTTTACTATTCCAATTGGATTGTTTTTGGGTGGCTTTATGGTAGATAATATATGCGAACCGCTTATGGCTACATATGGTAATTTATCAATTCTAAAAACACTTTTTGGTACAAAAAAAGGTTCAGGTGCGGCACTTATGATGTTTATACTTGGAGTAAGCGGGATTATAATTTGTCTCATTACAGGTAAGAAACTAAAAAGGTATCAGTATAACGAGAAGTAACTATATTTTTTTGGGGAATAACTTGCTTTTTATGCTTACTGCAAGGTGCTAAATGTGATTTGGCAACAGAGAATCAGCAAACCAGAATGAGTGAATGTAATTGAAATATACAACGGTGTGTATTTATACATACCTTGAACCAATGCAGTCAATGGCAGCAAAGGATACGCCGTATTTGAAAAGTAGAAGTGTATATGGTTTATTTTATGTGGCAGGTAGTCTTCGGACTATCTGCTGTGTTTAATATGTTTATTTTGCATAGTAGATAAAATAGAAGTTGGGTGAATCGGTACCGGGTTATTACAAGATTATTTGAATCGCTTTATAAATAAAATCTACTGAAGAAACAGACAAGTAATCCTCTAGAAGAATTTGACATTAAAGTATTCTTATCTTCATTACGTAAAAGTTCTGTATCTCCTTTCGGTTTTAGGAAGAAATTTTTTTGCAGGTTTGAAGACTGAGGCGGCAGTTGTTCTTCATAGGGAAGCGCTTTCATGCTATAATAAAGGAAAAGACAGTCCCGGAAGTTTACGGAGGTTCAAAATGGCCAGACAGAACATCTATGATAACGAAATCATGTTTGCAGGGTACAAAAAAATCAGAGAGAATGAAGCAAATGCCAACAACCTGTTCGAGATACCGGCATTGTTTTCTCTGCTGCCGGATTTAAAAGGAAAAAGAATTCTGGATCTGGGATGCGGATTCGGAGAACATTGCAGGCGGTTTGCTGATTGTGGAGCAGAAAAGGTTGTCGGAACAGATATATCAAAGAAGATGCTGGAAGTGGCGGGAACCGAAAACTGCGGCCCGAAAATTCAGTATCTCAATATGGCCATGGAAGATATCGGACAGCTGCAGCAGCGGTTTGATATTGTGACAAGCTCGTTGGCATTTCATTATGTTGAAGATTTTGAAGGTGTAGTAAGGAATATATATAAACTCCTTGATGAAAATGGTATATTTGTATTCTCTCAGGAGCATCCGCTGTGCACATGTCATGCGGGAGGAGACAGATGGACAAGAGATGAAACCGGAGCAAAGTCATATTTAAACCTTGCATATTACAGTGTGGAAGGTGAAAGGGAGTCGGCCTGGTTTGTTGATAAAGTAAAAAAATATCACAGAACCTTCTCTACCATCATGAACACCCTGACGGAAAACGGCTTTACTGTTGAAAGGATGGCAGAGCCTTTACCGACGAAAGAACTGATTGACAAATACCCTGAGTATGAGGATTTACTGCATAAGCCAGATTTTTTACTGATCAGGGCGAAAAAACAGCAGCGAGATGACTGATAGGGAACTGCTATGTGCAGTGACATGTGAGAGGACTTGACCGTGAAATCATGATACCGGGCATAAAATTTTCCGCTCTTAAACAAAACAGCAGTTCGGGTACAGCAGAAAGCTTTTGAATCCGTTACAGTATAACTACCATACGAAATCAGAAGGTGACGGAGATGGAAAGAATTCTGAAATATATTGAAGAGCATATTTGTGAACCGCTGACAATTAAAGAACTGGCTGAAACCGCCGGTTATTCGGAATATCATTTTCTTCGCAGATTTAAGGAATATACAAACATGACATGTATGCATTATATCTGGAAGAGGAGACTGGTTAAGGCTTCTGAAGATATTGCCGCGGGCGTTAGAATTATAGATGCTGCCTTAGAATATGGGTGGCAGTCACACAGTGCATTTACCAGATCATTTAAAAGAGAATTCGGATTCGCTCCATCACTTCTCAGAACAATGCGTGTGGGAATCGATTGTCTTGGAGGTGGTTATATGAACAGTATTTTTCTGAAGAGAACAAAGGTCGGAGCATCGAAAGAAGAATTACTGCAAATACTGAAAACGTCCATGGAGGATAATGGTGCAGGGGTGAATCAGGAACTTCTGAACAGGCTGTACCTGCTTGCCTGCAATGCGTATGACGATATGAAACGATACTCAGGAGAAGAATATGTTACACATCCGATGAATGTTTCAATTATCCTATCAGAAATGGGTGCAGAAGAAAATGTGATTCTGGCAGGCCTGTTCTGTGACGCCGGAACAAAAGGCGTTATGAGCTTAGAACAGGTTGAGAAAGAATTGCCGGCACAAATAGCTGACATTGTTTCAGACCTGAAAACAACAAACAGGAATTTGAACCACGCATCTGAAGAGGTGGTTCAGATCAGATTAGCACAGCGGCTTCACAATATGAGGACTGTTGACTATATTGGGGAGACGGAAAAGAACTTTAGAATAAAGGAAACCATTGAAATTTTTATGCCATTGGCAAGAAAGATGAACAACATGAAACTCATTGACGAACTGACGGATTTGACAGCCGGATATGATTCATAGATCAGATAATAAAAATGTTGAAGAGGGTTCTTCTATGATAAACAGGAGAACCTTTTTATAGTGAATCCCGGGAAGATATGCTATACTTAGAGTAATAAACTGAGATTTGAGGAGATGCACAACCTATGAAAAAAATGATTGGATTCTGCGGACTGGATTGTGAAAAATGCGATGCGTACATTGCAACAATCAGTGATGATCAGGCTCTTCGCATAAAAACCGCGAAATTATGGTCAGAACTGAATCATGCCCCTATTTTACCTGAACATATTAACTGTGAGGGATGTCGTATGGATAGGGCTAAAACCGTATTCTGCAGCAGTCTGTGTGATATTCGCCGGTGCGCACTGAAAAAAGATGTTCCCACTTGCGGTGACTGCCCGGATCTTGGAACATGTCCAAAGGTTGAAATGATTCTTTCCGTCAATCCTGACGCAGTGGAAAATTTACGAGGATAAAGACTGCAGATTGACTGATTTGAGACTTAAAGGAGAACTGTTATGTCAGAGATAATACCTGATGTAGAAGAGATGAAGCTTTTAGTGGGAGAACCACTCTATGATATCTGGAACAAATTAGACGAATTGATTACCGAAAAATACGACATGGATTGTTTCTGGAACAGAGGTGGTAAAGCGTGGAAATACGAATATAAATACCGACGGGGAGGCAAGACCCTGTGTGCCTTATATGCGAGAGAAAACTGTGTGGGTTTCATGATTGTCTTTGGAAAAGATGAGAGGTCAGAATTTGAGGCATTCAGAGACAGTTATGCAGAAGAAATCCAGAGAGTTTATGACAGGGCGCAGACTTATCATGATGGGAAATGGCTGATGTTTGAACCGTCAGATACTGCTTTATTTGATGATTTCATCAGATTGCTGAAAATTAAAAGAAAACCCAACAGAAAATGCTTATCCTTAAAAACATCAGTCAGAAAGGGCAGTAAATGAAAATGATTTGCAGAATCAGAAAGTGGAAACAGTCAGATGCAGCTGATCTGGCAGCAGTACTTACCAATAAAAAAATACAGAATAATCTGAGGGATGGATTACCGTATCCTTATACCGAGCAGGACGGAGAGGAATATATTTCTGCTATGATGTCTGCAGATGAAAATGACGTTTTTGCTTTTGCTGTCACCATGGATGACAAAGTGATTGGCAGTATCGGGATTTTTCGTCAAAGCAACATTCACAGGCAGACTGCTGAACTGGGATATTACCTGGCCGAAGAATACTGGGGAAAAGGAATTATGACCGACGCTGTAAAACAGATCTGTGGGTATGTATTTTCCTGCAGTGATATTATCCGTATCTATGCAGAGCCTTTTTCCCACAATATCGCTTCTTGCCGAGTGCTGGAAAAGGCCGGCTTTCTTTATGAAGGCACTTTGAAATGCAATGCTGTGAAACACGGAGAAATCCTGGACATGAAGATGTACGCACTGCTGAAGAAAAAAGAGTGTGAAACCACAAGTAAGCAGAACATAAAGCAGGATAATAGAGGATGATGAAATTAGTGGCAGAGAAAATGACCGTTTCAAAAATAAACACGGTGATTTCATGTGATATTCAAAAAGTATGGGGAATTGTTACGTCAGTTGAAAATTACACCTGGCGCAGTGATCTGAGTAAACTGGAAGTTTTAGATGAAACCTGGTTTATAGAATATACAAAAAACGGATATCCTACCTTTTTTACGGTTACCTGTTCAGAGCCGTTCATGTGCTGGGAGTTTGACATGGAGAACAGTAATATGAGAGGGCACTGGGTAGGCCTCTTTACTGGGAGAAAACAGGAGACAGAGATAGAATTTACAGAGTATGTAAGCGTAAAGAAGTTTTATATGAAACCATTCGTTAAAGCATATCTAAAAAACATCAGGCTTTGTTTGTTTCAGACCTGGAAAAGGAAGTATTTCGTCAGAAAGGTGTGTAAAATGGAATACAGAGTAAATGATACAAAACTTACCGCTTCGGTTTTTATTCCCTTTGCCAATCAGATATGGCAGGGTAGCTATGATATGGAGCTTACACAGGAGGCCTTGTCTAAAACACTGAATATCACTGCATATGACGGTGATTTGCTGGCGGGATGTCTGCGCATTCTGACAGACGGATATTTTTTCGGAACAATCACAGAACTCCTTGTTCTGCCAAAATATCAGAAACAGGGTATAGGCAGTAAGCTGCTTGCGCTTGCAAAGGAAAATACGCCTACCATGCTGTATTTCGGTGCGCAGCCGGGTGTGGAACTTTTTTATGAAAAAAACGGATGCGGAAAAAGTCTGCAGTCTTATATGATAGACAAAAAATAACGAATGGAGAGTATTTGCATCATCCAAAAAAACTGTCAGCCATCATAAAAACATGACATACAGCTGACGTGTTTTGCGTGTTATTATGAAGAATGTCAGAGGAGAAATTGTGAAAATAGACAGACAGATTGGAATTCTATCGATGCTTCTGCAAAAAGATATGCTGACAGCTCCATATCTGGCAGAGCATTTTGAGGTGTCCAGAAGGACTATAAACAGAGATATAGAGGATTTGTGTAAGGCAGGGATTCCCATTTTGACAAGACAAGGTGCAAATGGAGGAATTTCAATTATGGAAGGCTATAAATGGGATAAAACCCTGCTTACCGGAGCTGAGATGCAGGATATTCTTGCAGGGTTACGCAGTCTGGACAGTGTAAACGGTACCAACCGTTACGGAAAACTGATGGATAAGCTTTCTGCAGGATCTTCTGACATTATGATTGGAAATCAGTCGGTACTGATTGACTTATCTTCGTGGTATAAAGAGTCTCTGGCTTCCAAGATTGAACTGATACGTACGGCCATTGATACCTGCAGGGAACTGAGATTTGTTTATTATTCTCCAAAGGAGGAATCCGTCCGCGTGGTTGAGCCGTATTTCCTGATCTTTCAGTGGAGCAGCTGGTATATCTGGGCATGGTGTAAAAAACGGAAGGATTTCAGACTGTTCAAACTGAATCGAATGGAACATCCTCAGATCACGGATCAGGTGTTTTCCAAAAGACAGGTGCCTATGCCGGATTTACGAAGTGAAAAGATATTTCCGGGAGGTATCGGCGTAAAAGCTTTATTTGAACCGGAATGTAAATGGCGCCTGGTGGAAGAATTCGGGAGCGGAAGCTTTGCAGAACAGGAAAATGGAAAGCTTTTGTTTCAGGCAGATTATACGGATAAGGAGAATCTGCTTACATGGATTTTATCCTTCAGAGGAAAAGTGGAATTACTGGAGCCCGAAGAACTTCGGAAGGAACTTTTCAGTATTGCAAAGAGCATTCAAAAGAAATACTGACAGAGGAACAGTAGTATGAGAATATTATCCCCGGTTGTTATATGAATAAACTTCATTGAAACTGCATAATGAATGACGGACAAGTGTCCGATGATCTGTTACAGGAATCTTATCGTCTTGTACTTAATGGATTCAGCAGAAAAAGGCAGCGTGAGATATTGGCGGGATGCCTGCCGGAAAATGTGAATGAATGTTGAGGTGAGAATATCATGGCATTTGATTATAAAAAAGAGTATAAAGAATTTTCATGCCCAAAGACCAGCCGTCCATAGTAAATGTCCCTTCTATGAATTACATCGCGGTTCAGGGCAAAGGCGATCCTAATCAGGATGACAGCGAGTATAAACAGTCTGTAGGGCTGCTTTATGCAACAGCTTTCACGATTAAAATGAGCAAAAAAGGGGAACATCGGATTGCTGGATACTTTGACTATGTAATGCCTCCTCTGGAAGGATTCTGGTGGCAGGAACATATCAGAGGCGTTGATTACAGCCGAAAAGAAGACTTCAACTTTATATCATTGATCAGACTCCCCGATTTTGTGACACAGACTGATCTTGAATGGGCTGTGGCAGAGGCTGAGAAGAAAAAGGAGAAAGATTTTTCCAAGGTGGAATTTATGACCTATGAGGAAGGATTATGTGTTCAGTGCATGCATATCGGTTCTTATGATAATGAGCCGGCTACTGTTGAGAAAATGCATGCATTTATGATAGCGCAAGGTTACGAGCTGGATATTAATGATAAGAGATTTCATCATGAGATTTATTTGAGTGATCCCAGACGAGTAGTACCTGAAAAGCTGAAGACGGTGCTCAGACACCCTGTAAAAAGAATCTTAGGAGAGTGAATCGCAGATGGATTATATCATACGGGAAATGAAAGAATCTGAGTATCATCTGCTGAACGATTTTTTGTATGAGGCAGTTTTTATTCCGGAAGGGGCTGCACTTCCGGAAAAGAGTATTGTTTGTTTACCTGAATTACAGATATATATTGCTGACTTCGGCAGAAAAAAAGGTGATCTCTGTCTGGTAGCAGAGGTAAGACATAGAATTGCCGGTGCAGTATGGGCTCGAATGATGGATGATTACGGACATGTAGATGATGAAACACCATCACTTGCGATTTCACTCTATAAAGAATACCGAAACTGCGGTATAGGGTCCGCTTTACTGGAACAGATGCTTGCAGTTCTGAAGATGAAGGGGTATGAGAAGGTTTCATTATCTGTTCAAAAAGCCAATTATGCTGTAACCATGTATCAGAAAGCCGGTTTTGAAATAGTTGACGAAAATGCGGAAGAATACATTATGATGTGCAGGTTTTGCTGATACAGCTCTTGTTTTTGATATTCTAAAAACAATGATATTTTTATTCGAAAACTGCCGCAGAAAAACCTTAAGAAATGGAGACCATGAAAATGAAATTGAAAAATCCATTATTGACAGTAACCAATATAGAAAAATCCGTTGAGTTTTATCAAAATGTGCTAGGACTTCGTGTAATTATGGATTTTGGTGCAAATAAAACTTTAACTGGTGGACTGGTTTTACAGACTGTGGAAACATACAGACAGTTTATAGACACGAATGATATTTCTTTTGGCGGCAATAACTTTGAGCTGTATTTTGAAGAAGATGATTTTGATAATTTTATCGGTGAACTGAAAAAATGTAACGTTGAGTATGCACATCCTGTCAGAGAACATTCTCGGGGACAACGTGTTGTTCGATTTTATGATCCTGACAGACATATTATTGAGGTTGGAGAAAATATGAAAATGGTTTGCAGGCGTTTTCTGGATAGTGGAATGACACCGGAACAGGTTGCATGCCGTATGGACGTACCGATGAAGTTTGTAAATGCATGCATGCGGTAAACCATGCATAATCTTTGTTTTTGCAGATGAAATAAAGACAGGAGGGTATCATTTTGGTTTTTTTAAAAAAACAGACGCCATTTCAGAAAGAATGGCGTAAGCTGAGACAGCAGGAGCAGAAATTATATCAGAAAAGAAAAATGAAAAAGGATAGTCTGCTGAACAAAAAGCTTGAGGAGAAGATTCCTCCGAAACTGCAGGAAACTCTGGATGCGGCCTTTGCCAAGGCATTTGTACTGATTTTTCAGAAAGGAACAGGTATCATTGAAAAAACCTGCAGGCCACAGAAGCTCGTAAAAGATTATCAGGTCAGACAGTTTGCGACAGAAGTGAAACAAACCTCAAAATCTCTGCGAGCCTTTACCGGCAAAGCTCGAAGTACGGGAACAAAGAATCTGCTTCTTTCAGGTGCGTCAGGAATCGGAATGGGTATCCTTGGTATCGGCCTTCCCGATATTCCGGTGTTTACGGCCATGATTCTGAAAAATATCTACGAAATATCCATGAATTACGGTTTCGGATATAAAGAGGAGAAGGAAAAATATTTTATTCTGCTGATAATTCAGGGAGCCCTGTCTTACGGTGAATCCTTTGAACGGATCAACAGGGCTGCGGACAGGTTTATCGAAACACGGCAGATGCCGCAGGACTATGATGATAAGAAGCAGATAGAAGAGGTTTCCGGCACGTTGTCAAAAGAACTGCTTTATATGAAATTTCTGCAGGGAGTTCCTGTTGCCGGCGCTGTGGGCGGCGCATTTGATGCTGTCTATATGAAAAGGATTTCCGAATATGCAGCTCTCAAATACTGGCACAGATATCTTGAGGAACATGGCAGCCGATGACTTTTACGGATATTCTTGAAAATCAGAATGATAGTGAATTATCTGACAAATACAGGAGTTGGGGATATAATGATGTCTGAAACAAGTCATTATGCTTGTAAAAAAAGGTTTAAGCATAATAAGGATCTGCATATAATGAAGATGAGGTGAATAATGAACAGAAAATATATCGAAGCGTATAAGAACCTGGGCCTGAATATAGCCTTCTACAGAAAAAAGAAAGGGCTGACGCAGCTTCAGCTTGCTGAACTTCTGGATATCGATCGCAGCCATATGAGCGGGATTGAGCTGGCGTCGGTAGGAGTTTCTCTGGACGTGGTTTTTGGCCTTTGTGAAGTTCTGAACATTACACCCAGGGAGTTGTTTGACTTCAGAGATTAAGCCTGGAAAAACATAGCACTTATTCTCGCAGTCATCAGCGCTGTAGCCGTTTCATACGGATTGCAATATTTAGTATAAAGGAGAATGACTTATGAAAAAAACTATCAAACTGCTGGCATTGACAATTGTTATGGTAATGACTGTTTCCATACTGTTTGCAGGGTGCGGAGAACCTCAGACCTTTGAAGAATTCTGTAAATCGGATGAAGAACTGATGAGCCAGCTGGAATCTATCAATATGGATACGGATGATTATTCCATGACCGTGGATATTAAAGAGAACTCCGTTATTTACAGTTGTAAATACAAGACAACCATAGAAGGCGATCAGGCTGATCTTATATCCGGATACTTTGAGGAATACATGAGCAGTGCCGCAGGTACATTTGAAAGCATTGCCAAGCAGTGTGAGGAACAGAGTGAAATAGACGGTATTACGGTAAAGGTTGAGTATCTCAACGGTGACGGCAGCGAGTTCTATTCTCAGGAGTTCACCGCTGACGGCGAATAAGACAGGTTTTCCCTGAGTTTAACAGGCATCTGCAAAATTTACACATGAAGAAAACAGTGGTTTTTCAGCCACTGTTTTTATCTTTTTTCCGACAATCATAACTCCGTCAAAGTTTAGGGTTCTATTTTTCTCCGTCTTTTCCTACACTGTGTTAGGAGGTGACTTTCTTTGAAGATAAAACTATACAGGGGTACTCATCAGATTGGAGGCTGTGTGACGGGCATATCCACATCACAGACTCGGGTGCTGATCGATATGGGAAGTGTGCTGCCTGATACTGCAGGAAACATGCCGGATGATCATCTGAAAATTGATGAACCTTATGATGCAGTGATTTTTACACATAATCATGTCGACCACATCGGGCTGATGGAGTTTATCAGTCCGTCAGTTCCCCTTTACATCGGAGAGGGTGCAAGAGAATTATTTCGTCTGATGAAGGAACATGAACAGAGTCCGCTGCTTCCGCGGGTTTCAGCAATGCATGCATATCGAGACAGAGAGAGCTTTTTTGTCGGAGATTTGAAAATTACGCCCATAGTGACCGATCATTCAGCTTATGATGCGTATATGCTGCTCATTGAAGGTGACGGAAAGAAAGTGCTTCACACAGGAGATTACAGAACCCACGGAATTAAAGGCGCAGCGGTGATTCCTGCACTGGAGTCTCTGACAGGGCAGGTAGATGTCATGATAACTGAGGGTACAAATCTGTCTTATGAAAAACCTGTTACCAGACCGGAAACTGAACTGGCACATGCAGCTCAGGTCCTGATGGATCGGTTTCCCTATACCTTTGTTTTGACATCACCGTCAGACATTGACAGGCTGGCAGTGTTTCATCTGGCATCTGAAGGTAAAACTGCTTTTTTCTGTGACACTTATCAGATGAAGCTGATAGATGCAGTCAGAACAGGCAGGATCGTTTCGCCTCTCTACAGATTTGAACGGGCACAGGTATATCTGGAGGAACTGGAAAATACACCTGCCGGGTTTTGCATGGCAGTACGGGTGAATAAAGCTTTTGAATCAATTGCAGGCAAATATGCAGCAAGAGATCCGGAGAAATGTCTCTTCATCTGTTCTGTGTCGGAGGGATTTCTGAAAAAACACCGTACGGCTGTCGACAGGATGACATCCGGGTTTCGCTATGTGGTAAAACTCCATACCTCGGGCCACTGTTCTGCAGAGGCAATCTGGCGGGCGGTAAGAGCGGTACAGCCGAAAAAGGTTATACCGATCCACACAGAGAAACCGGAACAAATCAGGTTAGGCGCACTGCAGAACAGAGTTCTTTTTCTTGAAGATGGAGAAACTTATGATATACTATAGAAAAGAAACAGGTTGGGAGGAATCATGGAAGGAAATCTTTTGACCACGACCGCAGCACTGGCCATGGAAGTGACACTCAGCTATGTCAGCAAGGGAGACTTTGTCATTGATGCAACCTGCGGCAATGGCCATGACACAATATGTCTGGCAGAGGCTGTGGGAGATTCAGGATGCGTTATGGCTGTGGATCTGCAGAAACAGGCGATTCAGAAGACCGAAGAATTGATGAACGAGGCAGGAATCAGGCAGTTTCTGACGGTGCAGGGAAGTTTTCTGCATCTGCAGAAGTATATGGAAGAAACAGGTGAAGACAGAAAGCCTTCAGCCGCAGTTTTTAATCTGGGCTATCTTCCGGGAGGCGACAAGACGGTGACGACAAAGGCTGAGGATACCCTTGAATCGGTAAAAAAGGCACTCAGTCTGATAAAAACCGGAGGAATTGTAACAGTTGTAATGTATCCGGGCCATCCGGAAGGAAAAAGAGAGCTTGAGATGCTGCTTTCCTGGGCAGAAACTCTGCCGCCGAAAATATATCATACGGTGTACGTATCGTTTCCCAATCAGAAGAACAATCCTCCCCAGATACTGTGGATTACAAAGAAGAAATAATCAGGGAAAAGAATATGGAAAAAAGAAATAACTATTTTGGACGTGAACTGGAACGAGCGCTGCTGTCATCGGGAGTGAAGCATTATACCATTGCAAAGGCGCTCAATTATGACGTTTCCTATATCAGTAAATGGATTTCCGGGAAAATGCTGCCTTCTGCCAGAAATGCCGAGCGTATCTGTGCCGTTATTTCCTCAGAAATATGCAGTCAGGCTGCAGAATCGAAACTGAAGGAACTTGCCGGCGTATATGGCGTGACAGAACCTGAAAAGCTGCAGAATGTTATCTGTACATCTCTTGCAGATGCCTATGACGTATCGTCAGGGCGATCGAGTCTGGAAAAATATATCAACAATGCAAACCTGACAGTCAGACCGGCGGGCAACAGTCCTTTGATGCTGGATTTCTGCCGCGAGATTGACGCAGCAGCACCGGTAAATATTGCAGTAATGGCGGACATTTTTGCGCTGGAACATACGGCAAAGCTTCTTATTGCAGGAATTTCGGAACAGAGATTTCTTCTGAAAAAGCTCCGGGAAAATATCCATCTTCACTTTATCATCAATATGGATAAGCTGAAAGGTGAGAATATCTATGATGTGATTTTACTGATTCATTTTCTGACTCACTATTCTCTGACCAGCTTTCAGCTTTTTTACAGTCAGGAGGCGGCGGGAAAACTTCTGATAGCGGTCGAGGGGGATTACAGCGGAGTCACTGTCTTGTCAGGTCAGCAGTTTCTCTGCACAGCCGCTACCAGAGACCGGAGAGTCTCGGAAGAACTGTACAAGACCATCATCAGAGTGGAAGACCCTGACAGAAAACTGTTTTATCACACCACAATGAAGGACCTGTTGCTGAGCCACGAGTACATACGGTGTCTTTTGTCTCAGGATTTGAAATGGCTGTGCGGCCATCTGACCGAACACTTTCTGTCACCGAATCTGTTTGATGATATCTGCCGGAGAGTGTGGCCGGAATCTCAGGAACTGCAGCTTGAGGCACGAAGAACCGGTCAGGTGGCGCTTCGATCAGCAGCAAAGAACGGGCTGAAACTGATGATATATGATACCGCTTTGACGAATTTTGTTCTGTCCGGAGAAATGGATTTTTTCAATCACAAAGTAATACTGACACTGGAGGAGAGAAAAGAACAACTTGCCTACATGAAGGATCTTTTAACAGAAACAGAAAAGCTGGAGGTGAAAATGATTCGGGGCGGTTTCAGCGATGATTTCAAATATATAACCAATCCGTGTATCTTTCTGTCAGAATCTGCACAGCTTCTCAGACTGGAGAACGGATTTTATGTGAATAATATACTTCTGGTTCAGGATAAAACCATGCAGGAAACTTTTCAGGAATTCTTTGATGAGATATGGGTTAAGCGACAGGACGTGGTGCTTTCCGATCGCAGAAGTCTTCAGAAAAAACTTGAAAACCTTCTGGAATCTGCAGATTTGCTGGCACAGATGTAGTGAAAGCTGCAGACTGCAAAAAAGGAGGAATACTTGTGTGAATAAAAGGACTAAATTGATTCATTTTTTTCAATTTACGTCCTTTTTTCTCTGTGGATAATTGAAAATACTGCTGATACACTGTATTCAGAGACTTTGTGCCGTATTTATCCGTGCATAAAGGCATCACAGGAGGGAATAATATATGAATAGTTTTATGATTGCTTTTGGTATTGCAGGCGTGATGCTGTGTCTGGGTACTTTTTTGAGAGCAAAGGTTGGTTTTCTGAGAAATATGCTGGTTCCTGCCAGTGTTATCGGCGGTATTCTGGGAATGATTTTTATGAATGTGACTGCTGAACTGGGAATTTCTGTCGGAACAGATTCTCAGATGTACACGACTATAGTAAATCATCTCTTTACCATTTCGTTTATTTCTATCTGTCTGACCGGGGCAAGCAGTAACAAGGAGAACACTCCGAAGAACATTATGAAGGGAACCTGGGGAATGGGAATCGTCTGGTGTCTCCTTTATGCGCTGACACCTCTTGTCGGTTTCGGCGTTGTAGCTCTTGTCGGAGGAGGATTTGACATGAGCAGAATTTACGGTACTCTGATTCCCTTTGCGTTTACGCAAGGTCCCGGACAGGCTGCCGCATACGGTGCGCTGTACGAAGGTTCCGGCTGGGAAAACGCCGCAATGGTTGCCATTACTTTTGCGACCATTGGATTTATTGTGGCGTTTCTGGTGGGTATTCCGGCGGCGAAACTGGGAATTTCTCGGGGAATTGCAAAGAATTGCGGTCAGATTGATCACAGTATCCTGAAAGGATATCTGAGAAGAGAGGAACAGAATAAAACATCTATGATCAAAGATACAACCTGCAGCAGTAATATTGAAACTTTGAGTTTCCATTTTGCTCTGATCGGACTCTGCTATATTGTAGCCATCGGTATTTCAAAGATACTGGGTCTGCTTCCGGGATTTCTGGGAACGTCAATGGAAGGCCTTATGTTTATGAACGGTATGTTTGCGGCCTATATTGTAAAGTTCCTGATGAAGAAACTGAATGTGGATTTTCTGCAGGAAGATGTGCTGCAAAGCAAAATCACAGGCTGGACGGCTGATTATCTGGTGGTGTGCGCATTTATGGCAGTGGGTATCGGGGTTATCGGAAACTGGATTCTTCCGATTCTCATTGAGAGTGCAGTGATTACAGTTATTACCTTTGCAGTATGTTTCTATTTCGGACGCAGAATCGGGGGCAGCAATGACTTTGAAAGAACTCTGGGACTGTACGGAACCTGCACGGGAACCGTTCCAAGCGGAATTGCACTGGTGCGAATTGTTGATCCGGATCTGAAAACATCCACCGCTATTGAGCTGGGTCTGATGAATATGGTTATGATGCTTTCAACCCCGGTATATATTGTGCTTCTGGGCCTTGCCTCGGGAGATATTTCAGAGACAGTGACTATGGCGATTCTGGCAGGCTTATGTGTGGTATATCTGATTCTGTTAAAGGTCTTTAAGACCTGGGGTAAAACGACCTATTCGTGGAAGAATAACGGTGTGGATACGGCAGCTTGAAAGCCGGTTAACTGATCATAATTAGGAGGATATCATGGAAGTTATTTATTACGGCGGACCGATTCTGACCATGGAACATCAGGATGATGCTCCGCAGGCAGTTCTGGTGGAAAAAGGAGTAATCAAAAAAACAGGGACACTGAAAGAGGCAATGGATGCCGCGGTAAGTCATGTAAAAAAGGTAAATCTAGAGGGCAGATGTCTGATGCCTTCTTTCATTGATCCTCACGGACATATTTCGATGAACGGACAGATGTCTCTGTGCGCTGATCTGTCTGACTGCAAATCCTTTGAGGATATTGTCAGCGTAATGGGTACGTATATTGAAAAGAATAAACTGACGGAGAAAGATGCAGCCATCGGCTTCGGCTACGATCATAATTTTCTGAACGAACAGGCACATCCGACGAAAGAAGTGCTGGATCAGGCGAGCAAAGATGTTCCCATTCTCATTCTTCATGTATCAGGACATCTTGGCTGTGCCAACAGCGCGCTGCTGACCCTGAGCCATACAGACCAAAACACACCGGATCCTCAAGGTGGAAAATTCGGAAGGGTGGAAGGTACTTCAGAGCCCGACGGATATCTTGAAGAAGCGGCTATGATGAAAGTACAGGCCTTTTTGACAAAGAGAATCAAGGTGGATCTCCGCAAAATGATGAAAGGTATGCAGCAGGTATATCTCGAAAACGGAATCACTACGGCACAGGACGGCGCTACTACTGCCATGGCGCTTAAACTGCTGAAACTTGCCAATCTGTTGGGCAGCCTGAAGATTGATGTGGTGGCTTATCCTCTTCTTTCCGATGGGGGCAGAAAACTTTTCGCCAAGAACAAGTCCTTTGCGGGAAAATACAAAAAGCATCTCAAGCTGGGCGGATATAAGATGCTGCTGGACGGTTCGCCTCAGGGCAGATCTGCATGGATGTCAGAACCTTATCTGGGTGGAGAGCCGGACTACTGCGGTTATCCGTGGCTTACCGATGAAGAAGCCTGTACCTATGCCAGACAGGCGGTGGATGACGGTCAGCAGCTTCTGGCTCACTGCAACGGGGATGCGGCTTCAGATCAGTTCCTGATGGCTTATGAAAAGGCTCTTGAGGAAAGCACCAATCCGGAAAAATATAATTTGCGGCCGGTAATGATTCACTGCCAGACTGTAAGATGTGATCAGCTGGATAAAATGGCAGAAATAAAAATGATCCCTTCTATCTTTGTGGGACATGTATATTACTGGGGTGATATTCACATGAAAAATTTCGGCCCCGAGAGAGGTGCCCATATCAGCCCTGTAAAAGATGCTCTGGATAGGGGACTTGTCATCAATTTTCATCAGGATCCGCCGGTTACGAAACCTAACATGATGCATTCTGTGTGGTGTGCTGTGAACAGAATCAGCAGAGAAGGCAGAGTTATCGGTCCCGATCAGAAAATCGATGTATATAATGCGCTGAAGGCAGTCACTATCAATGGAGCATATGCTTATTTCGAAGAAGACTCCAAGGGGAGTCTGAAGGAAGGAAAGCGTGCAGACATGGTGATTCTGGACAGAAATCCTCTGGATACACCACCGGAAGAATTGAAGGATATAAAAGTGATGACGACCATTAAAGACGGCAAGGTCGTATATCAGAGATAAAAAATAAGTGTGCATAACGGAATTTCAGCTTTCCATCCGTTTTGCACACTTTTATTGGCTCTATGTCAAATGTTGGGGTGGAGTCCAATCCAAACAAAGAAAAGTGTTATGAGAGACGGAGTTAATCCGCCTCTTTTGTCATTCTACTTTTTCATACAATGTAATATGCGGGTTCTGAAGCGTGAAAACGAGGGCATACCGTATGAAACACGTTTCATCACTTTGATCCGATTATTGCAGCCTTCTGTATATCCATTGGTATACGGGACAG
>CASEOD010000007.1 GCA_949289445.1 uncultured Eubacteriales bacterium
GTTTTATGATATCATAAAACAGATCGGCAAGTAGCAGGAAGGAGCATGTATATGAAAGGAAGGCAGCCTGTCTGTGTCATTGGACACAGGAATCCGGACACGGATTCCATCTGCTCTGCCATCTGTTATGCCGCACTGAAGGAACAGACGGAGGGCGGCACGTATATTGCAGCCAGAGCAGGCCGTATCAATGAAGAAACCCGTTATGTACTGGAACGGTTTCAGGTTCCTGAGCCGAAACTGATCGAGAATATCACAACACAGGTTCAGGATATTGAGATTCGCAGGACAGAAGGAATTTCCCGATCCCTGTCCATCAGAAGAGCATGGGCGCTGATGCAGGAAAAAGAGGTGTACACTCTTGCCGTGGTAAGCAGGGAAGGTATGCTGGAAGGACTGATTACAGTAGGTGATATTGCAAAGTCTTATATGAATGTCTACAACAGCAGGATACTGGCAGAAGCGGGAACCTGTTATGCGAATATCCTGGATACTCTGCAGGGAACAGCAGCGGGAGATGTTTCGGGATATGCCGGAGGAAAGGTGATCATCGGAGCTGCTGCGCCCGAAACCATGGAAACCTATATCGAAGCGGGAGATATTGTGATACTGGGGAACCGTTACGAATCACAGCTGTGCGCCGTTGAAATGGGCGCGGGCTGTGTCATTGTCTGTGAGGGAGCAAAAATATCACAGACTATCGGAAAGCTGGCCAGGGAAAGAGGTTGTCTCCTGATTTCCACACCCTACGATGCATTTACGGCAGCCAGGCTGATACATCAGAGCATACCGGCAGGGTTTTTTATGCGCACGGAGAATCTTGCCGTATTTGAGGATACAGACTATATTGATGAAGTGAAGAAAGTTATGTCCGGAAAAAGGCACCGGGATTTTCCCGTCATCGATGATGACGGAAGATATATGGGAATGATTTCCCGGCGCAATCTTCTGGGAGCCGGGGGCAGGCCAGTGATACTGGTGGATCATAACGAGAGAAATCAGGCGGTACAGGGGATTGAACATGCTGAAATCAGAGAGATTATTGACCATCACCGTATCGGTGCGGTGGAAACTGTTTCTCCGGTATTTTTCCGCAATCAGCCTTTGGGCTGTACTGCCACCATTATTTATCAGATGTATGGGGAGCAGGGAATTCCCATTGACGAGACCACAGCCGCACTTCTGTGCAGTGCCATTGTGTCAGACACTCTGCTGTTCCGCTCACCTACCTGTACACAGACAGATAAACAGGCCGCGCTGGATCTGGCAAAGCGGGCACGGCTGGACATTGAAGAACTGGCGGAAAGCATGTTTTCGGCAGGAAGCAATTTAAAGAATAAAACAGTGGAAGAAATTTTTTATCAGGATTTCAAGAATTTTACGGCAGGAGAACTGTCCTTTGGAGTAGGGCAGGTTGTCACGGCGGACAGGAATCAGCTCAGAGCGCTGCAGAAACCTCTGGAACAATTTATGCGAAAAGAGCTTGCGCAGCGGGGAATGGACATGATGTTTTTTATGATGACCAATATTCTGACTCAGACAACGGAGCTGCTGTGTGCAGGGGAACAGGCCTGCGAAATTGTTGTGGAAGCCTTTCGGCAGGAGTGTGAGACAACCGGGGAACAGTCTTCTGTAATACTGCAGGGCGTGGTATCCCGGAAAAAACAGCTGGTTCCAAGACTGATGGCAGCGCTGCAGGAGTGAAATCTCCGGAGCGGATATCAGCTCCAGACGGTGATCACACATTCTCCGGCATTGGTTCCCGATATTTCAGCTACCTCTCCGGATTTCAGGCAGATATTCTGTCCGGCTTCTGCACAGAAAATACAGATCTTTCTGCCGCCGCGAAGAAGGATCAGAGGTTTTTTCTGTGTAAAACGGCGAAGGTAGACAATGTATTCTTCCAGACACAGATTCAGAGAATTCATCAGATCGGAGTGAGGATATCCCACATAGCGAAAATGCCGTGGCTCGGCGTCGATTCCTGTAATGTGTTTTTTCTCTTCTGTGTAACGCCGGATGAATCCATATCGTCCTGCCATGCGGCAAAAAAGACTGAAACTGTCTGTTTCCCGAAACCGGGGGCAGATAGGATCGATCCGGCTGCTTTTCTCTGCCAGATCGATGGCAAGGCCTGCCTCATGTTCACTGCAGCCGGGAAGCGCAACATAGCGATCGGTGTATTCCCGGCCGTGCTCTTTCAGAGCCAGATTCCGAAGCGCTGTCTGCTCTTCGGCAGTACGAAAACCGCTGACAGGGATAATCTCTTCAGAACCGTTCCAGGCTGCAAGAAGTTGATTCAGACAGGAAGCCGCCCTTGGTTCCATACGGATTTCCGGGAAATCCAGAATCGGTGGAAGAAAAATTTCCTGAGACATATTTCGCTTCAGCGGGTAGCGGCGGTTTATCAGGATCAGGCTTCCCTCAGTCAGGAAGTTTTCTTTAATTTTCAAAGCGTTCATAAGATTTTCTCCTCTTTACAGTACGCCGGAAAGAAGATGTTCGATGATGTCTTCATATTCCAGTCCGACTCCTTTCAGCATTTCCGGATAGCGGCTGACTGCCGTAAAACCCGGGATGGTATTGACCTCATTGAAGATGATTTCTCCTGAAGGAGTCAGAAACAGATCTACCCGCGCAAACCCGCTGCATCCCAGAATTCTGTATATCTTTTCTGCCGCCTGCCGGATACGGCGTTCCGTCTCTTCACTGATGCGGGCAGGCATGTGGATCTTTGCCGTCTGTCTGTGATATTTTTCCTCAAAGTCAAAAAAGCCTCCAAAGAGTTCTATTTCGTCCACACGTCCCAGAATCAGAGTCCGGGTTCCCAGCACTGCACATCCCACCTCAAAACCGTCGATGTTTTCCTCAATGATAATTTCCCGGTCATAGGAGAAAGCCAGATTGACGGCTTTCCTCAGGTCCTGTTTTGCAGTGACTTTAGTGACGCCGAAAGAGGAGCCTGCCCGGAGAGGTTTGACAAAGAGTGGGAAGGAGAGTTCTGAAACCGTTTCTGCCAGTTCCTCATCTGACGGACACTCTGCGAGATGAACGGATTTCGGTGTTTTGATGCCGGCATATTCTGCGAGAATGTGGGCTCTGTATTTATCCATGGAAAGGGCGGAACTCATGGTATCACAGCCAATGAGAGGAATGCCGGCCATCTGAATCAGGCCCTGTACTGTTCCGTCCTCGCCGTTTCTGCCGTGCAGTACAGGAAAGACTGCATCCAGACAGGTGAAGGAGAGAAGGCCGTCGCATATCTCGCAGAGACCATGGATCTGCCGATCGGGAGAAAGAAATGCAGGACGACAGTAACGGCTGTCTTTGTGCCATGTATCATCTGCAATGCCTGCATATGGACCCAGATATCGAAACCATCTTCCGTCTCTGGTGATACCTATGGCGATAATCTCATATTTTTCCTGATCAATATGAGTCAGCAGGGAATGGGCTGAAGCCAGTGAGATGGAATATTCTGCGGAACAGCCGCCGAACAAAACTGCTATTTTCTTTTTCATATCTAATACCCCTCTTTCTCGGCGACTGAGTCCGCCTCGCTGTTTTTTTCTGTCTGCCGCCGGAAAGTTTCTTTTCCGGTATCTGCATTCTCAGATTCCCTGACTGTAATATTTTCTGGAAGCGGATAATCGATAATACAGCTGTTTTTGTACAGTGTCTTTATAACCCGCTTTCCGGAAAAACAGCTTATCCATTCTCGGGTTACATCTGCCTCCTGATAGATGACACCGTTCCTCCTGACATATTCACAGAATCTGTTGTAGATTCGATAGTCGCCACATTTGCGGCTGTCGCAGAGAATCGCCCCTTCTATGTAGTTTCCGTCAAAAGTGACAGAAAGCTGGTAAGTATGGGAGGTGTTGTTTTTGACTTTCAGATCCAGCCATCCCTCAGCGATGGTAGCATCGATACCTGCCGGTTCATCCGGGTTGACAGGTGGAATGGATTCTGTTTCGTGACCGTGCCTCTCTGTGACTGTCAGCGGTGTGTGAAGAAACAGCCAGTAGAGCAGGTTGCTGAGCTGACAGAGGCCGCCGCCGTACTCTCCGCGGATTTCTCCGTCGACCAGACTCAGTCCGTCCCGGTAAGGAGTTTCCTTATCTGCGTCTTTGATTGCCAGACAGAGGGAGAATGTTTCGCCGGGTTTTATGAAAAGACCGTGGACCTTTGCTGCTGCCAGTTTCAGATTGTGAATTTTATTATACTGATAGCGCAGATCGTATCCGCTGCTTTCATTGAGCATCAACATTCTTTCTCTGAATATCTCCTCAGAAAGCAGCTTCGGACTTTGCCTTCGGGCATAAGTATTTTTGTCCATAGTCATGCGCAGGTAGAAAAAAATTTTCCTTTGTTTTTGCCTGACAGGCAGTATCCATGGGAAGATCTGAGTCAGCCGTTTTCTAGTCATGTTATCGCCTCCCGGTAGTATAAATTTCAGACAGAAAACCCGCAGATCCCTGCTGAATTCCTTTACAAGGAGTATCATACAGGATCTGCGGGCTGAAATCTTATAAGAAGGCTTATAATGTTGTGATAATTCTCTGAGGAAATTCTTACAAATTTCCAACGGGACGGGGGAGTCTTACGGTGAAACGGATCAGATTGTCCTCGCTGAAAGCGAGGATTTGTCCACCGTGAAGCTCTGTAATTTCTTTGGCAATGGCCAGACCCAGTCCTGCGCCGCCACTGTGTGAAGAACGGGCGGTATCCAGCCTGTAAAACTGTTCAAACAGTCTTGTCAGCTTTTCTTTTGATATGGTGTCACCGTGATTTTCAAATACGAGAGTCAGGCCAGCTGTGTCGTCCTTTGCTGTAATACGGATCTCACTGTAAGGATAACTGTAGTTGACTGCATTGCGCAGCAGATTGTCGAAAACACGCTGCAGCTTGTCAGGGTCGCAGACAAGCATAAGATTATCATCGGCGGAAAGGGTGCAGGTCAGATTTTTCTCCTGCAGCATAGGCTGAAATTCGTAGACAAGCTGCTGCAGCATCAGCGACAGATTGATCTGACGTTTTTCCAGCGTGATATGAGATAGATTGAACCGGGTGATTTCAAAGAATTCGTTGATCAGATCGTCAAGCCGTTCTGCCTTGTCCAGTGTGATACTGATATAGCGCTGACGCATGTCTTCAGAAATCTCAGGTTCATCTCTGAGCAGAGTCAGATAGCCAATTAACGATGTGATTGGCGTTTTCAGATCATGTGCCAGATAAGTCACCAGATCATTCTTTCGCTGCTCGGCTTCTCTGGCCGCCCGGCGGTTGTTCATGGACGTGACTTTAAACTGATTCAGTCTGGCTTCCAGTTCAGACAGCTGCGGAGACAGTTCCACCAGCTGATCGTCCTGACGATTGACTATTTCCGTGGCATCGATAAGCTGCTGAAAATAGCGGAAGGGTTTGAACCAGTAATGACGAAGGAGCAGCAAGAAACCTGTTCCGTAATAGAGCAGGTAAAACCAGAACAGACGATAACTGATCCAGGTGGCCAGACGGTAAAGCCATTCGTCACCCTGCCAGGAAAAACTGTTAAAAAAGATCAGAGCAAAGATGTAGATGCCGATTCCGCTGATCAGAAGAAGAATGCAGGCCATGATCATTCTCAGAAATGACTGCCTGGCCAGCCGCATACTCAGTGATTTAGTCTTCAATTTTATATCCCACTCCCCATACTGTTTTGATGAATTTCGGACGTTTGGCGGGTTCATACAGCTTTTCACGAAGTCTGCCGATATGAGCCATGACCGTATTGTTACTGTTGCTCAGGTATTTTTCTCCCCAGACCTGTTCAAAAAGTTCTTCGGAAGAAACTACCCGTCCTTTGTGTTCACAAAGGTACCACAGGATAGAAAACTCCAGAGGCGTCAGCGCTACTGCCTGTCCGTAAAGGGTGCAGGTGTGGGTATCCTTGCTGATGATCAGACCGCGGATATCATGAAGTGAAGCCGCAGGGGCAGGGGCCTGATTATAACTCTTGTATCTTCGCAGCTGGGTCTTGACTCTGGCCACAACCTCAAGGGGGTTGAACGGCTTGGTGATGTAATCGTCCGCACCTAAAGTCAGTCCCATGATTTTATCCATATCTTCCACTTTGGCAGTCAGCATGATCACCGGAAAATAGTGGTGCTCTCTGATTTTCTGAAGAATCCGGAACCCGTCAATATCCGGAAGCATGACATCCAGCAGTGCCAGATCAACAGGCTGGGTGCTGAGGGCGGCGAGGGCATCGCTGCCGCTGTAATATTTATGTACCGTATATCCGTCTCCTATCAGGTAAACTTCAATCAGATCTGCAATTTCTTTTTCATCGTCGACAACCAGAATGTGTTCGTTCATCGATCCTTCTCCTTTCCCCTTTTGAATCTGTTTCCACTTTATCACATTCCCGGGTTGCAGGCAAGAGAGAATGTAGAAGGCCGGAAAATACGAAAGAAGGAACGGAAATAAAAGAACAGGGAACGGTACACCGATGCTCTACCGCTCCCTGTTTCATGAGAAAATGGAAAATTAAACATGTATTTTAGGATGTTGCTTCCGCTAAAGTAGTGGTGACTTCCACTGTCTTATTATTTCTGATAACGGTGAATTTCACCTTGTCACCCGGCTTGTATTTACTGAGCGCATTGGTCAGATCTGCGGAAGACTCAATTTTTTCGTCTTCCAGGTAATAGATCATATCGCCTGCCTCAAAGCCTGCTTCTTTGGCTTCACTGCCGGTAACCTCCATGATGTATACGCCTGTCATGCGCAGTCCGTACTGCATGGCTGTCTCTGCACTGGAGGCATCGATGATCTGTACACCGATGGAAGCCCGCCCTGTTACGTGACCGTTTTCGATGAGATCCGCAGCAATTTCGGCGGCTTTGGAAATCGGAATGGCAAATCCGATGCCTTCCACATCAGAACCTGTGGATTTTGCCACTACGATACCGATGAGGTTACCGTACTGGTCAAAGAGACCGCCTCCGGAGTTGCCCGGATTGATAGATGTATCTGTCTGCAGCAGAGTCATTTCTCTGCCTTCTATAGTGACAGTCCTGTCAAGGGCACTGATGATGCCGCTGGAGGCGCTACCGCCCAGTTCTCCCAGAGGATTGCCTATGGCAACCACCATGTCTCCCACCTGAAGCTCGGAACTGTCACCGTAGGTTGCAGCCGTCAGGTTTTTGGCACTGACTTTCAGAACCGCTACATCGTTCTGAGAATCTGCACCTACCACACTGGCTTCCAGTTCAGTGCCGTCTTTCAAGGTAACTGTGATTTTGCTTGCGCCTTCGATGACGTGGTTACAGGTCAGAATATAACCCTTTGTATCGACAATGACGCCACTGCCGGCACCCTCTGTTACATAGTTCTGCAGCCAGCTGTCGCTGCTGACCGATTCGGTACGAATTTCCACTACGGCGTTTTCATTCTGTGCAATGATTTCCTGTACGGATTTCTCGCTGCCGGTAGCTTTGGCCAGAGTATAGTTGGTGGCAGAAACCGTCTTTGAGGTTCCGGCGATTCCCATGTTGGATGCCAGAGTATAACCTGCAATGGTCAGTCCGCTAGTGGCAATCATGCAGCAGATCAGAGTAATGACAAAGGCTCTGCGTGTGATGTATTTCGGCTCCCTTTTCTGTTTCTTTTTCTTTGGGGAGACAGGAGGGGTCTGATAGCCGGCATAACCGCTGTCCTCGTTTTCTCCCGATCCAGAAACCGATTCTCCCAGCATGATAAAGTTTGGCGTATCCTGATGAAAGTCGTTAAAATTGTGATTATTTTGATTGTTATCCCAGTTATTCATTTGAATCCCTGCCTTTCTGTTTTGTCTTCACTATTAGTATACCCAAATTATAGAACTGAAATGTGGTTTTTTTGTGTTAAAATAGTCAAGAGTGTGATAAAATATATGATTGAATATGTGAAATATGAAATGCGAGGTTGAATCAAAGAATGAGCAAAGTCGTAACAGCCATAGATAAAAGCGGTTCTTTTACAGTACAGCTGGTGATTTCCACGGATATGACGGAAGAGGCCCGCAGAATTCACCGGACAACGCCGCTGGCAACAGCAGCTCTGGGCAGAGTTCTTACCGGAGCCGGTCTGATGGCGCTGAATCTGAAAAACGAAGAAAACAAACTTACTCTTCAGTTTAAGGGAGACGGTCCTGCGAAACAGATTCTGGCCACTGCCTACGGTGACGGCAGGGTGAAGGGATACATTTCCAATCCCGATGTTGATCTTCCGCTTCGGCCGGATCATCATCTGGATGTAGGCGGGGCTCTTGGAACAGGGGAACTGACTGTCATCAAAGACCTGGGACTGAAGGAGCCGTACATCGGCAGGATTTCTTTAGTATCCGGTGAGATTGCGGAGGATCTGACTGCCTATCATTATATTTCAGAGCAGCAGAATGTTTCGGTGGCTCTGGGTGTGAAGATAGGAAGAGATCTCAGTGTTCTTGCCAGTGGAGGCATGATTATCAGGATGCTGCCGGGTGCGGCAGAGGAAGCTGTGGATGTGCTGGAAAAGTTGCTGGAAAACATGGGACCGCTGACTGCAGTGATTGAAAAAGTCATACTTCGCTCGGCCGGAAAGAGTGAAGAGGGAGTTGTCTGTGATCTGATGGATGAGATCTTTGAATCCCTTCCTTCTGAATTTGCACTGGAAAAACTTGAAACAAAAGAAATCCGATGGGAATGCGACTGCAGCAGAGAAAGGCTGTCACAGGCGCTGATGACCATCGGAAAGAAGGACTTGAGAGAAATTATCGAAGAAGACGGTCAGGCTGAACTGGTGTGTCAGTTCTGCGAAAAGAAATATTTCTTTGATAAGAGGCAGCTTGAAGAAATATATGAACAGATGTAAGAGGGGATTATGATGAAAAGACTTGGAATCATCTTTGGGGGCCGTTCCGGTGAACATGAGGTATCGCTCCTTTCGGCAGCATCCGTTATCGAGGCTGTGGATAAAAACAGGTATGAGCTTGTGATGGTCGGCATTACGAGGGAAGGCCGGTGGAAACTTTATGAAGGTCCTGTTTCTGACATTCCTTCCGGAGCATGGGAACAATCTGCAAAAGAAATTGAAATCAGCAGTCTGGGAACTCTTATCGATTTTGCCTTTCCGGTTCTCCATGGACCTTATGGAGAGGACGGAACCATTCAGGGTCTCTTTGAGATGCTGGATCTGCCTTATGCGGGATGCGGGGTTCTGGCATCGGCACTGTGTATGGATAAGGTTTCGGCCAAGAAGATCTTTGAAGAAGCCGGACTTCCCACCAGCCGGTATGTTCTTCTTTACAGAGAGGAGCTGGAAGAGGATATTGATAAAGCCGCAGACATTGTGGAAGAGGAACTTTCCTATGTGGTATTCGTAAAGCCTTCCAATATGGGCTCCAGTGTGGGAATTTCCAAGGTGCGCAACAGGGAAGAACTGAAAAAGGCCCTTCTTGCCGCCGCAAGGTATGACCGCAGAATCATTGTTGAAGAGGGCATCAACTGTCGGGAAGTGGAGACCGGTGTCATCGGAAACTATGATCCTCAAGTGGCGGAAGTGGGAGAAATCGTCGCAAAACTGGATTTTTACGATTATACGGCGAAGTATACCGATGACGCGGGGACCGAGATCTCTGTTCCTGCCAGTCTGCCTGAACGAACCTATGAGAAGATTCGCCGGTTTGCAAAAGAAGCCTACATGGCCACAGACTGCAGCGGTTTTGCCCGAATCGATTTCTTTGTGGAAAAAAACACCGGCGAGGTTTTCATCAATGAGATAAATACAATTCCCGGTTTTACAAAATACAGTATGTTTCCTGTCATGTGGCAGGCTGCAGGAGTAAGCTTTACGGAATTGATCGAAAGGATAGTGGAATTCGGATATGAAAGATATTATGCTAAAAATAACAGGCAGACAGATTGCGGACAACGATGAAGACAGAATGGAGTTTGTCACCGAGGGTAAACTCTATGAAAAAGACGGCGCCATGTATCTTACTTATGACGAAAGCGAGTTTTCCGGATTTCCCGGCTGCAAAACCACGCTGAAGCTGAGCGGCAACACTATACGGATGAGGAGAGTGGGCGGAAACAGCGGATTTGATACAGAACTGATTTTCGAAAAAGGAAAGCGGTTCAGTAACAGCTATCAGACACCTTACGGCAGCCTGGATATGGAAGTGCTGACCGATAATATCGTCAACAATCTGTCGGAAGAAGGGTATGGAGATATCCGCATCGATTATCAGGTTAATCTGGGCGGAATGGCAGAGGGACGCAACCGTCTGAAAATAGAGGTAAGCAGGTAGGATAAAAGGGGGAAGGAGATGAATTATGGATAAGAGAAAACGGAGACTGGCGCAGGTGCTGGTTGTGCTGATCTGCGGCGCCATGGTACTGACCACAGTATTCTGGGCACTGCAGCTGGCAGTCTGAAAGGATGGCGGCATATAAAGCACTGCAGTTCAATTTTTGCAGAAACGGTTACAGAAAGAACTTACAGCTGAAGAATGGAGGGAATCATGTTTAAAGTAGGTTTTGACTCAGAAAAATATCTTGAAGAACAGTCTAAGTATATTCTGGAAAGAATCAATCACGGCAATGCGGAGCGACTTTATCTGGAATTCGGCGGGAAACTGGTACATGACAAGCATGCCATGCGTGTGCTTCCGGGGTTTGATGAAAATGCCAAGATCAAACTGCTGGAACGGATGAAGGAACAGGCAGAAATTATAATCTGTATTTATGCCGGTGATATCATGACCAGCAAGACACGCCATGATTTCGGGATTACATACGATCTGGAAGTAATGCGCCTGATTGATACTTTCCGCAGATACGATCTGAAGATTAACAGTGTGGTGGTTACACGTTATGAGGACTCTCCATCGGTGAACATGTTTATCAATAAGCTGGAACGCCGCGGAATCAGAACCTACAAACACAATTATACCAAAGGATATCCCACTGATGTGGATACTATCGTAAGTGATGAAGGCTACGGAGCCAACCCGTACATTGAAGTGACTAAGCCGCTGGTCGTAGTAACCGGCCCCGGTGGCGGCAGCGGGAAACTGGCCACCAGTCTTTCTCAGCTGTATCATGATTACAAAAAAGGAATCAGAGCCAGATATGCAAAGTTTGAGACTTTCCCTATCTGGAACCTGTCGCTGAAGCATCCGCTGAATATCGCCTATGAAGCTGCTACGGTAGATCTGAAGGATGTAAACATGATCGACTCGTTCCATCTGGAGGCCTATGGCGAGATGGCGGTGAACTATAACCGGGATCTGGAAGTGTTCCCCGTTGTAAAGAGAATTATCGAAAAAATTACAGGAGAAGAATCGGAATACCAGTCTCCGACAGATATGGGCGTAAACAGAATCGGGTTTGTGATCGCAGATGATGAAGTCTGTCGTGAAGCGGCATGTCAGGAGATTATCAGAAGGTATCTGCTGGCAGAGGTTGATTATAAAAAGGGTATTATTTCCGAAAGCTGTCTGGAACGGGCAAAACTTCTGATGAAAGAGGTCGGCAAAGATGTCAGCGACAGAAAAGTTGTACAGCCTGCCAGAGATTATGCCGAAAAGAAAAGAAACTGCGATAAGCGTTATGAAAACGTGGTGGTCATGGCCATTGAGATGCCGGACGGAAGCATCGTGACAGGCAGAAGCTCCCGCAGAATGGTTGCTTCTGCAGCGGCAGTGCTTAACGCCATTAAGAAGCTTTCCGGACTGTCGGATGAACTTCTGATGATCACTCCGCAGGTGCTGGAAACCACTCAGAAGCTGAAGACAGAGATCCTGAATTATGACAGGACAAGCCTGAACTGTGAGGAGGTGCTTATGGCATTGACCGTATCCGGCACACAGAATCCGGTTGCTTCCGTTGCTGTAAGTAAGCTGCCGCTTCTGAAGGGATGCAAGGCTCACTGCACCGCCATTTTGAGTGACAGGGATGAACAGACCCTGAGAGCTCTGGGCATTGATGTAACCTGCGATCCTGAGTATATAACCACCAATTTATATGATAATTAAAGAAGATAATCAGAGATTACCGGCGCCGGCGGCGCCGGTAATCTCTGATCCGGGCAGAGGATAAGGCGTATAGCGCCGGAATTCTGCAGATTTGTGATATGAGACAGAATGAAGATGAAGAATAAAACAAGAATTACCTTAGAGCGGTTTGAAAGCAATAAATATCGGATGATTGCAGAAGGAGCGGCAGTTGGATTATTATCGGGACTACTGGTCTCTCTTTTTCGTCTGGCTCTGGAAAGAGCGGAATCTTTTCGCGGCAGTCTGCTTTCACTGGCAAAGCAGGACGGATTTTTTGTGCTGACAGCGCTGATACTGCTGATGATTTCCTATGTAGTGGTCTGGTTCTGCAGCCGCAGAGTTCCTCTGTGCACAGGCTCCGGCATTCCTCAGGTAAAAGGAGAACTCCTGGGACGGATGGAGCAGAACTGGTGGCAGATTTTGACTGCCAAGTTTGTCGGCGGCTGCTTCGCCATCGGGGGCGGCCTGTCTCTGGGAAGAGAAGGACCCAGCATTCAGCTTGGAGCCATGGTGGGAAAAGGCTTTTCACGATTGTCCGGAAAGCTGAAGACCGAGGAAAAAATGCTGATGACCTGCGGTGCAGGCGCAGGTCTTTCAGGAGCATTCTGCGCTCCGCTGGCAGGTGTGGTTTTCACTCTGGAAGAACTGCATAAGAACTTCTCTACGGAGATACTTCTGTCCACCATGGCGGCTTCTGTGGTGTCCGATTTCGTTTCTTCCTATATATTCGGCCTCAGCCCCGTATTCAGCCTTTCGGTGGATGCCAGGCTGCCCCTTTCCCGTTATTGGCAGATTATGCTTCTGGGAATTTTTCTGGGGCTTCTGGGGGTATTCTATAACAAGGTGACCGCTCTGACACAGGATTTGTATGAGAAACTGCCGCGCCGTTCCATGCGGATCGCAGTTCCTTTTCTGTGTGTGATTCTGTTTGCCTGTCTGTTTCCTCAGGTGCTGGGCAGCGGACATGGTCTGGTGATGCAGATTGCGGAAGGTAAGTTCATGATTTCAGCACTGGCAGCGCTGCTGCTGTTCAAATTCATATTTTCTATGATCAGCTTCGGGTCAGGAGCCCCCGGCGGTATTTTTCTTCCTCTCCTGGTGCTGGGAGCCATCAGCGGAGGTCTTTTCGCGGAGGGTTCCGGTGCGGTGCTGGGCTATGAGGAACTGTATCTCCCCAATTTTGTCATACTGGGGATGGCCGGGCTGTTTTCTGCCATCGTCAGATCTCCGGTTACAGGGGTTATTCTGATTACGGAGATGTCCGGAGATTTCAAAAATTTCCTGTCTCTTGCTGTGGTGGCGCTGACCGCTTATCTGGTGGCCGATTTGCTGAAAGGAAAACCGATTTATGATCAGCTTCTGCAGAGAATGCTGAAAAAAGGCGTCGCATATGGAACTTCAGAAGAAAGCCGCAGTCATAAAGTGCTGCTGGAGAGTGACGTATATATGGGAAGCCGGATGGATGGAGAAAAAATTGAAGCCATGCTTCTTCCTGCCGGTTGCCTGGTGGTATCGGTTCAGAGAGAAAACAGAGAGATCGTACCGCATGGGGGGACAGTACTGAAGGGAGGAGACAGACTGATATTACTTTGTTCTCAGGGAGATGTGTCCAAAGTGGAGGAAAAGCTGGATAATATCTGCAGAAGTATAAAAATGTAAAAGAAAAGATGCGCCGCAGTGACGGGTGTAGATTAAACGGAAATCCCGATTTTCCCTGATTTGTGTATAACTCCTTTTGCAATTCGGGTTAAGGATGTATCGGCAGTCAGCGGAATCTTCGCTTTAATACTTTTTAAATTCGTGTGCTCACAAAAAATACTATTGACTTTTTTTTCAGAAGTGGTAAATTATATACATAGGCTTAGCACTCATCATAAAAGAGTGCTAACAAAGAGTGAAAAACGGAGATACTATGATATAACGGAGGGATATTATGGCAAAGAAACAATTTAAGGCAGAGTCCAAAAAGCTGCTGGACCTGATGATTCATTCCATTTACACCCACAAGGAGATTTTTCTGCGTGAACTGATCAGCAATGCCAGTGATGCACTGGATAAGCTGTACTATCAGAGCCTGCAGTCTGGAGACACAGGAATTAACCGTTCGGATTTCAAAATTACCATTGCCGCAGATAAGGAGAACCGTACACTGACTATCAGTGACAATGGTATCGGAATGACAAAGGATGAGATGGAATCAAATCTGGGAACTATTGCAAGGAGCGGCAGTCTTGCCTTTAAGGAAGCTTACGGCAAAGAGGATCAGAAAGAAGACATCGATATTATCGGACAGTTTGGCGTAGGATTCTACTCAGCCTTCATGGTGGCGGATACTGTGACTGTCACATCAAAGGCTTACGGCTCAGAAGAAAGCAATTGCTGGCAGTCCGGCGGCAGTGACGGATATACAGTAAAGGCGGCAGACAAAAAAGACTGCGGAACAGAGATCGTACTGGCATTGAAGGCAGATGATGAGGGTGAAAACTACAGCCGTTATCTGGAGGAGTACACCATCAGGAACCTGATCAGAAAATATTCCGATTACATCCGTTATCCGATTCAGATGATGGTGGAAAAGAGCCGCCCGAAAGAGGATGGGCAGCAGGAAGAAGGCAAAGCGCCTGAGATGGAAACCTTTATGGAACTTGAGACTCTCAATACCATGGAGCCGATCTGGAAACGTCCGAAGAGCAAGGTCAGCGACGAGGAATACAACGATTATTACAAGAGCAAGTTTTCTGATTTTCAGGACCCTGCCAAGGTTATCAGAACCAGCGTGGAAGGTGTGTCCACATATACTGCGCTGCTGTTTATTCCGGGACGTCCGCCTTTCGATTATTATACCAAGGATTATGAAAAGGGCCTGCAGCTCTATTCCAGCGGTGTCATGATTATGGAACGGTGCAGGGAGCTGTTGCCGGATTATTTCAATTTTGTAAAAGGACTTGTGGATTCCCAGGATCTGTCACTGAATATTTCCAGAGAAATGCTGCAGCATGACAGACAGCTGCGCAGTATTGCAAGAAATCTGGAAAAGAAGATCAAAAATGAACTTTCAGACATGCTGAAGAATCAGAGAGAAGATTATGAGAAATTCTTTGAGAACTTTGGCCGTCAGCTGAAATACGGTCTGTATGAGGATTTCGGCATGCATAAAGAAGTTCTGCAGGATCTGGTTCTCTTCTATTCTTCCATGGAAAAGAAGATGGTTACTTTGGATGAATACGTGGAAAAAATGGGTGAAGAGCAGAAGTATATCTACTACGCCAGCGGCGAATCTGTTGAAAAGATCGATATGCTCCCACAGACGGAGTTCATCAGAGATAAGGGATATGAGATACTGTATCTGACAGATGAAATGGATGAATTTGTATTGCAGATGATGAGGGACTACAAGGAGAAACCTTTCAAATCGGTTGCCGATGAAGACATATTATCGGAAGAGTCCGACGATCTGAAAGAAGAGATCAAAAAGGCGGAAGAAGATAATAAGGATCTTCTGGATTTCATCAGAGAGAATCTGAAAGGGAAAGTGACTGAGGTCAAGCTGTCTCCGAGACTAAAGTCTTCTGCAGTATGCCTGACCGCCAAAGGCGGACTTTCTCTGGAAATGGAAAAGGTGCTCAATTCCATGCCGATGGATCAGCATGTGCAGGCAGAACGGATTCTGGAGATCAATCCGAATCATCCGGTGATGAGGACATTGCAGGATACTTTCTCCATGGGTGAAGAGGGGAAGGAAATGGTAAAGACCTACACTAATCTGCTGTACAGTCAGGCATTGCTGATTTCCGGACTGTCTGTAGATGATCCGATGAAATTTGCGGAAGATATCTGCAAGGTGATTATAAGATAAAACAGAAGCTGAAAAACCGCACGGTTTATGGCTGAATGACCCCCTAAGTTAGAACTGAAAACTGACGGCTGGGAGGTATTTCAGACTTCACATAAACTGTACGGTTTTTTTGATGTGAAATGGAAGGGAAGAAACCGGTTCCGGAATCATAACCGGGAAATCAGCCGTTTTTCATGTATTTTTCACTGAATTCCCCGGCGCTGACAGGTTTATCATACAGATAACCCTGTCCAAAGTCACATGACAGTGCAAGCATGGTATCACGCTCACGAGTGGTTTCGATTCCTTCGGCCACTGTGGAGATCCCCAGCTTTTTGGCAAGTTGAATAATCTGATGGAGAATAATCTGACGGCGCTTCCTGTTTTCTTCAGAAACCGGTTTCAGGAATCCCCGATCCAGTTTCAGCTCATCGATTTTCAGCTGATAGAGCATAGTCAGTGAAGAATATCCGCTTCCGAAGTCATCCATGGAGACTTTAAAACCTTTCTCATGCAGCAGTTTTATCTGGACATTGAGATGCTCCAGATCGTCAGTTGCCACATCTTCCAGAATTTCCAGAGTGATAAGAGAACTTGGCACTTTATAGCGTTTCACAGTCTGTTCCAGACGTGACGGGTAATCCGCCTCTGTAAAGAGAAGCTTGGACTGATTTACAGAAACAGGGATGGGCTCTATTCCGGCATCTATCCAGCTGCGAATCTGTTCACAGACTCTTTCCACCATGTACATGTCCAGATCCCTGCAGAATCCGTTGGCGGCAAAGAGAGGAATGAACTCATTGGGATAACGATAAGTACCATCCGGTTTTTTCCAGCGTACCAGAGCTTCCGCACCGATGATTCTGCCGGTTTTCAGATCGTTTTTCGGCTGGAGAAACAGCTTGTACTCTCTGTTTTGGAGAGCCAGATGCATGCAACTTTCAATTTCTATTTTGTTTCGCGTTTTTTCATAAAGCGTCTGTGTATAAAAAGCAATATCTGTATAATGAGAGTTCTGGATACTTTGCAGAGCAACCAGCGCTTTATCCCGATTGCCTTCTATAGCGATACCTGAGTAGATGGAGATCTCATAGCTATATTCTCCAAAGGCAGCGGATGTTTTGCTTACCAGCTGAATGATATCTCTTGTTCGATCTGTAATGATTTTTTCATCATAATCCAGCAGCAGCACGTAGAACAGATCTGCAGAATCACGACAAAAAAATTCTCCTTCTTTCAGATTCTCTTCAATGGTTTTTTTCAGAAAGCAGAGTACATCGTTGCCGCTTTTTTTCCCGAATAAGTCGTTGATGCCTTTGAAATTGTGTATATTAAGCGCGGCCACACTATAGCGCTGATTTTTTTTCAGGAAATTCTGGAATTCCTCATCAAAACCGGCAGTGTTTTTTGCGCCGGTCACCTGATCATAATAAGCAAGTCTGATGAGATTTCCTGCGCTCTGACGGAATTTATAATATCCGCCGTAGAGGAGAATCAGCATGACAAAAAGTATGCCGATGAATCCGTAGATGATGACCAGAAACAGTCGTCCCGAAGACAAGGCCGAACTCCACATTTTATTGGCGCAGAAGATGTACCAGCCGTTGAAGTCCATGGATTCCATATAGAAGTGGCATTTTTTGCCTTCATATTCAAAGTTGCCGTGGAAACTCTCCCCGTTTTCCAGAGCGAGACGGGCATCGGTTTTGGTTTTCTCCGACATATAAGGACCGTCAAAGATGGAGGACATATCAGCCTTTACCAGCGTATTTTCAGAACGGAGGAGGAATTCTCCTTTTTCATTGATAATATGCACATATCCGTTTCCTCCCATGACTGTATTTCCGTCTACAATATCCTTAAAGATCTCCAGTGTGTCACCGGCTGCCAGCGCGCCGACGATTTTGCCACTCTGATAAACAGGGACACTGTAAATGAATATCTTTGTGTCGTGATAAGGACTGTCGAACATTTTGGAAATTCCTATCTCACCCCAGAAAGATTTTCTGATTGCTTCCTGTGCCATTTCGCTGCAGTCGTCCAGTGTATAGCTTTCTATGGTTTCACCGTCATTGACATTCAGCAGGCCTTCTCCTTCAACAGGAATGTATGCCAGTGTGAGGAAAGAATTTTGCTTATTGGCTTCTTCCAGGCTTATCTTCAGGATTTCAGGATTATTTAGTATGCTGCCAACCTCATAGGCTTTGGACAAGGTGGTCAGAATCTGAGCGCTTTTATCAAGCTGTTTGCTGATTCTGCTCTTATATTCTTTGACCTCCACTTCCATCTGAACGTCATCTGCCTTATGGGCTTCTTCAAATATATATTTCGAAGTACAGAAAACAGAAACACACAGCAGGATGCTGCAGATAACCACTATCACAGTCACCCGGATAATTCGTTTCTTTAGTTCTTCTTCGTTCATTTGAGCCTCCGCAAAAAATCAATCAATATAGTAAGTACTACAGTATCATATCACAGTCTTCCCCGTTTTGCAAAAATCAGTCTCTAAAGCGGCTGAGGATGTGTTTCTTCGCCTCCCACACAGGAAGAGGATAATAGAAATTGAAGCCCTGAATGACATCACAGTTCAGCTTACTGAGCTGTACTGCCTGCGCTTCACTTTCCACACCCTCGGCAAGGATCGTCATTCCCAGCTCGTGCCCCACCTGTATCACTGCTTTTAATATGGCTTCTCCTTTTTGGGACAGAACATTGTCAACAAGCCCTTTATCCAGTTTGATGCCGTCAAAGGAGTACTCCTGCAGATCATAAAATGATGTAAATCCCTGTCCGAAATCATCCAGCGCAATGCTGACCCCCAGTTCCTTCAGTTCGGTAATGTTTTGCTTGATTCGGGTAAAGTTCTTTGAGGACACACTTTCGGTAATTTCAAAAATAAGGAGATCTCTGGGGAAGGCATATTCTCCAATAATTTTCCGGCACTGATCCACAAAGTCGTCAGAAGCGAAAGTTTCCCGGGAAAAGTTGCAGGACATGAAAAAATCGCTGATATTCTGATCGTACAGATATCGGAGGAGTTTGCAGGATTCACGCAGCGCATAATAATCGAGCCGGGAAATAGTCTTTTCACGCTCCATGATAGGTACAAACTCCTTGGGAAGAAGAACCCCTCTTTGAGGATGCTGCCATCGGGAAAGGGCTTCTCCGCCGACAATCTTCCGGTTTGCCGTATCCACATAGAACTGCACATAAAGCTGAAATTCATGGTTTTCAAAGCCTCTGTCTATATCTGCTTGAATCTGCTTTTCTTTTTCCAGTTCTTCCATGATTTTTTCTGAGCAGAAAACATAGTCAACGTGCATTTTTTCGGCAGTATGCGCGCCCTGTGAAGCCTTGAAGATCATTTCCTCCAGGTTTCTGTCATCTGTATGCAGCGTATAGATTCCGGCA
This sequence comes from uncultured Eubacteriales bacterium, assembly GCA_949289445.1. Taxonomy (GTDB): domain Bacteria; phylum Bacillota; class Clostridia; order Peptostreptococcales; family Anaerovoracaceae; genus Senimuribacter. The sequence goes on from CASEOD010000007.1 coordinate 19,314, forward strand.
GAGGCACTCAGGTCAAAAGATGACCGGTACTGCCGGGTGTAGTCATGGATCCGTTCAAATATAGGATTCAGCCACCGAATCAGTTCTTGTTTGTCTGCGGACAGTTTCAGAATTACAAAGCCGTTATCAGAGATCTTTGCCAGTATATCGCTGTCGGCAGTGTATTCTTTCAGAATGACTGCGCAGTGACGAAGCATGGCCTCTGTTTCTTTACTTCCTGACAGACGACGGAGTTTATCTGTGTCTATGCAAAAATAAACCAGATTATACAGTACCCTGTTTTCATCAGAGATAAACTGTCGGTAATATCGCTGAAAATATTCTCGGTTGCCCAGTCCTGTCACATCGTCAGACTCAATGTTACGGTGCGCCTGTTTCAAGCGGGTGCGGTATTTTCGCAGTAATAGAAACAGTATTGCAGACAATACCGCAAAAGCAACCGAAAGACCGTAGGCCGGATAAATCACTGAACTCTGGAGGGACTGATTCACGGAAGATGATTCTATAAGAAGTCCGCTGATTTTTTCCGAGGAAACCTGTTTAAGATATTCCGTAAAATCCGAAACAAAACTTTCCGGCGCAGTGTCTGTGAAACCTATCAGAAAACGAACTTCTTCACCGTCAACCTCGGCAGTAAAGATCTCGGTTTCCTCTATACCCTCGGGGATATCCTCACCCTCACGACAGCCTGATACAATGTCCACCTGAAGATTTTCACAAAGTTCCCAACGACTGTCAGAAGAGGACGGACGGTAATAGGAGATCTGATACGGACTTTGTGCAGAAAATTCTTCAAACAGGGAAGGAATGACACCGCAGTAACTTTCGGTATCAGAATTGTAATATTCCAGAGGATAGGCGCCGGGATTTCCGGCAGCATAAATGATGATACTGTTTTCCACTATTTCCTCCCCGGCAGGATGCCGTCACCAATGACTTCCTCTTTATGCCTGAACAGAGACATGTTTTTCGACGGTGAATCTGCCAGAACATGATCAATATGTTTTTCCAGCTTTTCCGCCGCTTCATCCAGACCTTTCAAAAGGGTGGACAGCATTTCGCGGACACTGAGAATCTGGTCGTGGTAACGGTCGATTTCCTGCTGTCTGACCTCCAGTTCCTTTTCCAGCCGGCGGCGGGCAATCATTTCTTTTTCTTCTGTCTGTTTCTTCAGAGTTTCAGCATACTGCTGCACTTCCAGAAGAACTGTGCTGATAGCAGTCTGTTCATTCTGATGTCTGTCGCATTCTTTTTTCAGGGCAGCCACCTCTTCCTCCAGCTGACGGATTTTCTCCTGATACTGGGATTCGATCTTTTCCAGCTGCGCGTCTTTTTGCATGAGTTTTTCTGAAAAACTCTGTTCTATGCCGGCAATATACTGATAAACGTCGGCTTTCTGATAACCGAAAAAACCTTTTCTCATTTCTTCCAGTGTCATATCTGTCCCTCCTCTGTTATCTGAATTTGATTGATTTTCTTTCAATTTTTTCCCAAGTGTGTTTTCGCCTGTGGTAACCGATGAGAGCCGTGGCTCTTACCCATGCCAGAATAAGACGAAGTCCGGCGACTTCCAGAATACATAATGCTGTGGCTTTGAGGACATCTGTCAGAGTCAGCCGCAGATCTATCGTATGTATTCGTGCAAAGAAAGCAGTCAGTGATAAAATCGCCGAATAAATGACATAGATGAGAAAAAACAGCATCATAAACGGCACATTGATCAGATCCACGGCGAAGGCCAGAACTACTGTGAGCAGTCCGAAAACTTCAATATAAGGCGACAGCAGTTCATAGATCAGAAAGTACAGGTAGGAAATCATTCCGACGAGACCGTATTTTCTGTTGAAAAGCATTTTTCTGTGTTTTGTCATGCTCTGAAACAGACCGATATGCCAGCGCCTTCGCTGTTTACACAGATCAGAAAATTTTTCGGGAGCCTGTGTCCAGCAGACTGCATCTGTGGCGTAACGAATGCGGTAGGGCAGATCATGCTCTCTGCAGAAAACATGAAGCTTGACCACCAGCTCCATGTCCTCTCCCATAGTGTCAGGATCATAGCCGCCGGCGTCAATGACCAGATTTTTTCGGAAAAGACCGAAAGCGCCGGAGATAATTACACTGCCGTTGAACTTGTCGAAGAGAATCCTTGCGGCAAGAAAGGAACGGTCATATTCCAGAATCTGCATACAAGGCAGGATTTCGGAAGGCATATGGCAGGAAATCACCTTTCCGTCACGGAGTTCAGTACCGTTGCTGGGACGTACCGCTCCTCCCACGGCAATGACGTTACCTTCCTCCAGCACCGGTCTCACAATTTTCTCAAGGGAATCTGCCTGGAGGATAGAGTCGGCATCCATGCAGATAAAGTATGGATAGCGGGAAGCGTTGATTCCCATGTTGAGAGAATCGGCTTTCCCACCGTTCTTTTTTCTGATCAGAGTGATGGGAACCTTGTTTTCGTAGCTCTCAAAAATGGCCTCTTCACTCTTGCAGGCTATCCGTCTTTGGAGAGGACGGTTTACCTGATGCATCTGAAATACCTCTCGCATTATACGGGAGGTGGCATCAGATGAGCCGTCGTCCACAACGATGATTTCGTAAAGCTTATAGTCCAGCGCCAACAGTGAACGGACGCTGGCTTCAATGGTCACTTCTTCATTATATGCCGGTACAATGATGGAAACCGGTACGTAGTATTTCCCCGAAAGCTCGTTTTTCAGCCTGTTTCTGCGTTTTGTCTGGTAAAGAGTGGAAGAACCCACTGTTACAGAAAGAAACAGAAAACTTGCATAGCCGATCATGTATAAAATGAAGAAAATTCCTACCCATTCAAAGAACAGTTTATAGACATCAGTCATTTTCTATATCTCCTTTTTTCGGAAGTTCTGCGATTCAAGATGCCAGGTTATCATTTCTCTGGCATAGCGGTCAGAACCGGTAATTACATCCAGCAAATCGCTGTACTCCATATGATGCGCTTTTAGAGCCTGAGCGGCGGAATATCTGATGTACCAGTTTTCGCTGTGAAGCGCCTCTTTTAAAATATGAATGACTTCTTCTCCCTCATATTTACTCAGAGATGACACAGCCACATTGGTGTACTCCCAGTGAGTGGGATCTTTATCTGCTGCAAAGGAGAGGAGCTCCTTTGCAGCAGGAGGATAAAAGTAGCGTCCAAAGTAACGGATAGCCGAAAGTCTGAGCTCTTTGGGCTGCCTTGCATCGACCAGAATCTTCAGCATTTCTTCCTTATAGTCTCCTGTCTGAAATCTGATGTAATTCAGGATGGCCAGGCGGGTGTGTTCCGAAAAGGAAGAAAACTTTTCCAGCAGCATATCGATAAGCTGTCCATGTCTGCCTGTGTATGAAAGCAGCCCTTCGGTCAGGACTTTTTCGTGTATGTATACCTTGCCGTCGTCCTGCAGTCTGACAGCATCCGCTATGTGTTCCGGGCTGCCGAAACGGTAAAGAGCATCAAGGGCATTGATCCGGCAGTACAGATTATCTTTTCTGATGTAATTCAGAAGGATGTTCTGCAGAGAATCGATGGGCTGTCTGTGTTTTACAGAGTATCGGGCAAGAAAATAGGAAAAATAGCCTGCCTGCATATTATCTCTCTTTTCATAAATCACGGCCAGATAAAGAATGACGGGCTGTATTCGGAAAAGATATTCGTAAACCGCTTTCTTGTCAGCCTCGCGGCAGAGAGCGTCCAGCACTCTGTCAAAAGCGATGAGATTGTCAAGGCGTTTCATTTTGCGGCTCAGCCATGAAAAGTGAGCCTGATCGGGCGATTCTCCCTGTTCAATATTGTACAGCTGTGCGTGAATCAGGGCGCTGAGCTTTTCACAGCGCTTCTTCAGACGGGGATCGCTGCCTTTCAGAACCAGTGTGTAGATGATATTGAAAACGATCATGCTGACGCACACTGAGCCGTAAATGTAAATCATAGTTTCAATTTTCATAAAAAGTTCCTTTGTTATTTACCTTCACCGGAATCTGTTTCCGCTTCTTCACCGGTCCAAAAGTCCTGTAAGATATAATAGGATTCTTTCAGCCGTTCGTGATATGTGACCTTTTTTCCCCATCCATCCAGTTCAAAAGGATCCATGGGAACGCGGGTATCCGTATGCTCCTCATCGGTAATTCCGATGTACATCCGGTCAATCTGAAGGTTTTCGACTCCGTAGTGCTCATAATAATCGTCATGAATCATCATTTCCGACGGATTGGAAAAGTTGAGCAGCTGCCAGGGAATCTTCACTTCGATATAGTCGCCTGCGAAGATAAAGTCTGCCAGAGAATTAAAGTCTTCACTTTCCGGATTTGCGTTGCCGTATGTCAGAAGCCCTGTTTCGTAGGTTTCGGCTGAGGCAAGCCAGTTTCCCGTCAAAAGCGGTGTTGCCGTCTGAAGCATCAGATCGATTTGCCGGAAGACAGGGGTAGAGGCATCGGGCGGATTGATATAGGGATCTTCATTGTCTGTTTCATGGTAAAACATGGCCCGCATGACCTCATAGCGTTCCTGAACCAGCAGGCGACTGCTGCTCTTTCCGTTGATGACCATGACAAAGTCGCAGGCACGCGCAAAGGAGATATCGTAATTCCGGCAATAGGTGCTTCCTGTCTTTTGGGTCGTATCTATGGGGATGTAAAGCGTATCTTTTTCCGCATCAAAATCTTTCTTTCTGATGAGGAAATAGATGAATTTCTCGTCATATTTCATGGACACAGACATGTCTCCGTTTTCTGTAACCGGTTCGCAGTCTTTCCAGTCGGAAATGTCTCCGTCCACATAGCAGATACTCTCTTCATCGCCAGGATCAAAGGACAGCAGGCCGAAATACTGTTCATTAGTCTGATAGTCGCTCCAGTATGGGGTATTAAGCAGATCTACATTCTGCATGGTGTTCCAGGTACGCTTGAACCATTCATCCTGCCAGGTGAAGACGCAGCTTCCTGCACAGCCCGCGGCCATGATATCTTTGTAGCAGTCAATCAGCGCCTGCCCCTGTTCGTCCTCTGACATATGACCCTGATTGCGGCCTGTATTCTGATCTCTCTGAGCCATTCCTCTGCCGGTAGAAACTCCGTACTCCGAGATAACCACAGGGATGCTGTGGTGTTCTGTCAGCATTTCCAGATAAGTTCTGTATGTATTGAGACTGCCGTCCTCTGTACGGCAGAACCCGGATTTGTCTTCAAAGTATGCCAGATAATCCGGATAGTAGGGATAGACGTGATAAGAAGCGAAATATCCCGATATGAATGCATCAGTGGTCCTGATATGTTCCGCGTCAACCTTGGCACACTTCATGAAATAGCGGGTGATATCCTCAGGGTAATCAAAGGGATCTGTGGTCGGCCAGTTGGAAAAAGCCACAAGACGCTGCTGCTTATAACGTTTCGACTCGTATTCGATAATCTTGTCACCCACCTGGCACAGCATAGCCTCAAAAGGGGTCGCATCTTCGGTGGTGTACATATAGGTTCCCCGGTACTGGCTTTTTTCCGGGTATTTGTTGTCAGTATAGACGACGGTCACATCTTCCCATTCCACGCCCAGGATATAGCCGATAACCCACTGGGAAACATCTTTACGGTAAGACCCTGAACCGATACCATATCCCAGATTCAGGCTCTTTTTGCCGTGCAGAATATCCACTACAGTCCTGCAGTCATCCAGAAATGTCTGCAGAAAATCGGAATCATATGCATCTCTGTGGGAATTTTGCGTGTAATCGTTGATCCATACTCCGTGTATCAGATACAGGGGATCATCGTTATTCTCATTATATTCATAAAAGGCATCATAGAAGTCGTTATGAAGGATGGTGTATACGCGTACAGTGTTGGCGCCCATTTCCTGTATCTCTTTGAACCAGCGGAGATAGGTCTCTTTGTCTATGGCAAAGTCTGTGGCCCACTCACCGGGGATTCCCACGCCCATGTTGACGCCTCGGATTTCGAAAGGAACCTGCTCTCCATCTTTTTCCATGCAGATGGTTTTTTCGTCGGTAGTCATAAAGGTGGTAACCGGTGCATTAGGATTCAGATCAATGTAAATCCCAAGACGATAGTAGGCCGTGTTCCAGATGACAGCCAGCAGTGCCACGGCACATACCGCAATGATGAATTTTTTCAAAACACAGATCCTCCTAGTGATTGAATTTTTTTACCTTGGATTCATGGCAGTACTGCTTCAGGGTTTCAATGTTTTCATCCATCCAGGCACCCCGTTCCGCGATAAAGGTTTTTAGCTGTTCTATAGCGGCATCGTAGTCTTCCGGGTTTCTCTCAGAAGGGGAGAGAGGCTGATACTCGTCAAAGGTATAGCCCCACACGGAAAAGTTGCGCTCTATGGCAGGACCCAGATATGCGATCGTGTCATCGATGTATTGAAAGAGGTATTCGTCACTGAGCCAGGTTTCACGAAGTTCACGATACCGTTCTATGACCCGATCTATAAAAGTCTCATCCTTACAGAGCATGTAGAACCAGGTGATGTACTGAAGCTGAAAACGCTGAGGCGTTACCTGAGATTCAGTATAATTGTCACAGGCTGAGTTAAAATCCCAGATACACATTTTGTATTTTCCGCGGACATCCTTGTATATGTAGGTAGACAGACCACCTGCATCATAATTGCAGGTAAACTCATGGATGATGAAATAATCCGCAAATGAGTCTATGTCGGCGTAGTTCCACCAGGCATAGGGCTCTGTATCGTAGTCATAAGAATAGAGACTTTTTTCAAAATCTGAGAAGTCCTGCCTGATGTATTCAATCCGATCAGGGGTCAGACTGCCGGTACCCGGATAGACAATATCGATAACATTGTTTCTTCGTAAAGCATAGCTGGTAAAAGTATCGATGTTTTTCAGGGCATTCTGACTGCCTTTATCCAGTCTTAATACATAACTTACCATGGTCTGACTGTCATTTTCCGGCTCAGTCAGATTCAGTCTTCCGGGACTGCCGTTGGTGATGGTTTCTGTCAGTACATACAGTCCCTGATATTCTCCGTTGATGACGATTTCGCAGAAGCGCACGTTGGGTGCGTAATCCATGATTTCTCCGGCAATATTGTACCACATGTAGTTTCGAATAAGTGTCTTGTCAAGGTACGGGCCGTGAAGTGCCCATTCGTGATGCGCATCCATTCCCAGCATTTCCACGTCCCGATTTTCTGTACCGCTGTCGTCTGTGGTTTTCAGCAGATAGTTTTTCTTGTCAAAGAATCTGGAACTGTTTCCTCTGATACGGATCTGCCCTTCGGTTTCCAGAGAAGGCTGATCTGTAATGTGATGACTGGCGCCTTCGGTATCTATCACTTTTACGGAGCAGGAAACGGTGGAACTTCCGTCCGCGGCTTTTGTGACTTCCCTGTAATGGTATTTGTCCTTGCCTGTTACAATGGGTTCTCCAGGAATGCTGACATCTTCCGTATCAATGACGATCAGAGGAAGATGACTGCAAAGAGCGTCTCCTTCACAGCTGCAGTCCGTATCCGTCTGTGCTGCCGAAAGATGCTGATGTACTCTGATTTTGTCTGCCTGCGTATCCAGAGAAAGGGCTGCGACGGATACGGTCATCATGAGCAGTAGGGCGGCAATGCCCGCCAGCCTGTATTTCATGTACTATGCCTCCTTTTACAGTGATAAGGAATTTTAGCTGCTGATCTCGTCGTTCTGCATTACGATGTTTAAGTAATCGACATGCCCCACTTCATAAACCGCATCGGTGAGACTTTTCTGTTTATTGCCGGAATGCTTGGCTTTCTGAGCTTTTTCCATACTCTGCCTGCTGATTTCATAGATAAATTCCACGCTGTTTTCTGTAGTATTTTTGACACGGAGATTTGCTTTCCGGGCAAAGAAATGGAAAATGACAGCTTCCATTTTTTCTTCATTGGTTCTGGCGGTGCGGATAATCAGCAGCAGGCGGTTGTCATTTTTTATCCTGCCCAAAACGAGCAGAACAAGGAAAGTGAAGGCTCCGCCCACTGAAGCGACGGCAAAGTCACCTGCACCGCAGCAGATTCCCGTCACAATTGCCCAGAAGATGTACACTGTGTCGCGGGAGTCCTTGATGGCGGTCCTGAACCTGACGATGGACAGGGCACCAACCATACCCAGTGACATGGCAATATTGTTGCCGATGACGATCATGACAGCTGTAGTGATGACGGTGAGAGCCACCAGGCTGACATTGAATTTTTTACTGTAGATGCTTCCCTCGTGAGAAATGCTGTAGGAAAGAAAGATAAAAAAAGCAATGACGGTGGCGACAACCATCCTCAAAATAATGGTCTGGGGATTTAATTGGCCTGAGTTCTCAAAGGCCTCAAACAGTAATTCTTTCATAACGATGCTCCTTTACTCGATGCTTTTGTACCGGCTACAGGCTGAATTTCAGCCCGGCGCTTCTTGCAAGACAGTATTTGCTTACGGAGAGTTCCGATCTGTCTGCCATATTGACCAGATTCTTTATATAGCTGAGAAGAAATCCGTTGTACTTGACTTCCAGTATTCCGTTATATGGGTCCAGAACAGGATACATGTTCAGATCTTCGCAGAAAAGATCGAAACAGGCTTCTGTTGCCCGTATTTGATGATCCAGAGTGATGCGGATGTTGTTCTCTTTTGCGATATATGCTTTTCGTCTGTATTCCACTACAGTTTTTGGCCGGTAGCACAGCCGGTTCATAAGGCCGTAGCATTCAGAGGCAAAAGGGTCGGAATACCTGAGAAGACTGCCGTAATTTCCTGCAGCCAGTTCGACTGCATCGGCTCTGGTTATTTTTAAGGAACGCTTTTTCTGATAATTGCCTTCTTTCTGTTTCAGCTCCAGCATGGCGAAGGAAGAGGCAGGATCGTAAATACGCAGACGGATCTTTCTGCGAAGGGAAACGCCTTCGATTTTTTCGAAATAATCCCGCTCGTCGAGAGTATCGAAATACAGGGAGCGGATACTGTAGCCCCGGGGTCCGTTGTGCTTATCTTGCAGCATAACTGGTTCCAGTCTCTGAGAAAGCTTTTGCATGGCGATCCGGTTCATAAAAAATTTTTTCTCCTGACGATAAACTTCGTTCAAAATTTCACCTCCGAAAAAAATAAAAGGCTGCAAATCTTTAGATGTGACTAAAGTTTTGCAGCCTGACAATCGTAGCTTTGCGCCGTAGACTCATAGCTTTGCGTCGCCGCTTTTCAGCGGGTTTGCCTAAAATATTGAACTCTGTGCAGCTGATGATCAGCTGAGTCGACAGACCTGATTCTTTCCGTTTTGCTTGGCCTGATAGACAGCATCATCTGTTTTTCGATACAGCTCCGCATAGGATAACGTATCGGAGTCGGCAGAAGCCAGTCCGATGCTACAGGTAACCCTCACATTTACTCCCTCAACTCTGATTCTGGAAACACGCAGCCGAAGAATCTCAGCATATGTTTCAAATCTGATCATTTCTGAAGTAGCGAGGAGAACCAGAAACTCATCTCCGCCGATTCGGCCGGCGCGGGCACGCATGGGAACTGTGTCGCGGATCAGATCGGCAACCTGTTTCAGCACTTTGTCACCTACGGGATGACCGTAGGTGTCGTTGACATCCTTAAAATTGTCGATGTCCAGCAACAGAGCATGGAGAACTTCTCCGCTTCCAAGTCTTTTCAATTTGTTTTCGCCGTAATGCTCGATGGCTTTTTTGTTGAGAAGTCCTGTAAACAGGTCTCTCTGCAGATCCTGTTCAAGCTGTATGATTTTTTCTTTTCTGTCTGTAATATCTGAAAGAATGCCCACGCCCAGAAACGGTTTGTCATCTTTCGTCTTCTGCGAAATAACCCGAAGTTCAAACCATTTTTCTTCTCCGGTTTTCACAGGAAGCAGCAGATCGTATTTCTGAAAGGGAACGCCTGCGCGAATCTGTTCCAGACAGCCCAGCAGCACCTGTTTCTGATCTGAGGACAAATTGTTCTTCTTGCAGATGGCATCGGAAAAGTGGGAGATGCTTTCGCTCTCACCGAACATTTCCGACCATTCTTTTGAAAACAGAATGGAATCTTCTTTGAGGTTCCATTCAAACGTTATATAATTTCCCTGTTCATGAATCAGTTCATACTGTTCTATCGACAGCCTGAAATCCCTCTGTGTATCGGAAAGTTCCTGCTGCAGCGCCTTTAGTTTTCTGTCCTGCAGCATCTCAATGCCAAAGTGCCGGTACCTTGCGAGGTAGATTATGATACATAAAAAAGCTGTGATTGCAAAATTGATTAAAGATCCCGAATCCCCTATGCACAGAAAAAGGAAGAGGATAAAGCCGCCGCAGCTGATGAGAAGATTGCACAGGGCATAAATCGGGTGCATGATCAGCAGCGCCGAAAAAACCAGTACGGCAGTTGTCACAGTGACGGTTGCCACAGCAGGAGACTGCTGCAGCAGACTTGCTCTGTATATATCATACATGTTAAACAGAGTATGCCACAACAGCATTGCACTGGCACTGATCATATAGAGCCGGTGCCTTGATGCCGGGGCCATTCTTACGAAAAACTCCAGCATAAGAAAAAGTATCGCTATGATAAAATAAGTAAGGTAGAATCCGAAATATATCTGATTATTCAGTGTGCTCAGTTTTGTATCAGTTAAAAAAAGAACACGGAATATATTCATGAGTTCTACAATAACCGCAACTGCGGTGCCTGCGCATAAAATAATACGGTTCTGTGGCAGAGATTTCTCCAGAAACTCTTTGTCTCTGCCGGCACTTTTGCCGAATATAGAGCTGCTCATCGTGATTACCTTTTCTAAGTTTCAATAACGGTTAGCCTTTGCTCTATAGATACCGCTTTTTCAATGTTTCAAACCTGAAAAGCAGAAAGTATAAAATTTATACTTAATAATTAAAATAAAACCCGCTTTCTTTTCGGAAAGAGGTTGATTTGTTCTCATGTTTTAATAAGGCTTATACAGACAGTATACTTTATGATTTTTGAAAAGTCAATATTTTGTGATGACTTGGGGAAAGGGAAGAGGGAACACTACAGCAAACCCAGAGTTTTCAGTACAAAGAGCCAGCCTGTCAGTGTGAAAGAGAGAAAGAATGTGGTCAGCATGACGGAACTGCTGGTCAGGGTACCTTCATGTCCCATATTTTTTGCCATCACATAACAGCTTACCGTAGTGGATGAGCAGCACATGATCAGGATGGCAGCCAGCTTGTGACCGGTAAACCCCATGGAAACAGCGACGGGAATGAAAATAAGACCGAGTCCGATGAGCTTGATAAATGCGGCAAGCCCTGCAGAAGAAGCGCTTTTGCGGGCTTTTTTCAAATCGAAGCCTGCACCCATGGCAAGAAGGCCCAGAGGAGTCGCCAGTCGTCCGATATTTTCTGCGGTAGTATTGAGAATCTGCGGCATGGGAAGTCTGAGAAGAGCCCAGAGGAGTCCCAGAACCACACCCCAGATAATAGGATTGGTCAGGATACCTTTACAGGCTGAAAGGATCAGCTTCCTGTTCAGGGGTTCCCGATGCGGTTTGTAAAAAGAAAGTACCACTACGGCCATGATGTTATAAAGCGGTACGGAACCGACAATCATGAGAGGCGCCATACCGGAGGAACCGTAGATGTTCTGAATCAGAGCAATTCCCATGATTGCCGCACTGCTTCTGTAGGCGGCCTGGATAAATTCTCCCTGCAGTCCTTTGTCGTGAAGGAGATAGGAAACTCCAACGCAAAGAGCGATGGAAAGGGCTGTGGCAATAAAACAGAACAGAACAAAGCGAGTATCCCAGACACGATAAAAATCCTCTCCACACAGGTCATAGAAAACGAGAACCGGCAGAGCGGTCTTAAAAACGAAGCTGTTTAACTTTGCAACAAAGATTTCGTCAAAGATGCCGAACCTCATGAAAATCATACCCAGAATCATAAGGAGAAATACAGGAGCCACGGCGCTGACAGAAAAAATAAAATTAGATAGCATTTTGATCCGGCCTTTCTGAAATGTCAATCTATATTTTACGCTGACAGAAAGCAAAGTGCAAGATTTTTCCATCTATATTTTTTTCGTCAGGGAAGATAATAAGAAAAAAAGCAGGAGGAATAAAAAATGGATAAAAACAACAAGAAAAAGAACCAGAAGACTAATAACCAGAAAAACAATGACGAAAAGAACAAAGAAGAGAAGAAACAGTTCTAAGTACGACCTTTTAATTTAGTATGACAAAAAAAGCTGATTTAATTTTTCCTCACAGAGGAGCAGTTAAATTCGGCTTTTTTTGCGTGAAAAACACCATTTCAATTTGCCAAGGACGCCGTTTTATTGTATAATATTATGAAGTATTATCAGGAGGAACGACGATGAACATAATTGGTGATTTTGGAAAATTTGTGATTCAGTATCAAAATCAGATTGAGTTTTTTCTGATTCTCCTTGCTGTGATACTCGTTGTGGTTTTTATCATCAGAACAGTTTTGGGAGAAAGACGCAAACGAACGCTGCTTTCGCAGATTAACGACACGGTATCGGATATTCATGCTGCGGTAAACCGTATGGATAACCGGAAGCCGGATGTCATTTACATAGATAACAGAACCGCAGACAAATCCTGTGAAGAGAACCCTGTCTCTGTTTTGGCGGAGCAAAGCAGACAGCAGGCTGTGGCGGCTGCCGCCGTCGACGGGCAGACAGAGGAAACCGATGGAGATCCGGAAACAGAGTCTCCGGCTGCAGCGGATTCTGCTGCCGGTTTTTCACAAAAGGCTGCCCCTGACTGCGGGGGAGATACTTCGGCTGATGGAACGCTGCAGGAAGAGAAGGCAGTGGAGATCCCGAGAAAGTATACTGATTTGGAATGCGGTATTTCCAAGAATGGAAAAGTCTATACCATAGAAGAATTACAGAGACAGATTAAAGAATAGATTGCAGGAGGCATTTATGTATTGTAAAAATTGCGGGAAAACAGTGAATGAGGGGGACAAATTCTGCAGTGGCTGCGGCGCCAGACTGGAAGAAGAATTTGTACCTGCATTCAGACGGCAGCCGGAGTCTGAACCTTTGCAGAATGCGGAAAAACCAAAAAAACGCATTATTACAGAGCATTTTAACTGGGATCTGGACGGATATCCCACGGAGAACAAGCGGACCGAGGATGTAAACTTCAACTGGGATTCCGTACTTGAGGAAAAACAGAGAAATATATTCACAGATGAACACAGAGAACAGAATAAAGAACCTGATGACAGCTCGGAGATACTGAAGGAAAGAGAAGTTCCGCCAGAGAGCAGTGACGATATCAGAACGCTTGAAGAGAGCATTTTTTCTGATATGGGGAGCCTGGAATCCGGAAGCGGCGATACGAAGGTTGTCAGCAGAAACGGTGAGACAAAGAGTGAGAAGATAGATAAGTTCTATACTTTCCATAAAAAGAATGAAGAGTATCAGGCGCTGCTCGATCAGGAATATGAAAGAATTAAGAGCGGCAGATCCAACAGCGTGCAGGAAGAGGGCAAATCTGCCGAAAAAGAGGACAAGGATGCCGAGACCTTTGCAGCGGAACTTTTCGAGAAACTGCATATGACCGGTGCAGATGACATGCTTTTTAAGACAGCTGATTTTCAGCTTCCGGAAGAAAAAGAAGAACGTGCGGAAAAACCTGGGAAGAAAATTCACGAAGAGTTTGACTGGACTCTGCCCGGAGACAGGCTTTCCAAACAGCTGGACAGCATGATCGCCGCCGCAGAACGGGGAATTTACGGCGTGAAACGTCTTGAATATGTAGGAGTGCAGCTTTCAGAAACACCGAAGTGCTATATGGCGCCGGAGATTTCTCAGCCGTCTGATACAAAAACCGCTCAGTCGGAACAGACGGCAGAGGGAATAAAGGAGAAGGCCGGAAAAGCGCCTCAGTTTCCCCCCAGGGCAGAAGAGAAAAAAGAGAAAGCCGAAGAAGAGACGGACAAGCCAAAACTTACTTTTGACGATGTCTTTGGCAGTGATAACGATGATATTGATGAAAAGAAAAGCAGGGGAGCGGGATTCCTGAGAGTGCTCGCAGTGATTCTGGCAATTCTGGTGGTGGCTGAACTGGTCATGATAGGGATTCAGTATTTTGCGCCGGATTCTAAAGCCGCACAGATGATTAGTAAGGGATATTCCGCAGTTTTCAGCCTCTTTGACGGAGGCAGTGATGAAAAGGATTCCGTACCGGAGGCAGAACCTGCCGAAAGTGAGCTTTCCGTGATTATCAAGGAACAGAGCAGCCTGAATAAAAATATTGCTCAGATTTCGGAAAATCAGGAACTGGTTTTTGAAGACGGAAAGAACTACGGATTTGAGGACTTTGAAAACAGCTACACTTTTTCCGATCGTCCCTGGTATGAGGATGAAGACGGAAGCAGTGTAACCTATGGAGGAGAGATCATCGGAACGGTGATCCGGTACTACTCCTCATGGCTGGACAAGATAAACGGTAAAAATGAGGATGTTCTGAATTTCATTGATGATACGTCGGAATTCTATACTGAGATTGAAGAACTTTCGGGGGAAGAAGGCGTGGAATATGGAATTAACAGACTGGAAATCGGAGAGATCCGGGCAGGAGGTTCAGGATTTTATGTGATGGTTTCTGTGACCAATGTAAGCAGTGACAGCAAGGAGAAAACAGAAAAGCAGATCGTCTATCTGGAGCCAATCAACAAGTCCATGAAAATTGTGGATATTAAAACGATTTAGGAGGGTTAATTTTGGAGAGAAAGATGCCAAAGGGGCAACGCAGATTAAGCGTAATCGTAATGTTTATCGTAATTATTATCGCATTGTTTTTATTACTGATAAACTTCATTACCGACTGGCTGTGGTTTAAGGAAATGGGATATGTCAGCGTGTTCTTCAAACAGCTTTTCACTGAGCTGAAAGTGGGAATACCTGCTTTTGTCGTTCTGACACTTCTGGTCAACTTCTATTTAAGAAAACTGAGAAAGGGATATTTTTCAAAGATTGCTTCTCATGAAGCTACGGACATGAAAAAGCTGAATCGGTATACCAGCGTAATTTCAGTGGTTTTCGGATTTGTCACATCATTTTATGCCGTAACAAATCTGTGGTTTGAAATTCTCCGGTTTACCAATGCCACCTCTTTTGATGTTCAGGATCCTCTGTTTAACATAGACATTTCTTTCTATGTGTTCCAGTTGGATTTTCTCAAACAGCTCAATGAGATGTTCATCGGACTGGTACTTCTCATTGTAGTGGTTACAATTATCTATTACAGTATTCTGCTGTCGGTTCATACGCCGGATCTCTTTGAAGAGGATGACAGTACGGCAGACTATACTGACGACGCTTCCGATGAGGGCAGATATACAGGAAATGAAAATCCTTTCGGCAATATGGGCGCTGATAATCCTTTCAGCAAGATCTTCGAATCTTTCGGGAGAAAGCCGCAGCAGCCGAAGAAACCGAAGAAGTCGCTCAACGACAACAACTTTAAGCAGCTGATGCATATCGCTTCGGGGCAGCTTTCTTTTCTGGGTGTAGTGCTATTCCTGATGATCGGTATCAACTTTTTCCTGAAACAGTTCGACCTGCTCCATACTCATACGGGAGCGGTTTACGGCGCCGGATTCACCGATGTGAATATCATACTGTGGGTGTACAGAATTCTCATGGTTCTGGCCGTTATCGGTGCAATTACGGTGGTTCATCATATTCATACCAAGAAGTTCAGGAAGATCCTGACCATTCCTGCTCTGATGATTCTTGTCGGCGCGGTGGGCATCGGCGCCAGCTATCTGGTACAGAACTTCGTTGTATCTCCGGACGAAATCAATAAAGAAGAGAAGTATCTGGAGAGGAACATCGAGTATACTCAGTATGCCTATCAGCTGGATAATGTATCGGTGAAATCTTTCGCGGCAGACAACAAACTGACCAGCGAGGATATTGCCAACAACTCGGATACTATAGAGAATATCCGTATCAATGACTATGATCCGGTCAATACTTTCTACAATCAGACTCAGAGTATCAGACAGTACTATAAATTTGAAAGTGTTGACGTGGACAGGTATATGATTAACGGTGAATATACGCAGACTTATCTGTCCATCAGAGAAATCGACAAGGAAAAGATTTCCGACACCTGGCTTAACAGACATCTGAAATACACTCACGGCTACGGTGCGACGCTGTCCCGCGTAGATGCTGTGACAGCCAGCGGCCAGCCTGATGTGCTGATTAAGAATATTCCGCCGGAATCATCGGTTGAAGAGATAGAAATCACACAGCCGGAAATCTATTTCGGAGAACTGACCAACGATTATGTTCTGGTCAATACCAGTGAGGATGAATTCGACTATCCTGACGGAAGTTCCAATAAATACAACAAATATCAGGGAGATGCCGGTATCAGTCTGAATCTGCTCAACAGAATCATGTTTGCCATCAGAGAGCAGAGTGCCAAGATTCTGGTATCCTCCAACATTGACAGTGATTCGAAGATCATCATCAACAGAAATGTCAAGGAACGTGTGAGAAAGATCATGCCGTTCCTGACCTATGACAGTGATCCGTACGCTGTAATCTCCGACGGTAAGGTTTACTGGATTCTGGACGCTTACACCACAAGTTCCTACTATCCTTATTCCGAGCCTTACGACGGCAAGATCGGCGGAACCAACTATATCAGAAATTCAATTAAGGTGGTTATCGACGCTTATAACGGAGATGTGAATTTCTATATCGTAGATGAAGATGATCCGATTGCGGCAACCTATCAGAAGATTTATCCGAAACTCTTTAAGAATTTCGAGGAGATGCCGGAGGATCTGGTTTCCCATATCAGGTATCCGAGCTGGCTGTTCAATATTCAGGCACAGGTCTACAGCCGTTATCATATGGAGGACGTGAAGGTATTCTATCAGAATGAAGACGTGTGGGACATTGCCAAGGAGATCTACGGGAAAGAAGAGCAGCAGATGACTCCGAACTACTATATCGCCAAACTGCCGGGAGAGGAGCAGGCTGAGTTCTTCAACTCTATTCCGTTTACACCAAAATCCAAGCAGAATATGACTGCGCTGATGGTGGCAAGAAATGACGGTGAACATTATGGAGAACTGGTGCTGTACAGCTTCCCGAAGAGCAAGACCGTCTACGGTCCGATGCAGATTGAGGCGCAGATTAACCAGAATACGGAGATTTCCAGTGACTTTACGCTCTGGAGTTCACGAGGAACCACTTACAGACGAGGAAACCTTTTCGTCATTCCGATTGAGACTTCTCTGCTTTACGTGGAACCTGTATATCTGGAAGCTGAGAATTCTGCGATACCGGAAGTAAAACGGGTTATCGTGGCCTTTGATGACAAGATCGCTTACGAAGAGACCCTTGGCGAGGCTTTGGAATCACTGTTTGGAGAAGGTACCGGCGTAAAGAAACCGGACGAAGGAACAGATGGTGACAAAGAAGGCGGCAGCGAGGCCATGTCTACTTCCGACTGGATCAAGCAGGCATCCGAAAGCTACAATAAGGCACAGGATGCGCTTAAGGACGGAGACTGGGCGAAGTATGGCGAGTATATGAAAGAACTGGAAGAGGCGCTGAATCAGCTGGCCTGATTTCCCCTTTCATCATATTGTAAAAATGACTGGGACATTCGGAGCACGGATGTCCCATAACCAATTCTTTTGGAAGACGCGGCTGAAACAGGCTGCATATGACATATAATAATCAGATGAAGAAAACTCAGCAAGGCAGCAGACAAGGAGGGTTAAATGCTGGACTATGATTTAGACAAAATGTTGTTTACCATTCCTGCAGAGAAACATTCTGCAGACCAAATCACCGAGATTCTCAGACGCCATCCGGAGGTGCAGTTTGTATCTCTGGTGGGGATCGACATCGGAGGTCATGATACCGACGAAAAGATTCCCGTAAACCTGTTTCTGGAGGATATAGACAAGGTTCTTTCCGGCGGCGTACAGACCGACGGCTCCAGTGTAGCACTGCCGAAGATTGCAGTACTCAATAATGCAAAGATTGATATTATTCCTGATTTGAGTGTAAACTGGTATGTGGACTACAATTTCCGCAACAGAGGATATAAGACGGGACTGCCTATCGGAACTCTGAGAATTCCTTCTTTTCTGGTGCACAATGAAACCTTTGAGTGCGGTTCCAGGGTTATCCTCAGAGATGCACTGAACCACTTCAAAGAAAAACTGATGGAAGAACTGAAAGCACATCCTTATGTGTTTGAGCATATGAGCGGAATCAGCAGTGTTGATGAAATTGAGGATCTGGTTCTGACCAGCGCCACGGAACTGGAATTCTGGGTAAAAACCCCGGATGACAAGGGAGACAGAGAGCAGCTCTTTACTGCGCAGGTATTGAAGGAGCAGTACTGGAAGCGAACCTACGGTGAGGTGAGAACCGCGCTGGAAGAAACTCTGATGCTGCTGGACAGATACGGCTTTGAAGTTGAGATGGGCCACAAGGAGGTCGGCGGCGTCAAGGCAAAGATGGGAAGTTCCGGCCACTATGACCATGTTATGGAGCAGCTTGAAATCGACTGGAAATTCTCCGATGCCCTGCAGGCTGCCGATAATGAAAACCAGGTGAAATATGTTGTCCGGGATATCTTCACCAAGCATGGACTTGATGTGACATTTATGGCGAAGCCTTTTGAGGGCGTTGCAGGAAGCGGAGAGCATACTCATCTGGGACTTGCGGCGAGACTGAAAAACGGAAAGATGGTCAGCATGTTTGCGCCGGCAGATTTCCATAAGGATTTCATGAATCCTCTGGGCTATGGCGCACTGATGGGTATTCTGAAGAACTATGAGGTAATCAATCCTTTTGTCAGCTCTTCCAATGACTCTTTCAACAGACTGAAACCCGGATATGAGGCTCCTGTCTGCATTGTAACCTCTCTGGGACGGTCTGTGGAGGAGCCTTCCAGAAACAGAACCGTGCTGGTGGGATTGATTCGTGATTCCGGAAACCCGATGGCAACCCGCTTTGAACTGCGGGCGCCGAATCCGAAGAGCAATACATATCTGGTCATCGCAGCCTCTTATATGGCCATTCTGGACGGCATCAGAGCAGTGCTTGCCGCAGGAAAGACGCCGCAGGAACTGGAAAAATCCCTGTCCAAAAAACATGGAGAAGAGGATTTCTATCTGGAGACAGAGAGGGAATACCGCAGTGAGTATAATGTGTTTGAGGACTTTACCGAGGAAGAGAGGGATCATCTCTTTGGAAAGGCCCCGGCCACGGTATGGGAGAATCTGACCGCCTTTGAAAAATACCCGGAAAAACTGGAGATTTTCAAGGACGGAGATGTGATGCCGGAGATCGTTCTGGAGTCCTATCATGAACAGATCCTGTCTCAGTGGAAGACGGAACTGCATGATCGGATTATTCCGGACACAATGAATTTTATCAGAAGCTGTAAACAGATGCATTCACTGGATGATTTTTCTGATTATGATATTAAAAACTGGCTGGAGATTGATAAGATCAGGCATGAAATCGCAAAGGATACCATCACGGACAAATGCCTTCTGACCAGAGCAAAGACCGCTCTGGATGAGGGTGAATACGAGCTGGCATCCGAACTGCAGCTGGAGATCCAGCAGAAAGTCAATCTGCTCAGTCAGTTGTACAGCCGATATAAGAAAAATTTACTGTAAAGAGGAGGGCGAACACCTATGTTAGATATTAAACGAATCAGAGAAGATTTTGAAGGCGTAAAAGCCAGAGTGGAATTCAGAGGAAAAGGGGACTTCGGCATCGGCAATGTGAAAAAGTATGATGAGCAGAGAAGAGAACTGCTTGCCGAAGTGGAGGCGATGAAAAACCGCCAGAACACGGTATCCAGAGAAATTCCGAAAATGAAAAAGGCCGGTGAAGATACCACGGAGATCATGGCCGAGATGAAGGAGCTTTCTGCAAAGATTAAAGAGATGGACGGCAGACTCTCCGAAATCGAAGGAAACCTGAGAACCGCACTGCTCAATGTGCCGAATACGCCTTACAAAGATGTACAGTTCGGTGAAGATGACACAGACAATGTAGAGCTGAGAAGATATGAGGAACCGACGTCCTTTGACTTTGAACCGAAGGCACACTGGGATATCGGCGAGGATCTGGGCATTCTGGATTTTGAAAGAGCCGCCAAGATCTCCGGAGCAAGATTCACTGTTTATAAGGGACTTGGTGCAAGACTGGAAAGAGCTGTGATCAATTTCATGCTGGATCTGCACACAGAACAGCAGGGATATACAGAGATTCTTCCGCCGTTTATGGTGAACAGAGCAGCTATGACAGGCACTGGACAGCTCCCGAAGTTTGAGGAAGATATGTTCTATGTGCCGCAGAAAGACTTTTTCCTGATTCCGACTGCTGAGGTGCCTGTAACAAACCTGAGGGCAAACGAAATTATGGACGAAGCTGAACTGCCGCTGTACTATACCGCTTATACACCGTGCTTCAGAGCAGAAGCAGGTTCTGCAGGCAGAGATACCAGAGGACTGATCAGACAGCATCAGTTCAACAAGGTGGAAATGGTAAAATTTGTAGCGCCGGAAACATCTTATGATGAGCTGGAAAAGCTGACAGCCGATGCAGAAGAGATTCTGAAGCTGTTGAAAATTCCTTACAGAGTGGTAAGACTCAGTTCAGGGGATCTGGGATTCTCCAGCGCCATGACTTACGATATCGAAGTATGGATGCCGAGCTACGGAAGATATGTGGAAATTTCCTCCTGCAGCAACTTCGAGGATTTCCAGGCGAGAAGAGCAGGTATCCGTTTCAGGAGAGAAAAGGGCAAGCCTGAATTTGTGCACACCCTTAACGGCTCCGGTCTTGCAGTGGGACGAACTGTCGCCGCTATTCTGGAAAACTACCAGCAGGCTGACGGCAGCGTGGTGATTCCGGAAGTTCTGAAACCTTATATGGGTGTGGATAAGATTGAAAAATAAAATGTCTGCTGCGCGATGATATTCAGCGGCTGACTTCTTGAAATTTCGGAGATGCGAATTGACGCACCTGTGGAATAATAAAAAACTGAATTTGGAAGAGAGAAGAAGATGTTTAAATTACCAAAATATATAGAACCGGATTTTTCTCAGGAGAAGTTCGTGAAGGCGCCAAATGCAAAACTGGTTGCCGCTCCTGTGGACAAGGCGGCTCCGGCCGGGTTTCATGCCACTTCTATTTTTCCGGAGTATTTCAAAGTGGCGGGGAAATGGTACCTGGCGGAGGACAGCCGTATGGACAGTGTACCTGTATTTGAAAACGGAAAAATCCATGTGCGTGAGTTCAGAAACCTGAAACAGGGAGATCAGGTGGTGGTCGGTCGTACCGAAGACTGCAGCGAAGGCATATATGTACATGCAGACTGTTTTGAAAGACCTGAAGAAGCCAAGGCTGCCACCTTTGCCTTCAGACAGAGCCGAAGCCGTGAGACCGGTTTCAGTTATGACTATGAGCAGCTGGTGGAACTGCTTCAGTATGAAAAGAGTCACGGCGGCTATGTGGTATGGGTGCTGGGACCTGCCTGCTCCTTTGACAGCAGGGCCAGAGAGTGTTACGAAAAACTGATCAACAACGGATATGTCAGCGCGATTCTTGCCGGAAACGCTCTGGCAACCCATGATCTGGAGGGCGCTTATCTGGGCACTGCGCTGGGAACAGACATTAAAACACAGATGCCTCATGCTGACGGGCATTATAACCATCTGGACACCATCAACTGTATCAACACCCACGGTTCTATTCCGGCTTTTATCGAGAAGGAAGGAATCCGTGACGGAATCATTTATTCCTGCGTAAAAAACGGCGTACCGTTTGTACTTAACGGTTCTATCCGCGATGACGGACCACTGCCGGAGGTTTATGAGCATACCTATGTGGGGCAGGATACTATCAGATCCCATGTGAGAAAGGCAACCACGGTCATTGGTATGGCAACTGTGCTTCATACTATTGCAACCGGCAATATGACGCCGACTTATCGGGTACTTGAGGACGGAACCATCCGTCCGGTGTACTTCTATATGGTGGACACCTCAGAATTTGCAGCAAATAAGCTGGGAGACAGGGGAAGCTTGTCTGCAAAAGGAATTGTAACCAATGTACAGGACTTCCTGAACAATGTCTGTCAGGGTCTTGGATTATAAAAAAGTATTTTGAGACGGACGGCAGCGTCCGCCTCTTTTCAGATTGAGAATCTGAAAAGAGCACTGTTGCAGGATGGATACTGCTGTCTGATGTTTTCTGGAAAGGGACAGGGGAAAGAATTTGGAAGTAAAACCAACTGCCGATCGGGCTTTTACCAAGATCGTCAATCGGCTCACCGTAACTGCATTTTTAATTCTGATTCAGATGGCATGGTTTGCTGTCGTACTGATGAGACTGTCAGAGTACAGTGTTCTGGTGACTCTGGCGTTTTCCGCAGCGGCAGTGCTCATGGCTCTGTTTATTACGTGGAGGGATGATAATCCTGCCTACAAGATGGCATGGATTCTGCTGATTTGTATTTTGCCCGTTCTGGGGGTGACCATGTATGCCTTTTTCGGCAACAAGAGGCCGTCCCGGGGATTGAAGCGAAAAATGGACCCTATGGAAAAAAAGCTGAGGGAAGTGCTGCGGCAGGAGGATGACCTGAGTGGAATGACTTCCCGCAGGCTGTCGGATACTATCGGGTACGTGGCGAATAAAGGGCCTTACCCCGCATGGACAGGCACGCAGAACAGATACTATCCTCTGGGGGACGATGCTTATCCGGACATGCTCAGGGATTTGGAGACAGCCGAACGTTTTATCTTCCTGGAATATTTTATTATTTCCGAGGGAGAGATGTGGGAGAGTATTTTCCGAATCCTGAAGAAAAAGGCTACGGAGGGCGTAGATATCAGGGTTATTTATGATGATATTGGCAGCATGAATCTGCTGCCGAAACATTTTGCCAGAGATCTGAAGGCGGCGGGGATTAAAGTGCTTGCCTTTAATCCAATGAAGCCTTTTGTATCCCTTGTTTACAACAATCGTGATCACAGAAAGATTCTGGTAATAGACGGCCATATCGCTTATTCAGGCGGCTTCAACATCGCTGACGAATATATCAACCGGATCGTTCGCTTCGGCCACTGGAAAGATTCCGGGATCAGACTGCAGGGGCATGCTGTGTGGAATTTTACCGTAATGTTCCTCAATATGTGGAACGCTCTCGTTCCGACAGAAGATGACTACAGTGACTTTCGCCCTCATGCCGGTCACAAAGAGGCTTTCGGCACAGACGGCATTGTACAGCCGTACAGCGATTCTCCACTGGATGACGAACCGGTGGGGGAGAATGTCTATCTTGAGATTCTCAACCAGGCGGAGAATTATGTCTATATATTCACGCCGTATCTGATTATCGATAATGAGATGAAGACTGCTCTGGTGCTTGCCGCAAAGCGGGGTGTAGATGTAAGAATTGTGACACCGGCTATTCCGGATAAAAAAATTGTGTTCCGCCTGACACGTTCATACTATGAGCCTCTGATCAAAAGCGGAGTGAAAATTTATGAATATACTCCCGGATTTATTCATGCGAAAAGTTTTGTGTGTGACGACAGAGTGGCCGTGGTGGGAACTATCAATATGGATTACAGGAGCCTGTTTCTTCACTTTGAATGCGGGACCCTGCTGGTGGGCTGTTCTTCTGTTTACGACCTGAAGAAAGACTGTCTGGAAACCTTTGAGAAATCCAGAGAAATTCACCATGAGGACTGCAGGCGTACATTTTTCGGTCTTCTTTATGATGCGGTGCTGAGAATGCTGAGTCCGCTGATGTAAAGGGCAGGAGGAGCTGCTATGACAAAGATAGATAAATTTTATGAAGTCAAGAATCTGCTCCGGTGTCCCGGCTGCGGCAGGAAGATCCGATATCATGGGGGCGGACTTGTCTGCAAAAGGGAACATCGGTTTGACATATCGTCTAAAGGCTATGTGAACATGCTGCAGGAGAACAGAAGCTTCAAGGGATACGATCAGGAGTTTTTCCGGTGCCGTAACCGTTTTCTGCAGGCCGGATATTACCGTCATGTGCTTGAGGCAGTAACCGCTCTGGTGAAGGAGTGCGCAGAAAAAAGGGAAAACCCGGAGGAACCGGCGGTAGTGATTGATGCGGGATGCGGTGAAGGTTATTATTCTACGGAAATTTTCCGCGCGCTGGACGGGATGCAGATTCTTGCCTTTGATATTTCTGCAGACGCCATAAAAATTGCGGCTCGAAGTCCGGAGCCGATTAAATGGATGGTGGCAGACATCACCAATATTCCCGTCAGAGACGGAGTGGCCGACTGTATTTTGGATGTTTTCACCCCTGCAAATTACGGGGAGTTTGCCAGAATATTAAAACCGGAGGGAAGGATCATCAAGGTGATTCCCGGCCTCCGGCATCTGGAGCAGCTGCGGCAGGCAGCGGCGCCTCTGCTGAGAAACAGTCAGTATTCCAATGAAGAGGTGCTGGATCATTTTGCCGGTCAGTTTGCCGCAGAACAACGCATCAGAGTCAGCAGAACCATGGCTGTATCTCCGGAGGATCTGTCAGATCTGGTCAGGATGACGCCTCTGCTGTTTGATGTGGACAAAAACGCTCTCAGGCTTGAGGATGTGAAGGAAATTACCATAGAGGCTGAGATTCTGACCGGCAGGCGGGACTAGATGCAGTAGCCGGCAACAGCTTTGGCGATGTCTTTCACCACATTTTCGTTAAAGACATCAGGAATGATGTATTCAGCGGTCAGTTCGCTGTCAGGGATCACTGAAGCAAGGGCTCTGACAGCAGCCATCATCATCTCTTTGGTAATCCCGGAAGCATGAGCATCCAGCGCACCTCGGAACAGTCCCGGAAAGACCAGCACATTGTTGATCTGGTTTGGAAAATCCGAACGGCCTGTGCCTATAACTGCTGCGCCTGCTTTTTTCGCAAGGGCGGGATGAATTTCCGGTTCAGGATTTGCCATGGCAAAGACAACCGGATCTTTTTTCATAGATCTGACCATCTCTTCGGTCACACATCCCGGAGCAGATACGCCGATAAATACATCGGCGTTTTTAATTGCATCAGAGAGGGTGCCTTCTGTATCAGACAGATTGGTAAAAGTAAGAAGTGTCTTTTTTTCCTGAGAGAGATTCTTCCGATTTTTGCTGATGATACCTTTGCTGTCACAGATTAGAATCGAAGAGCAGCCCAGTTCAGAGAGCATTTCCGCAATGGCAGAGCCGGCAGCGCCTGCGCCGTTAATGACAATTTTACAGTTTTCGATGCTGCGTCCTGTTATTTTCAGGGCATTGATTAGTGCGGCACAGGTAACAATGGCAGTACCGTGCTGATCATCATGAAAAACCGGAATCTGCAGTTCTTCTTTTAATCGCCGTTCTACCTCAAAGCAGGCGGGGGCGGCGATATCTTCCAGATTGATGCCGCCGAATCCCGGAGCGATATTCTTCACTGTGGCAATAATTTCTTCCGGATTCTGGGAGGCCAGACAGATGGGGATCGCATTGATATCTGCGAACCGCTTAAAAAGAACAGCTTTTCCTTCCATAACGGGAAGACCGGCAACGCTGCCGATGTTTCCCAGACCCAAGATTGCAGACCCGTCTGTGACTACGGCAACCAGATTGTCTTTGCCGGTGTAGACTGAAGCCAGACGTTCATCTTCCCTGATGGCCAGACAGGGAGCGGCAACACCGGGCGTATAGTATACCGCCAGATCCTGTCCGTCTTTCATTGGTACAGAGGGAGTGATACGAAGCTTTCCATGGGCTTTGCCATGGCATTCCAGCGCTTTTTTTGCGTAATCCATTTTTTTTGTCCTTTCTGTTTGGTTTTTTCAGAATCTGAGTTCTTTCTTAATATTATAATGAGCGGAAACTTTAAAAGATAATGCTAAAAAGTTGTTTTGATATAAAAATAAATTATATCAAAACAACTTTTTGATATTTTACCATGATGACAGGTGGCGATATAGTATAGTTGTTCGACGGAATTATTAGAAAATTGAAAGAAAGAGCAACATGGAAGAAAAGAAAAAGAAAATTTTTAAGGTTCCTCACACTTATGTCATTCTGTCCATCGTAATTCTGGTGGTGACAATCTGCACTTACATCATGCCTGCCGGTGAATATGACCGGGTGGAAATCGACGGCAGAACAGTGGTGGACAGTACCAGCTATCATAGTGTAGAAGCCAGCCCTGTCGGATTTTTTGAACTGTTTAAGGCGATTCCACAGGGATACAATGATGCAGCCTCGATTATCTTTTTCATTTTCGTTGTGGCCGGAATGTTCAATGTAATTATGGCCACAGGTGCAATAGAGAGAGGAATCGGAAAACTCGCTCTGGCGACCAGGGGAAAGGAAAAAATCCTGATTCCGGCAGTCATGGCAATCTTTGCAGCTGCGGGAGCAACTTTCGGAATCAACGAAGAGGGAATTATCTTCGTACCTGTAGGAATTGCACTGGCAAGAGCAATGGGATATGATGCCATTGTGGGCATGTCGCTGGTAACGCTGGGAGCATCCATCGGATTCAGTTCGGGAATTATGAACGCATTTACTGTGGGTGTTGCGCAGGGTATAGCAGAACTGCCGATTTTTTCGGGAGCATCTCTGAGAATTGCAGTATGGATTGTGATGCTGATTATCACTGCAATTTACGTGACTCGGTACGCGAAGAAGGTGAAGGCAGATCCTTCGCTCTCCTATGTTCTGGAACTGGAGGAAGCGGAAAAAGATCAGAAACTGGATCTGGACAATCTGGAAAAGCTGTCTGTCAGGGATTATCTGATCCTGCTGGAAGTTGTTGTCTTCTTCGGGATTCTGGTGTATGGTGTGTTTAAATACGG
The DNA here is from genome assembly GCA_949289445.1 of uncultured Eubacteriales bacterium. Lineage (GTDB taxonomy): Bacteria > Bacillota > Clostridia > Peptostreptococcales > Anaerovoracaceae > Senimuribacter. Next base: position 46,219 of record CASEOD010000007.1, read on the forward strand.
ATGGTATCTGACAGAGATTTTTGCCCTTTTTGTAATCATGGGAATTGGAGCCGGATTTATTGCAGGATTTGGTCCGAGCCGGATTGCGGTGGAATTTGTAAACGGCGCTAAGGGAATTGTTTTCGGTGCGCTGGTTGTGGGAATTGCAAGAACGATTTTGGTTGTTATGACTGACGGCATGATCATAGACAGTTTTCTTCATGGACTGTCGGGTCTGATTTCACATCTGCCGAAGAGTGTCGCTGCGGTAGGGATGCTGTTTGTGCAGGCACTGACAAATTTCTTCATCCCATCCGGCTCCGGACAGGCTGCCGCAACAATGCCGCTGATGGTACCGCTGGCAGATGTTCTGGGGCTGACGAGACAGACGGCAGTTCTGGCATTCCAGTTTGGAGACGGATTTACCAACAATATTATTCCGACATCATCAGTGCTTATGGGAAGCCTTTCTGTGGATAAAATTCCATATGAAAAATGGCTGAAATACATAGCGCCGCTCATGGGAATCTGGCTGGTAGTCTGTGCCGGATTCATGGTACTGGCATCAGTCATCAATTACGGTCCGTTTTAAAAGTGGACGATATTTCGGTTATTCTGCAGGAATCAGTTCTTCAGAATGTTCCGCCAGAAAACTGTAGAGATGGGAGGCGCCGTCAAAGAGGTGTTTCCCCTTTTTCTTTACAAGAGAGAGTGAGAGCGGAATCGGATTGGCCAGAGGTACCGAACAGATAAGAGGATCTCCGGTGAAGGCTTCTGGGAACTGCAGAGTTGAAGCAAAATTGGCTCTTTTATATTTTGTAATGGTCAGAACCTGATTGGAGCGGAGAATATATTTTGGCGTGATACCGTATTTGAGGAAAGTCATATGCATCAGATCGCCGGGATAGTAGAAGATAAGCCGCTCCTCAGCCAGGTCTTCGATATGAACGAAGTCTTTTTTTGCCAGAGGATGATTGATATTGGTACAAAAACTAAGACTGCTTCGGCGCAATATGGTATAATCGATATTAGGGTAAAAAGCATCTTCCAGCAGAATGACAGCAAAATCCAGTTCATCATTTTCGACTGCTTCTTCGCACTCGTCAGATGACATCTCAAAGATTTCGGCTTCCAGTCCGAACTGTTCAGAGGCAATCTGATTCAGCCGGGGGAGGATAATGGTGCCGATTGTGGCAGGAACTCCGATGCATACGCTGTTCCGGCGCAGTTCACCAAGATCCTGCATTTCGTCAGCCAGTGAATTCAGCTGCGATAAAATAAAGGTGGATTTTTGCAAGAACAGCTTGCCTTCATTGGTGAGAGAAACATTTTTGTTTGTGCGAGAGAGCAGAACAACTCCAAGCTCATCCTCAAGATCCCGAATGGAACGAGTGATGGCAGGCTGTGAGATATGAAGGGTTTCTGCGGCTTTTGTGATGCTTCCGTGCCTGGCAACCGATTTGAAGTAAATAAGCTGATTGAGTTTCATACAGCACCTCCGGTGTAATGATGTTAACGGTATTATATAATAAACAAAGGAAAATAGAAAGGAAGAAAACAAGATGTGGAATATTGAGGATTTCAGAAAAGATCTGGCTGCCATTGTCAATATGGACAGCGGAAGTGAGAATCTCTCGGGAATTGGAGACGTCGCCCGCTATCTGGCGCTGCGTATGCAGGAAGAGGGTTTTTATGTGCAGCTTCTGGATAAAGATACAAAAATTCAGGCTCAGACCCATGGCGAGGATCAATTTGATATTCTGATGGTGGGTCACATGGATACGGTTTTTCCGGACGGTACGGCAGAGGAACGTCCGTATACCGAAAAAGACGGCAGAGCATACGGCCCGGGAGTCGCTGACATGAAATCGGGACTGCTGCTTGCAATGAACGCAGCATCAAGGCTGAAGCGGGAACGGCCGGATCTGAAACTGTGCCTTGCTTTCAACAGTGATGAGGAAATCGGATCTACCGCATCCAAAGACTGGATTCAGGCACTCGCAAGAAATACAAAATATACTTTTGTGTTTGAGCCGGGAAGGGAGAATAACGGCCTTGTAAGAAGCAGGAAGGGATGCGCGGATCTGACGGTTCGTTTCCATGGTGTCGCTGCCCATGCGGGCGTTGCTCCGGAAAAAGGTGCCAATGCCGTTGCGGAGATGGCCCGCTGGATTACGGCTCTGACGCAGGCGCAGAATCTTGAAATAGGAACTTCCGTCAATACAGGAGTTGTCAAAGGCGGAACTGCTCCCAACGTGGTACCGGATTTTGCGGAACTGAAAGTGGATATCCGGGTGAAACTGCCGGAAGAGCTGGAACGGATCAGAGAAGTGGTGGGGAACCTGCAGAACACAGTTTCTGTAAAGGGAGTTACCGTAGATGCTGCTTTTGCCAATGAGACTATGCCTATGAATCCGTCAAAAGTTACAGAAGAGCTGATGGAAAAAATGAACCGGACGGCTGAAGAAATCGGCTGTAAGATTTCCTGGGTGGACACAGGAGGCGTATCAGATGCCAACCATATTGCGGGTATTGGAATTCCGACAATATGCGGGTGTGGTCCTGTGGGAGGAAACATGCACAGCGAAAAAGAGTTCATGGAGCTTGATTCTATAGAAACACGGCTGGATCTGATCTACAGGACCTGTCTGAAACTGTAGCATTTTTCACCTTCCCTTATTTGCCTTTTAATGGTAAAATGAAAGAAAATCGTATGATGATTACTGAAGGTGGATCTATGAAACGTAAGACGGGAATTGCAGCTTTTCTGCTGGAACATGCAGGGAAGAATCCGGTGTCCTTTCACATGCCGGGACACAAGGGCGAGGCTTTTTACAGAGACAACGGATGCGGAGATTTTCTCGATGCCCTCATGGACTGTGATATTACGGAAATTCCGGGAGCCGATAATCTTTTTCAGACGGAAGGGATCATCAGACAAACCATGGATCGTTATCGGGAGCTCTATGATTCGGAGGAAAGCTATCTTCTCATTAACGGAAGCAGCGCGGGACTGATTGCCTCCATTATGACAGCGGTGAAAAGGGGCGGCTCACTGATAATGGCGAGAAACTGTCACAAATCCATATTCAACGGGGTGGTGATGGCAGGGGCAGAACCTGTTTATGCCTATCCTGAGGTGATTGACGGCTATGGAATTTCGGGAGAGATCACAGCGGAAGAAATCCGCCGATGTCTGAAAGAGCATCCTGACAGCGATGCGGTGATTCTGCCGAGTCCCAACTATTACGGTATCTGCAGTGACATTGGCGCCATTGCGGCAGCTGTTCACGAAGCGGGAAAGATTCTTATCGTGGATCAGGCCCATGGAGCGCATCTGAAATTTTTTGACCGGTATATCAGGGAAGAAAAGAAACAGCCCCTTCTGGCCGCGGAGAATCTGGGGGCGGATATTGTCATTAACAGTATTCACAAGACTTTGGGCGCCTTTACACAGACAGCTGTTGTCAATCTGTGTTCCGGCCGGATAAACAAATATGATTTTGAGGATAAACTGCAGCTCATCGAGAGCACCAGTCCCTCCTATCTTCTCATGGCCTCAGCTGATCTCAATGCGGAAATTCTGGAAAAGCGGGGCAGAAACCTTATCCGGTCATGGGAAGACAATCTGCGATATTTCTATGAAGAGGCCGAAAAGATTCCGGGACTTCGGGTTATGGCGGATTCTATGCTGGATCATACCAAGATCAATCTGGATATGAGCAGATGCGGTCTTTCCGGTCTTGAGCTGGAGGAGCAGCTGATGAAATATCAGATTTATCCGGAACTGGTAACGGGAAACATCGTCATGTGCATGACAGGAATCGGAAACAGGCGATGGGACTATGAGAGACTGCTGCAGGCATTGACGGAACTTTCAGCCGGACTGTTCTGCGGTGAGGCTCGGACCGTTCCTGAGGCAGTGCAGAGGCTTACTGTAAAAAAACCGGTGCAGCGATCCATACCCAATGAATGTGAACGAATTCCGCTGGAAAATGCGGCAGGCAGAATCTGTGCCGGTTCCATCATTCCTTATCCTCCGGGAATTCCCATCATCTGTCCCGGAGAGATAATTGATGAAGAAGTCCTCAGGTATACGGCAGAGCTGCGAAAAAAAGGTGAAAAGGTCATGGGAATTGATGATCTTGGACGGGTTACAGTGGGAAAGGAATAAAGCTGTACAGTCCGGAGAATCTGTGGTTTTCCGCAGAAAGAGGTGACCGGCTCTACTGACGCAGGACGGCGTTATCGTGGAGACGGGGCCTTTTTATATGGTGGCGCCGGGAACTGAAACAGTGAGGAAAACCGCAGGTATTGAGAAATGACGCTGATTACCGCAGGAGAAGGCTGCGGATCAAAGATAGCGGCAAGATGCCGCAGAAGCAAGTGTGATGGAAACAGGAACCAGGAAAGGAGTGTCCATATGCTGGTAAAAAATGAGTTTGCGAAGAATGGGGAAACCTGGTGCGGTCTGAACAGACCTGACATGAAGGAATCTGACGCAGATGTGGTAATTTTCGGAATTCCCTTTGACGGTGGTGTAAGCTACAGAGGAGGAGCTGCAGAGGCACCGAAGCTGCTGCGGGAAAACACCTTGTGCTCTACACCGTGCACAGAAAGGCTGGACTGGTATGATTCGCTGAATGTAGTCGACGGCGGAGATTTTGAGGGAGAAGACAGAGAAGAAATCTTTGCGGAGGTGCAGGCGTATGTGGCTGATCTGGTGAAAAAGGGTGTGAGATTTACCATGGTTGGCGGAGATCATTCTGTGACCATTCCTGTAGAGAGAGGAATCAATGACGGTCTGGAAGAGGATTTTGGAATTATTCACATTGATGCTCACATGGATCTGTGTGAGGCTCTGGAGGGAGACCCTCTTTCTCACGGCAGTACAGAAAGAAGAGCCCTTGAGCTGGAGCATGTGAAGTCTCTGGAAAATCTGTATTTTATCGGAATCCGTTCTATTGAGCCGGATGAATTTGCATTCCATAAGGAAAACAACATTCAGGTGAAGACAGCATACGACTGTTACCATGAAGGGATTGAGGCAGTAGCAGACGACTGTATCGCAAAGATGAAGAAGTTTAACAAGGTTTATATCACCTTCGATATCGATGCGCTGGATCCCGGCTATGCGGCAGGCACCGGTACGCCGCAGTTTGGAGGACTGACTTCCCGCATGGCACTGACTCTGCTGGAAAAACTGTTCACAGAACTGAACATCATGGCTTTCGATGTGGTGGAGATTGCGCCGGTTCTGGATCCGTCCCTCGCCGCCATGTATGCAGGACGGAAGCTGATTACAGAAGCATGGGGATATTGGGCAGAAAGTCTGGGCAAGCTGGAGAAAAAATAAAGAAAAACACTTTATGCCCGGAAAAAAGGGCTCTATGTCAAATGTTGGGGTGGAACCCAATCCAAACAAAGAAAAGTGTTATGAGAGACGGAGTTAATCCGTCTCTTTTGTCATTCTACTTTTTCATACAATGTAATATGCGGGTTCTGAAGCGTGAAAACGAGGGCATACCGTATGAAACACGTTTCATCACTTTGATCCGATTATTGCAGCCTTCTGTATATCCATTGGTATACGGGACAG
>CASEOD010000008.1 GCA_949289445.1 uncultured Eubacteriales bacterium
CCTGTCTATACTCACTATATACCAGATCACGCCGGACTGATTCTGAAATTTTTTCATATTCATCGTCCGTTGCCGTTGCAAGATACGTAAAAATCATGTCATATGTTTCTCTCATATCATTTCCGTTTTCGTGAACAATAAAAATATAGCTCAGACCTGTAGCCAACAGACAGATCGATAGGATAATGGAACCGATGAGAAAACCTCCGCATAGCAGAGAATTTTTGTCTTCTCTGCTCAGATGTTCCTTATATTCTGATTCCATATCTTGCATCTCACAGCGATTATGTAATACTCCTCTTTTTCTGTCTGTTCCTTTCATTTTCTTACCTTTCATGTGTCCATAAGCTAATATTTAATAGTCTATCAGAATATGTTGCGGCCATCAATCATACTATAGCCTTATAGTACATAAAAATATAACTCACAGCTAACAGACAGGAAATAAGATGAAAGAAAGCGGATTAGGCAAGCGTATCGGTGAAGTACGAAGAGAACGCAAAATGACAGCAGAATATCTTTCTGAACTATGCAATATCAACGCAACATATCTACGGCAGATTGAAATCGGAGTAAAAGTACCGAGCCTTCCTGTTTTGATCAGCATTTGCAATGCCCTGAAAATATCACCGGATTATCTTCTGCAGGACGAACTGGAGGAAAACGAAATCAGCCAGATCCGAAAGATTGAAGAGCTCTGGAAGACAGTTCCCCCTGACAAACAGTCACTCGTCCTTGCAATCATTGAATCCGTACTGAAATGGGAAGGTTAACTGCACGATTCTTTTTACTGCTGAACAACAATACAAAAATATTACTCCAGACCGGTGGTTTTGAACCGCACCCCGTCAAGAAGACAGTGAAAAAATATAAAGTTTTCCCGGCCGGCAACCTGTGTGTTGCTGGCCGCTTTTTATGCAGCGAGATATAGTTCGTGCTTTTCCATGGGTGTCAGCACGCCCAGTTTTCGCTGCACTCTCCTGGTGTTGTAATAGTGGATGTAATGTTTGATCATCTGGACAAGTTCTTTCTTGCTGGTAAAGCGTCTGCCGTAGTAACGCTCACGCTTTAAGATACCCCAGAAACCTTCCATAGGGCCGTTGTCAATGCAGTGGGCCACACGGGACATACTCTGCGTCATCCCTGCCTGCATGAGCTTGTGGTGGAACGTTCTGTTGGTATACTGAAAACCTCTGTCACTGTGGAACAAGGGATGAGCACCTGGATTTGCCTTTACAGCCTTATCAAAGGTTTTGAATACGAGAGGGTTATCGTTGCGTTCACCAATGACATAAGACACAATACGCCGATCATAAAGGTCCAGAATGGCACTGAGATAGATCTTGTGTACTTCAGTTCCCTCATACCACTTGAATTCGGTCACATCGGTCAGCCATTTTTCATTTGGCTTTTCGGCGTAGAACTGGCGATCCAGCAGGTTTTCAGCCAGATGCTGAGGGTTTCTGGCACGCCTGGTACAGCCGTGGTTACTGTACTTCACGGTAGACCGGATATCTCTGGCCCGGCAGATACGAAGCACTCTCTTATCATTGACATGGATACCGTAGTCATGGCGCAGATCATCATTGAGCCTGCGATAACCCTTGTCCGGGTTTTCAGAATGAATTTTCTCGATCTGATCTGCCAACCGCTCATTCTCTGTGGCTCTGCGGCTCCGCTTTCCAGTTGCCCACTTATGGTAAGCGGAACGGGCCACATGGAGTAGCCTGCAGGCTGCCTCAATGGGGAAACCCTGCTCCTGGTGGCACTCCCGAATGGCTTGATAAGTACGG
>CASEOD010000009.1 GCA_949289445.1 uncultured Eubacteriales bacterium
TTTCTCTGATAAAATCTTCTACCTGACCGCGTGTGGTATGACAGCACAGACATACCTCGTAGTCCCGGGAATTCTTATCCATAATTCTTCCTCCTGAGATGATGATAAAATACTTTCTTTTATCATACCACAAAAAAGAAAAAATTTATCACATCTTCTTCACAATAATACAATTAAAAATATACAAATCCCGTGTAATATGATACTATATAAATCAGGAACGGTGTTGGAGGCAAAAGTGAGATGAACAGATTTCAGTACAAAATGTATCAGTTTATGCAGGGGCGCAGGGGCGCCGATCAGTTCTGCCGTTTTTTGTTTTTAACATCGGCAGTGCTGCTCCTGTTTTCCATGTTCTTTTTTAACTACATCACCTATTATATGGGAATTGCACTGTGCCTTTACGGAAATTTCAGATCTCTCTCCCGAAACCTTTATAAAAGAGAACGGGAAAACAACCGGTATCTTGCTCTGAAATACAGAATAACCGGAGGAAGAACCTTTCAGCAGCGCTGGTATGAGAGACGCTATTATGCCTATTTTAAGTGTCCGGGCTGCGGGCAGAAGATGAGAGCGCCGAAGGGCAGGGGTACCATCAGGGTGCGCTGTCACAACTGCAACACCGAGTTTCAGAGGAAAGTATAAGGGAAATGACAGAAAACGAGGAAAGACTGTATCAGGCATTTGCCGAGATCGGAATTACGGAATACACCGTCCATGAACATGAGGCTGTTTTTACTTCCCGGGAGGCGGAAGACAAGGGTCTGATGATGAAAGGACTCAATCTGAAAAACCTGCTGATCAAAGATAAAAAATCAGGCAGGTTTTTTCTGGTGATTCTGGATGATCACAGACATATGGATGCAGCCCATTTTAAAAAACTGACCGGATGGGGGAAGATTCGCTTTGCCAATGAGGAAGAACTTTTTTCGGTTTTGGGCCTTACGCCGGGTTCCGTATCTCCTTTCGGGCTGATCTGTGACGAGGATAAGCTGGTCACTGTGGTTCTGGAGAGAAAGATCGCTGAGTCTGACGAGACAGAACTTGTAAACTTCCATCCGAACAGAAATACGGCGACGCTGAGTCTGACGAAGAAAGATTTTTTGCGATTTTTAGAATATGTTGGAAATCCGGTTATCTTTGAGAAATAGTGAGGATACATATGAGAAAGACGAAAATTGTTTGTACCATCGGTCCGGCATCGAAGGACAGGGAAACGCTGAAGAAGATGTTTGAGGCCGGCATGAATGTAGGCAGGATTAATTTTTCCCATGGAACCCATGAGGAACATAGAAGAACCATTGAAACTTTTCGGAGTGTAAGGGATGAGATGGGAATTCCGGCGGCAGTATTGCTTGACACAAAAGGACCGGAAATCCGAATCAGGAATTTTGAGCGGGGAGAAGAGACTCTGGAAGACGGGCAAAGTTTTACTCTGACGACAGATGATGTCATGGGAAATGCAGATATGGTTTCCGTAACTTACCGGGATCTGCCAAAAGAAGTTGCGGCCGGAAATCTGGTCCTTATCAATGACGGGAAGATCGTCATCCGTGTGGAAGAAACGACAGACACAAAGGTGATCGGAACTGTGGTTCACGGAGGGAAGATCAGCAATCACAAGGGTATCAATCTGCCCAATGTGAATCTGAATATGCAGTATATGAGCGAGCAGGACAGACAGGATATTCTTTTCGGAATTGAACAGAAGGTGGATTATATTGCGGCTTCCTTTGTGCGCTCTGCTCAGGATATCCGCACTGTGAGAGAACTGCTGGATGAAAACGGCGGCCAGGAGATAAAGGTCATTGCCAAAATTGAGAGTACCCAGGGCATTGAGAATTTTGAAGAGATTCTTCAGAATGCCGACGGAATCATGGTTGCCAGAGGCGATATGGGCGTGGAAGTGGCCTATGAAAAGCTTCCGGGAATTCAGAAACGGTTTATCAGACGGTGTGTGCAGTCGGGCAAAATTGTCATTACCGCAACCCAGATGCTGGAATCCATGATCACAAGCCCTATGCCGACCAGAGCGGAAATTACCGATGTCGCCAACGCAGTATTTGACGGAACTACAGCGGTAATGCTTTCCGGTGAGACAGCAGCGGGAAAATACCCGGTGGAAGCTGTGGCCACTATGGCAAAGATTGCAGAACAGGCAGAAGAAGATCAGTCTAAAAGCTATGGAAAAGAACAGATATGGCATGAGATGGATGCCGATGACGTAACCAATGCAGTGGGTCATGCAGCATGTACGCTGGCGAAGGACATCAAAGCCGGAGCAATTATGGCCATCACAAAGACGGGTTATACCGCCAAGAGAATGTCCAAGTTCCGGCCGTCTACCATGATTATCGGAGCAACGCCCTATGAAAAGACCTTTCATCAGCTTTCACTTGTCTGGGGAGTATGTCCGATCACCGCAAACTATCGGTATGAGATTGAGGAACTTTTCGCCCACTGTGCCCGTAAAGCCATCAGCGCCGGACTTATTAAAAAGGGAGATAAAGTTGTGATCACTGCAGGCCTTCCTGTGGATGTACCGGGAAATACGAATATTATCAGAGTTGTAGAAGCATAATCAATAGTTTAAAAGAAACAGGAAATGAACCACAGAACAGTTCTGCCGTTCATTTCCTGTTTTTGTCTGACACCGGTTATTCCGTCACACAGCTGATGAGGTTTTCCGCCGCAAACCTTTCGGCAGCAGAGCCTCCGACGCAGTGGAGCGTAAAGTAATTGAGCCTGTAGGCTCTTCCGTGCTCATACATGTATCCGAAAGCGCATTTTCCCAGGCTGTCTACCGATGCCGGAACTCGCAGATGCGTCAGATCGGGGCAGGTAAAGATGCCGTAGTCGGAAATTTCCAGAAGGCCTTCCGGAAGACTGAGCCTTTTCAGATATCTGAGATCATTGAAGGCCCGGGTTCCGATTTTTTTTACTGTTGGCGGCAGAATGATCTCCCGGGCAACGGATTTTATGCCCAGGGGAATGATATCAGAACCGATTTCCGTTACAGGAAAGCCGTCCAGCAGTTGGGGTAGCACCATCACAGCTTCCGGTTCAGGAATACCGGTGATGACAGCCGTAAGATCATCTTTGACTTGGTAATTTATTTTCATAATCTTTATATCCTCTGTTAAATCATTTGAAATATGGGATATAAATAAGTATAGCACAGCCCTGACCGATTGAAAACAGAAAATGAATATAAAGTATATAAAATATTTTATATTTTGTCTGATAATTCGGTTGACGTTTTGAAATATGTTGTATATAATATATTCATAAATCATTTTCAGAACTTGAGAGGAGATTCACAATGAAAAAGTTTAATCATGTAATCGTAAGAAGACCGTGCAGTGCTATAAAAGATGGTATTTCCGGAGGTACATACGAAGGAATTCCAAACTATGAGCTGGCATTAAAGCAGCACAACGACTATATTGCGGCACTTGTACAGTGTGGCGTTGATGTTACTGTACTTCCGGCTGATGAAAGATATCCGGATTCCTGCTTCGTAGAGGACCCTGCACTGCTGACAAGAGAATGTGCAATCATCACCAATCCTGGAGCAGAATCCAGAAATGGTGAAAAAGAAGAAATCGTTGAAGCAGTAAGCAGATTCTATCCTGAAGATAAAATTGAACGCATTGTTGCTCCTGGAACTTTAGAAGGCGGAGATGTTATGATGGTAGGTGACCACTTCTATGTAGGCAGATCTGCAAGAACTAACGAAGAAGGCATTAGACAGCTGACAGAAATTCTGGAAAAATATGGTTTCACTTGCTCCGAAGTAAAACTGGAAGAGGTTCTTCACTTAAAGACCGGTGTAAACTATCTTGAAAACAACAACATGCTGGTGTCCGGAGAATTCGTAACTAAACCTGAGTTCCAGAAGTATAATCTTGTAGAAATTCCTGAAGAAGAAGCATATGCAGCAAACTGCATCTGGGTAAACGATACAGTTATCGTACCGGAAGGATATCCAGCAGTACTGAAGGCAGTACAGGATCTGGGATATAAGACATTAATCGTAGATACTTCTGAATACAGAAAGATTGACGGCGGACTTTCCTGTCTGTCTCTGAGATTCTAAGTTCTCTGAAAGTGGGGAGGAACTTATTATGGACAATAAAAATGAACAGGGTTTAGGCGTTGGAAAGCTGACCCTATTTGCAGTAGGTACCACCCTTGCCAGCGGAGTCTTCAGTTTATCTGGAGACTTTGCGGCTGGCGGTGCATATACTCTGGCGGTACTGATTGGATGGCTTATCTGCGGAGTCGGCATGCTGGGACTGACGATGTGTTTCTTTAAGCTGAGTGTTGTAAGAACTGATTTAACCAGTGGTATTTACAGTTATGCTAAAGAAGGATTCGGTGAATATGTAGGTTTTAATTCGGCATGGGGCTACTGGATGAGTGCACTTCTTGCGCAATTATCTTTTATTACTTTGCTGTTTGCATCACTGGGACACTTCTTCCCGGTTTTTGGAGAAGGCAGCAATCTGATTTCTATGATTGTAGCATCTGTTATAGTCTGGGGATTGTCCTTCCTGGTGCTGAGAGGCGTTAATCAGGCGGTAGCGATTAATGCAATTGTCGTGATTGCGAAGACAATTCCTATCATCGTGGTAATCGTAGCAATTATCTTTGCCGGCGCTTTTAAGTGGGATATTTTTACTCAGAATTTTTCCGGTGTGGAAGGTGGAATGTCACTGCTGGAACAGGTAAAATCCACTGTATATACAACAGTATGGATCTTCATTGGAATTGAAGGAGCGGTCGTACTTTCCGGAAGAGGAAAGAATACAAAAGTTGCTGGAACTGCGACTGTGATTTCTTTTGTATCTTTGTTTGTACTGTACCTTGTTATATCAATCCTCAGTATGGGCGTTATGCCGGCTGAAGAACTGGCTGCACTGGGTAATCCGCCTATGGCAGGCGTACTGGAGTATGTTGTGGGGCCATGGGGCGCTGCGCTTGTGAATATTGCAGTAATCATTTCTCTCGGCGGTGCCATGTTCTCCTATACCATTCTGTGCGTAGACAGTGCTTTTGGGCCTTCTCAGCAGGGCTCCTTCCCGGCATCACTGTCCAAACTGAACAGATTTAACGCACCAACCTGGTCTGTGATTGCATCAGCCTTAATCGTACAGGCATTCATTGTTGTGATTTATTTCAGTGCAAGCACCTATCAGGCAGTGTATGCACTTTCTACAAGTGCCATCATGGTGCCTTATGTGTTCTCAGCGTTCTACTATCTGAAACTGGTAATTAGAGGACAGGGTCTGGAAAAGGGAAACAACAACAAGTTTATGGCATGGGTTATCGCAATTGTCGGATCCATTTATGGCGCATGGCTGCTTTATGCAAGTGGTGTTGACTATATTCTGGCAGCCGTTATGCTTTATGCTCCGGGAACCTTGATGTATCTGTACAACAGAAAGAAAAACGGAAAGAAATATTTCGAAACTACAACTGACCTGATTGTTTGCATCTGTGTTATGATTTTGCTGGTACTGGCTGTGTATATGACCGCGACAGGAAAGATTCAGCCATTCTAATATCAGGTAATATAAAAGTCTCTGCTAAAGCAGAGACTTTTTTTTAGAGTAAGCTATCGATAAGCGAACATATGACTTGACAAATAATATAGATTGAACGAAACTGATAGAGAATAAAAAACAAAACAGGTGAAAAGAATGCTGAATACTTATACTGTAAAAAAAGCCATTCAAAATGAAATTCAAGGATTTCTGAAAGAATATTCCCGGTATCAACATCTTTCCATCGGGCAGAGAGATGTATTGATCGGATTTGCTGATGCAAGAGGAGATTATATTCAGTCTTTGCGGCAGACGGCTGTAAAGACACACCGTTTACCGCAGGAGTTTCTGCCTGACTGTACAATTATTCTGTCTTATTTTTTTCCTTTTACCAGAGAGGGGGATGTGCCGCTCATTGATCAAAACGGAAATTCCATTATTTGGATAAAAGGATATCAGCAGACGGAACAGCTTCTGGTGGAACTGAACCGGCACATGTCAGACGTGATAAGAGAATGGGGATATCAGGCAGCAGTTCCTTCGCAAGAGGGGACCCATGACAATAAGCATCTTTGCTGCAACTGGTCACAGTCCCATATTGCGTATGCTGCCGGACTTGGAACATTTGGGGCAAATGGTCTTCTGATTACTGATTATGGAGTTTGTGGAGTGTTTCATTCTCTTGTTACGAGTCTGCCTGTAGAACCGGATAAACCATTGCTTCAGGAACGGTGTTTATACAAAAAAGCAAAGGCCTGCGGACTGTGCTTTAACCGTTGTCCTCAGCAGTCTCTGTCCCGCGAAACCTGTCACCCTTTTGATCGGAACAGCTGTGTCGAGCGGCTGAATGCTTACAGAAAACTGGAAGGAACTGCTGCATGCGGAACTTGTACAGTGGCATTGCCATGCAGTCATAGAAACCCTGTGAGGAGTTTATAGAATACAAATGAGCCGAGGAACTTTTTGTGAATTTTCCTCGGCTTATCATGTAATACCTTTTTTCAACAGTGATACTAAATTCCTGCGATCTCTTCTGCCTTTTTCATAGCCAACTGATAGACGGAGAAGATAACGATACATATAACACAGATGATGATAAGAAGAATTTTGAGTGCAGTGATCTCAGTGCCGTAGATTCTGCCGTCATTGAAATAATCCATGGCAAATGAGAAAAGGAAACCAATACCGCATCCGATGAATGACGGATACTGAAAAATCTTGGAAAGCTGTTTTTTTAATATATCATGCTTATAGAGACGGTCTGCGCCCAGTTTGTCCAGGCTGTCAAAAAGACCCTTGTTGTCAGATGCGATAGAGATGCTTCTAACATAAGTCATGACAGAAATTGCTGCCAGCGAAATAATACAGATGTACAGACAAAGCATGACATAGACACTGATCAGCTGCATCATGTCTTGTGTGGTGATAATGTAAATTTCAGGGGCATAACGCCAGTCACTAAGCAGCATATTATTGTTCATGGTCATGTCGATTTTATAGTCGTAACTATATTTTACTCCCTGCTCATCTGCAAGTTTCTGTTCCCACGGATCCCAATAGCCGGCATGATTAGAGAGGCTGGTTGCATGTGCTACATACTGACACAGCAGATCCTGTGCAAAGTCATAGGAGTTTTCCACATCGGTCACATTAAAAAAATCAGCTTTTCCAGATAGGAATTATCCAGACCTGCAGTCCTTTTTTTATAATCTTCATCATTTATCACATATGCATATGGCTCTGCCATAGAGGATAATGCTGTAAATTCTGTGCAGCCGCCGTAAGTAACAGGAATGCTTTGTCCGGTATCCGGATTGGTAATCTTATACAGGCCATTCTCATAGTCGAAGAAATCACCGATAAAGTCTGATGGAACCACAGTCCGGTAAGTACCTGGCTTTATTTCAAGTTTCTGACCTGATATTGATTCAAAAATGCTGACGGAAACAAAGAGGCTGGACTTTGCCTTATCACTGTAGAACTCCATGTATTTATTTCCATTTTCATTAAAATCTTTGTGATGATAAGAAATGACGAGACTTGCTCCAGTATTTTCGCTGTAATCTGTGATGGTCATATTATAATCAACGGCTGTATCATAGATTTCTGTCCGCCCAATCTGTTTTTCCGCAGCAGGTGAATGGAAGGCGAATGATCTGTCGTTCTCCTGATTCAGGCTGCTTGGTGTCAGAGAGTACTGCATTCCGTAAAAAGAGGAAAAACAGCAGACAAAGAGAAGCAGGACAATCACACACATATTTCTTGTGGTCTGTTTTGCTGTAAAACGCATCATGCTGATGGAAACCAGGTTCCTATAGTATTTTTTTTTGTTTCCTTTGGCTTTGCGCTGAGCCACGATGTTGAGCAGAACCAAATAAATGCCGATCAGGGTTAGAATATAGAAACTGTTAGTGAACAGCCCCGGCAGACTGACACTGAAAACTTTTGCTGCAATCTGTGGAACTGCGATCCCCAGGAGAATACCTGCTACTATGAAAATCAAACCTGCAGGAAACGTCCAGCTTTTTATTTCTTTTATCATCTCTGATTTGTGCTGAGTCCGCATAATTTCCATGATACTGGAGCGTTTTACAAACTTTCCAGCGACGACTCCCAGCATCAAAGCAAGAACAAGAGCAAAGAGTATTCCGGGAATAAAACCGGTGATTCCGAAACGATAGGTCATCTGCGCGTTGGAAATAATAAACATTTCAAAGAGTTTCCAGATGAGGAAAGAGACAGGTACGGCACAGATAAGGCCCATACATGAGGCGGTAACTGTAACTAAGGATAATTCTCTGAATAAAAGCCTGCGCAGGTTTCTTTTTTGCATACCTAAAGCAAGAAGAATTCCATATTCTTTGCTTTTATATCTGAAAAACAGATTAGAAGCATAGGCTGTAAATACGAAGCAGCCGCAGGCTGTTGCCAGAAGAAGCAGTGAAGCCATTTTTCTGGTGTCACCGCCTTCAGGCAGAAAATCCTGGACCGTAGGACCAAAGTACATCAGGGAAAAGGAAGAAAGCAGGAGCACTGACAGAAAAGTACAGAATCCCAGAAGCAGATACTGTCCTTTGCTGCCTTTCCTCAGTTTGCTGTAGATTTTATTAATTGTCATGGTTGTCTCCTCCTAAGTTTCTTAAAATATCTAATAGTTGATCCATAAACTGACGACGAGTTCCTGATTTCTTAATCTCCTGATAAATATTTCCGTCTTTCAGTACGATGACTCTATCGCAGAAAGATGCAGCATAACTGTCGTGGGTTACCATGAAGATGGTAGCACCAACTTCTTCTTTTGCCTGCAGGAAAGCTTCAATGACTGCGGTACAGGATTTACTGTCCAGATTTCCTGTTGGCTCGTCAGCCAGAATAATATAGGGGTTATTCATCAGGGCACGTGCTACTGCAGTACGTTGCTTTTCACCGCCGGAAATTTCTGCAGGATATTTGTTTATCACGCTATCGATGCCGAAGAGCTGACAGAGCCTTTTAGCTTTGGCCTCCATCTGAGCTATGGGCTTTTTTGCTATGATTTGAGGCATACAGATATTTTCCAGAACTGTTAATCCATCCAGCAGCATGAAATCCTGAAAGACAAATCCCAGGTTTTCATTTCTAACTTTAGCCAATTGATTCTCATTTAAAGCGCCGATGTCTGTATGAGAAAGAAGAATGGAACCACTGTCAGCAGGGATAAAGCAGGAAATGCAATTGAGAAGAGTTGTTTTACCACTTCCTGAAGGTCCCATAACCGCTACAAATTCACCTTTTTCAACACTGAAAGAGATATCCTGCAGTACAGGATAGATGTTACCGGCACTTTCATAGCTTTTACTTAAGTTTTTGACTTCTAACATATTCTTTCCTCCATTAAATCTTCTTATTTGATAGGTCAATTATAGTAAAATGAAAAAGAATTTTTTACTGCCGGAAATGACAAGTTTGACTGTTTTTTTGTAAAGTTTGACAGGAGGCTTCTGGTGTGTTAGCCTAATATCGGTATCAAAGCAGAAGAGAGGACTTATATGAAGATTGGCATATGTGATGATGAAAAGAGCCTGAGAAAGGATTTGCGTGCACTCATCGAAGTGCAGATGGACCTCTGCGGAGCCGAATACGAAATAGAAGAATTTGAT
Source organism: uncultured Eubacteriales bacterium (assembly GCA_949289445.1). Classification (GTDB taxonomy): domain Bacteria; phylum Bacillota; class Clostridia; order Peptostreptococcales; family Anaerovoracaceae; genus Senimuribacter. The sequence goes on from CASEOD010000009.1 coordinate 9,689, forward strand.
AACGGAATACAGGTTTTGGAAGCCGGTAAAGAAGATTTGGATATTCTTTTTTTGGACATTGAAATGCCGGAGCTTTCCGGTATGGATACTGCGAAGGCTTTGAGAAGAATCGGCAGCAAGGCCCTGATTATTTTTGTGACTGCTTATCCGGATTTTGTTTTTCAGGGTTATGAGGGTCAGGCTTTTCACTACATTCTCAAGCCTTATCAGGAGAAAAAGATCAGAGAGGTTTTAGTCAAAGCCCTCAGAGAGACGGAGCAGATGCTGCAGGAGTACTTTATGATCGATCACAAAGGTGGCACTCTGCGGCTTTTACTTTCAGAGATTCTTTATTTTAAAAGTGAGGGACGCAGTGTATGGGCAGTGACCAGTAATAGACAGGAAGTCTTCTACGGAAGGCTGGATGAAGTGGAAGAACAGATTTCCTATGGATTTCAGAGGGTTCATAACCGCTATCTTGTGAATCTGAAACATGTAACTCAGGTATCTGCCAAGACATGTATCTGTGGTGATACTGAAATTCCTGTCAGTAGAGCGTATAAGCAACGGCTGGCAGTAGCTTTTGCACGGACTATGCTGAATTAGGAGAACATCATGTATTTGTTTATCAATCTATTCGGAGATATTCTCTGCCTCATCACAGGCTATCTCTTCTATAAAATCGAGTGCTGTTTTTTGTCTCCAAGAGAGGGAAAGCTGATATTTCTGCTGAACTGGATTTTTTTGTCGGTAGCAGCCACTATCGTAATCTATCCAAGAGATCCGTTTAATATTACCTTTGCGCTTGTCAGTCTTATGATTGCCAATACCCTTTTTTTTAAAGGAAAGTGGGTGGTTAGAATTTCTGCAGTAACTGTACTTTATCCAATGGCTATGGCATTAAATAATCTGTATATGGATATTGGCACTAAGCTGTATTTTTACCTGCTGCCTGAAGCTCCGGGATATGTCAATGATATCTGTGCCTGCTTTTCATATAGTCTTGTAGTTTTATTCTGGTACCTATTTTATTACCTTCAGAAAGATTTTCTGAAGAAAATTTATCAGATCTTTGACCGCAAAGCCTGGTTCATGATCAATGTGATCTGTGCAGCTTCCTTTGCTGCTGTGCTCAGCTGCACTTTTTTTGCGCCTGCACCGACTTATTATGTATGGCCGGCTTTGATTGCCTGTATCGTGACGAATATTGGCTGTATTCGCCTTGCAGGCTCGTATCTTGTCGATGGAATTTATGCAGATATGGAGCGTAAAAATCTGCAGATGGAGCAGAACTATTATCAGGAGCTGGAACAGAATCAGAAGCAGATCAGAAAGCTGAGACATGATCTGAATAACCATTTGACGGTAGTGGGAAAGCTTTTCGAAGAAGGGCAAAGGGAGGAAGCGAAAGAATATTTTGAAAAACTGTCGTCTCAGGTTTTAACGAGCACTCGCATTTTCTGTAAAAACAGTGTGGTAAATGCTGTTCTCAATTCTAAATATGATAAAATTTCTGAAGAAAAGATTGACAGTTTTTTTAATATCGGTATTGATGGGATTTTAATAATCGATGATATCAGCCTTTGCACTATCTTTGCAAATACCTTGGACAATGCCATTGAAGCCTGTTTAAAGATAGATAATTATGACTTGAGATGGATTTCAGTCAAGGCCCGATATACCGAAAACGGCTATTTCAGCTATGAAATTAAAAACTCCAAGTGCAATGAGGTGAAAGTGCATAAGAATCGTTTTATCACAGATAAAGCTGACCCTGAATCCCATGGGATAGGTATTTCTTCAGTGAAGGAAATTGTGGAAAGATATGACGGAACCATAGATATTTCTTATACAGATGATGAGTTTAAGGTGCTCATTCTTATCGGCTAGTAAATAAACGAAGGCGGTAAACAGCTATGTCAAAAGTGAGAAAGGAGAATTGCAATGGAAACCTGGGAAAAGATTGACATGGAAAAATGGCCACGCAGAGATCATTTTGCATATTACACTGAAAAACTGAAAGTCCAGTACAATATAACTGCAGAAATCAGGGTGGAAACCCTTCTTTCCTATTGCAGGAATACAGGAAGACGATTCTATCCGGTACTGATCTATCTGACTGCCAAGACTGTCAACAGTATTGATAATTTAAAACTGTTTTTAAATGAAGCAGGAGAACTCTGCCGGTGGAAGCAGGTTCATCCCAACTATACAATTTTTCACAATGATGATAAGACTTTTTCTGATTGCTGGTCCTTGTACAATGAAGATTTGGATATTTTTTATGACACGATTACTTCTGATATGGAGAAATATGCCAATGTGAAAGGTATTAAAGTTCGCAGCGATCAGCCTAAAAACTTTTTCTGCGTGTCCTGCGCACCATGGACTTCATTTACAGGTTTTAATACAACTGTAGTGGGAGGAGACCTTCAGTATTTTCCCGTTATCACAATGGGAAAATATCATCGGGATGATAAAAACACAGTTCGGATACCGGTAAATCTTAATGTGATTCATGCTGTGTGCGACGGCTATCATGCCGGCTTATTCTTTGATATGCTGCAGAATGAAATCGAGACAATGGCTTCGCGCTGAAGCATTACAGGATATTTCGGGCTGTCTTTAAAAGATACATTGCTGCATGAGTAAACAGCCCGAAGTCTGAATACCGTGGCTGACTTTAATACTGCTCAATATCATTTCCTACGATTTCAGAGATTTCTTTTCTGGCAACTTTCAGTTTGTTAATCACGGTTTTATTTTCAATACTTTTAATAGTTTTATCTGTAGCCGGAAGGAGCTGGTATTTGCTTCCCGTTTCCTGATTATAAGGCAGAAGACGAAGAGGATAGTAACCTTCTTCTTTTAACCGGACTTTTCCATTGGTTTTAACCAGCGTCAGAGATATCATCATACCGTAAGTTGTACTTCTTTTGGTGGCCATGTGAGAAATGAAATTACCTAGACCATATGCGACAGGTACCTTTTTCCCGCTTTTTGCAGTGATAATATCGTAGGGCTGTACGGTATGTGAATGAGAACACAGAATGTAGTCAGCACCTGAGTCGGCAATTTCTCTGGCAATTCTCATCTGTTTGGAGCCCGGAACGTTTGTATACTCATTGCCGCTGTGAAAGTAAATAATAATATATTCAGCTCCCTGTTTTTTCATGTTTCTGATATCTTTTTGCACTTTAGTTTCGGAGTAGGAGTTTAAATATGCAAGACGATTTGCCTTACTGAAATCTCTGATACTCTTATTAAAGTAGGTTGCGTAGGATGCAATACCTATTTTAATACCATTTTTGTTTAGGATTAGAAAACGCTTTTCGTTTTTGTTTTTGTAAATTCCTGTACGTTTAAACCCTTGTTTATCAATGCTTGATACTGTTTCTTTCAGACCTTTCACTCCGGTATCCGCATTGTGATTGTTTGCAGCAACCAGTACATCGAATCCTGCAGATTTTAAGGCAGAAAGATATGAAGCAGGAGCATTGAGATAAGGCTTGCCGTATTTTTCTTTCTGTTCGCAGCTAAGAGGAGAAGATGACGATATGTTTGTTTCCAGATTTGCAATTGCGAAATCCGCACTGCTGATGATTTCCCGCACATAGTCAAAGGCGTAGTGAAAACTGTAAGTTTTTCCGGTATAAGCGGCAGACTGCTGTTTGTACTGACACATCAGATCCCCGCCAAGAAGAAGAGTCACCCGGGAAGAGTCAGATTTTTTGTATGTGGATGCACCGGCAAATTCCGGCGGAAGCAGTACTGTGGAAATTATCAGAGTTACGGTTAAAACTACCGACACAAAAATGTGAAATACCTTGTAGATTTTTTTTTGTGAATTCATGATAAAACTCTCCTGTGTCTATTGCAAATCAGATGTTCGTCAGTTTCTTAAAAATTGTTCAAATATTGATCTCATACCAATGCCTGCATCTGCATAAGGCAGCTGAATGATCGTATAGCTTGCTTCTGAGTTCCCTTCAATCAATGATACCCCTGTTTCTGTCACTGCAATATCCCAGCCTACCAGTTCTACGCCTGCAAGACGTAAGGCGGCTTCTTCGGTAATCTTTAGAACTTTATCCCAGTGAGGAATCTGGAAGCCTGAAATTCGCAGTGAAGAGATTGGGTGGGAAGCATAATGCCTTCCATCCAGATCAATGGCATCCGTACAAGTAATTCCTGTTTTAACGTCTATGGTGGCAATAATACCGCCTGCATGAAAATTATCTACGATTTTTCCCTGCCCCATTCTGAAACCTGCGTACACATGGTGACAGATTCCGTTTTCTGTAATGGTAAGTACACGTATAGTGTTGACAGAGGACGGATTATATGCTGCAATATCCGGATGCTGCACAATACATTCTTCACAGATCAGTTTCTTGGAGTCGGAAATCAGTTTGTCATAGACTTTTTTCTGCTCTGAAATATCATTGCTGCAGCGGATTTTTTTCACACCTTTTCCCTGGGTTGCAGAAACAGGTTTGCAGATCAGGTTGTCAATTCCCTCTGTTATTTGAAGAAACTCTTCAAATGACAGATTTCTGTTTATAAACCATTTTCTGTTGAACAAGTCTGAGAATTCTGCTGCAAAGAGATCCTTGCGGCGCAGGATTTTTATCTTGTCAGGGTCTTTGTTATATTTTTGTGTCAGCTTCTCCGATATTTCCAGTGTCAGAAATCCTTTCTGAACCTCGGGGGCTTTGTCATAGAGCTTAAACTTGTAATAATCCTTATAAGAACAGCCACAGTTTTTTCTGGCTTTGCGAAACTCGGATTTTACTTTGTTCTCTGTCCATCCGGTTGCTTTTGCGACAGCCTGAATATACTGTTCCCGCTCTTTTTCGTTTCTTTCGTTTACAATTTTAATGTTCTTTTTTGCCTGTTCATACTCGGCGGCAGTTCTTGCCCAGATCTTTCTTTTTACATAGTATTTGTAGCTGAACCCGTCTTCTTTGGCACGATCCATGGCATCTTTAGCTTCTGAAAAGGTCCATCCGGTTTCATTGCTTACATACTTGATTAGTTCTTTACTGTTATGCGAATGGGAATCGCAGAACATCCTTTTAATAAATTTCAACATCTCTTATTTCCCTTTCCCTTTTTGGTATAATAAATATTTTAAAATTATATCATAGTTTTTCATAAATAGACAGTTTCTTTTTTATAACATGGTGAACAATAGCTTAAGATATTCGCTGTTATATGAATAAACTGCAATGATAATATGAAAAAACAGGGATTTTGAAATTTGTAAACAGTCTGTAATGTAAGATGGAGGGAAAGTCTGGGAAGTATCTGCAGACTTATGCCGCGATTATCACGATGAGAATATTTATAAGGATATGTGTATAAAACGTGAAAGAATTTTTAATTGTGTGTTTCAATTTTTATACATGAATAAGGGGGTTTTTCTTTATGATACGGAAAAAGCGACTCGATTACTCTGAGCCGCTCGATTCAGCATAATATATTATAGGTCATTCCTCATCATCTTTTTCCGTCAGAACCTTATCGTACTCTGCAAAGATCGCTTCTTTGATCTTGTTTCTTGTTTCAGAAAGCAACGGGTGAGCGATATCTCTGAAGTCTCCTTCTCCCATCTTCCTGCTTGGCATGGCGATGAAAAGTCCGTTCTGTCCTTCGATTATCTTGATGTCATGTACTACAAATTCGTCATCGAATGTAATGGAAACTACGGCTTTCATCTTTCCTTCGTCGTTGATTTTACGGATTCTTACATCAGTTATATTCATAATTGACCATCCTTTCTCGCCGTAACCTGAATCATAGGCAATATTATTATACAATAACTGGTTTGCGATGGCAACTAAAATAACCTAAAAAATCTGATTATTTGGAAATACTTCAATGGTTCTCTGCTCTTCGTCCACTTCTCCCAGATATACAATGGCTGTATAATCTTCTATTTTTTTCTTCTCCGGAAGAAGTCCTGCTATAGCAATTCCTGTGCCCACTACTGACACATCAAATTCTGCCAGAATGTCGGCAATGCCTCTGGTACTGCCTCCGCCTCTCATAAAGTCATCAATGATGATGGCTTTTGAGCCCGGAATAACAGCTCTTTTTGCGATGGACATTTTTTGTACTCTGTCATAGGAACCGCTGAAATAATTGATACTTACGGTGGAACCTTCGGAGACTTTGGCTTCCCGTCTGATGATGACCAACGGAAGATTCAGGTAATGGGCGGTCATGGATGCCAGTGGAATTCCTTTTGTTTCAACCGTAGCAACATAGTCGGCGCCTCTGTCTTTAAACTTTTTTGCAAAGACCACAGAAAGCCGGCGGATCAGATGGGTATCGTACATAATGTCAGAAGTGTATAAAAAACCACCTCCCAGAATCCGGCTGCTGTCCCTGATCCTGCTGCAGAACTCTTCCTGCAGAAGCCGCAGTTCATCTTCGTCAATGTCCGGTACAAAACGAACCCCGCCTCTGGCTCCTGAAAGTGTTTCGATGCAACCCGTTTTCGTAGCCTTAACCGCGGCATCCGCCAGGTTGATATCCTCACTGATGCTGGATTTTGCGGCACCAAGCAGATCACAGAAGTATTGCAGAGAAAAAAGTCTGCCCGGTGTATCTGTCAGAACTTTAATAATGACCCCGACTCTTTCGGTTCTTTTCATGTTGATTACCTCCCGCCATTTTATCTACATATTATTTCTTTTTAACTTTTTTGTCAAATGATATCCCTTTTTGAGTAAAATATGGTATAATAAACGCACAATTATATGGGCGCAGAAAAGCGCCGAAGCGGCGTTGCCGAAAGGAAGCGTTCTTTGAATTGCTTACCCCTGGTGCAATGTTCCTGCGTATAATGGCTGAAACAGGAGTTAGACTATTAGAATAGGATAAATATAGATGTTAATGTTGGAGGATTTTTTATTATGATTCAGTTGACTGGATTTAAGAACATACACTGTATCGGCATCGGCGGTGTAGGGCTTTCAGCAATTGCTGAAATTCTGCTGTCGAGAGGCTACCACGTATCAGGCTCAGATATGAAGCAGTCAGATATCACAGAAAAATTAGAAAAGAAAGGCATAAATATTTATATAGGCCATAGAGCGGAGAATGTAGAAGATGCGGATTTGATTGTATATTCCGCAGCCATTGCAGAGGAGAATCCGGAGATTATCCGGGCCAGAGAAAAAAAGATTCCACTGGCAAGCAGAGCTGAGGTTCTGGGAACCCTGATGGATGACTTTAAGAACAGTATCGCCATCAGCGGCACTCACGGCAAGACTACAACCACTTCTATGGTTTCTTTAATTCTGGAGAGAGCGCAGCTGGATCCTACTATTCTGGTCGGCGGCAATCTGGCAGAAATCGGCGGCAACGTCAAAGTGGGGAACAGTCAGTATTTTGTGACGGAAGCCTGCGAGTACAGAGACAGTTTCCTGGAACTCAGACCGAGAATCGAAGTGATTCTGAACATTGATTCGGATCACCTGGATTATTTCAAAGATATCGATCATATTGTAAGTTCCTTTGACAGATTTGCCAAGTCTGTTCCCGAAGGAGGCAAGATTATTGCTTATGATGCAAATCCTTTTGTCAACCGGATTATCAGGGACATTCCGGGAGCTGTAACTTATGGGTACAATGGAAACTGCACTTATCATATCGCAGATGTGATGTTTGACGGAGAGGGAATGCCTTCCTTTACTGTCAGCTTTGCTGGTGAAACTCTGGGAACCGTTAAACTCAGAGTACCGGGAGAGCATAATATTCTGAATGCCGTGGCGGCTTTCGCCTGCTGTCATCAGCTTGGTGTTGATCCGTCGGTTATTATCGAAACACTGGGAACCTACAAGGGAACCCAGAGAAGATTTGATATTGTGGGAACCACAGATAATGGGGTAAAACTGGTAGATGACTACGCTCATCATCCGACAGAAATCAAAGCAACCCTGCAGGCTGCGCACAATATCCCTCATAACCGGCTCTGGTGTCTGTTTCAGCCTCACACTTATACCCGAACACTGGCGCTTTTTGATGATTTTGCAGATTCTTTCACGGAGGCTGATGTTCTGATTCTGGCAGATATATATGCGGCAAGAGAGAAGAATATTTATAAAATTTCTTCCGGGGAACTGGCAGATGAGATAAAGAGAGTGCATCCGGAGAAAAAGGTTTACTATATGGAGTCTTTTGAAGATATTGCAAATTATGTGCGCAGGAACGCTTCTGACGGAGATCTTGTGATCACCATGGGAGCCGGAGATATCTATAAAGTGGGAGAGATGATTATGGAGACTTCCCGCAGGTAGAGGAGGAGAAGATATGACTTACCCGGAATATCAGGAGAGAGAAAAGAGGCGAATTGCCACTGCTGTTTCGCACATGGAGAAAGGTGTGGAATTTGTCGATATTCATACAGTATATATTGATGAAACCGTGACTATCGGTGCCGGCACTTTAATCGGCCCATGTGTCACTTTGGAAGGTGAAACCTCCATCGGGAGCGGCTGCAGGATTCTACAGAATACAAGGATCAAGGATTCTGTTATCGCCGATGATGTGGAGGTGCAGAGTTCTGTTATTACAGAAAGCATTGTTGGAAAAGGTACGAAAGTGGGACCGTTTGCTTACCTGCGGCCAAAGAGCCGAATCGGTGAAAACTGCAAGGTAGGCGATTTTGTGGAAGTTAAGAATTCGTCTCTGGGGGACGGTTCAAAAGCATCTCATCTGACCTACATCGGAGACTCGGACGTGGGAAGAGATGTAAATATAGGATGCGGAGTTGTATTTGTCAATTATGACGGCACAAACAAGCACCGCTCAACAATCGGGAATGGAGCCTTTATCGGCTGCAATACCAATCTTGTATCGCCTGTTACGGTGGAGGACGGCGCATATATTGCCGCAGGAAGCACCATCACACAAAACGTGCCTGAGGATGCTTTAGCCGTTGCCAGAACAAAACAGCGCAATATTGAAGGCTGGGCAGCCAGAAAGAAGCTTTATCAAAAAAAATAAAACTTGCAGACAAAGAGGAAAGAAGAGGTACGAAGACATGAAGAACGGCGCATTTTCAGATTATAAGGTGTTTACCGGAAATTCACACCCTGAACTTGCAGAGGAAATTGCTTCTATTATGGGTAAATCGCTGGGGAAGGCTACAGTTACAAAGTTCAGCGACGGGGAAATATCCGTCAATCTTTGGGAATCTGTAAGAGGTATCGATGTTTATATCGTACAGCCGACCTGCAACCCTGTTAACGACAATCTTATGGAGCTGCTCATCATGATCGACGCCATGAAGAGAGCTTCTGCCGGCAGAATCAATGCCGTAATTCCGTATTACGGTTATGCCAGACAGGACAGAAAAGCGAAGGCGAGAGATCCAATCACAGCGAAACTGGTGGCGAACCTGATTACCGCAGCAGGCGCTGACAGAGTGGTTACCATGGACCTTCACGCCAATCAGATCCAGGGTTATTTTGATATTCCGGTGGATCATCTGGTAGGTATGCCGATTCTGGCCAGATATTTTAAAGAAAAGAATCTGAGCGATGTGGTTGTCGTATCTCCTGACCACGGCAGTGTAACCAGAGCCAGAAACATGGCGCAGTACTTAGACTGTCCAATCGCTATTGTTGACAAAAGAAGACCTGAGCCTAACAAGAGCGAGATTATGAATATTATCGGTAATATTGAAGGAAAGAACTGTATTATTTTAGACGATATGATTGACACTGCCGGCACGATTACAAATGCTGCCAATGCCATTAAAGATCTGGGAGCAACAGCTGTCTTTGCCTGCGCAACCCATCCGGTTCTGTCAGGTCCTGCAGTGGAAAGAATTGAAAATTCAGCCATTGAAGAACTGGTTCTCCTCAATACAATTCCGATGCCTGCAGAAAAGAGAATCGGGAAGATGAAGTTCCTGTCTGTTGCGCCGCTTTTCGCAGAAGCAATGACGAGAGTATTCACCAACGGTTCTATCAGTAAATTATTCGACTAATTTTTGTGAAAAGGAATATACTTTGTTATGTACGTGATAGCAGGCCTGGGAAATCCCGGCAGGAAATATGAGAATACCAGACATAATATGGGGTTTATTACCATAGACCGGTTAGCGGAAAGACATGACATTAAAGTAGATAAGCTGAAATTCAAAGCTCTGGTCGGCGAGGGAAGAATCGCCGGCCAGAAAGTTCTGCTTGTCAAGCCGCAGACATATATGAACCTGAGCGGTGAGTCCCTTAGGGAAGTTATGCAGTTTTATAAGCTGGAACCGGAAGAACTTATCGTTATCTATGATGATATCGATTTGGAGTTGGGGACTCTGCGAATCCGAAAGTTCGGCAGTGCAGGCACTCACAACGGTATGCGCTCTGTGGTGTACCAGTTGAAGTCGGATCGATTTCCCAGAATCCGTATCGGTATCGGTAATCAGAAAAAAGGTGATTTGGCTGATTTTGTGATTGGAGGTTTTTCCAAGGCGGAGGTTCCGGTTCTGGAAGAAACTGTGATGAAGGCTGTCAATGCCATTGAATGCATGGTGGAAGAAGACATCGACATTGCAATGAACCGATACAATACAAAGAAAAAAGCAAAGCCAAAGAAGGAAGAGCATGAAGAAGGGAATCATTAACATTTCGGGTATTTCCGAAAGCAGATGCGCACCTGTTATTTCCGATATACTGAAAGAAGAAGGACAGAGTCTAATTGTAACAGCCACTGCAGCAAGGGCAGAAAGATTAGCCTCAGATCTTTCTTTTTTTTCTCAGAAAGAAATTCTGGTGCTGCCGTCAGAAGATCAGATTTTTCTTCGTTACGAGGCAAAAAATCATGATCAGCTTATAGAAAGACTGAAGATTCTAAAGACACTTCGGACTGGGAGGAACTGCATTGTAGTTGCTCCTGTTTCTGCTGCCGTCAAAAAGATTACACCGCACAGAAGTTTTGAAAGCGCGGCTTTTAGAATTTCCATGGGAGATGATCTGAATCTGCAGGAGATGAAAGAGAAACTGGTCAAGCTTGGATATGAAAGAATGGAACTTGTGGATACCAAAGGACAGTTTTCCATTCGCGGCGGAATTGTGGATATATTCACTCCCGACAGTGAACTCCCGTATCGTATTGAGCTTTTTGATACTGAGGTGGATTCAATCAGAACCTTTGATGTAAACACACAGCGTTCTATGGAAAATATACAGGCTGTGGACATCTTCCCCGCTGAGCAGATGCTGGCCGACAAAGCCGTCTTTAACGATGCGGCTGAGAACCTGCATAAAGAATACTCTGCACAGATAAAACGCCTGCTGAAAAAGGGTGAACAATGGCAGGAAACAGCGAGAAATCTGGAAAAGCGAAGAGACCAGCTTTGTGAGTATATCAGAAATGTATCCAATCTGCAGCTTCTTGAAAACTATCTCCACTATTTTTACGGCGAAACAGAACATCTCTGGGATTATATGGAAGAAGGAATCGTCATAGTGGATGATCCGGACAGAATTTGTGAGTATCTGGATGCAAGAGCGGCTGAACTGAAAGATGATTTTCAGATATTTCTGGAGCGTGGGCAGGCTGTTCCCAAGGATATGGAACTGATTTCGGGAAAAGAGGACTTTTTTAAGATTTACCGGAAATCACCGGTTTATGTGCTGACACCGTTTACCAAGACCGTTAAAGGTGCAGGAGAATTGACTGAGGTGCACAGCGTTCAAAGCCGGCAGATGGTTGCCTTCGGCGGGCGCATGGAACTTCTGGAATCAGAACTTAAGGACTATGTCAGAAAGAAGTATCGCATTGTTATAACCGCATCTTCTAAAGAACGTCTCGACAATCTGAAAGAGTTTGCCGATCGGATCGGACTTCAGGACAGGATTATCTTTAAAGAGGGAATTCTCAGCAGCGGGATGGATTTTCCCGCGCAAAAGCTTTGCTATATTACAGAAAATGATATCTTTTCCGGACAGAAGCTGAGCAGAAAACGGAGAAAAAAGAAAAAGAACAAGTCGGAACAGATTCAGTCTTTTGCCGATATGAAAACAGGAGACTACGTTGTTCACGAAAACCATGGAATCGGTAAATTCCTGGGAATCGAACAGCTGACCGTTCAGGGCGAGCAGAAAGATTATCTGAAGATCAAGTATGCCGGAAACGACATGCTCTATGTACCGGTGGAACAGATGGATATGATCCAGAAGTACATCGGAACAGACGGGGCGGCGCCAAAGGTCAACAAACTGTCGGGAGGAGAATGGAAGGCTGTCAAAGCAAAGGCAAAGGCTGCCATTGCCCAGATGGCTCAGGAGCTTCTGCAGCTTTATGCTCAGAGAAAAATGCAGAAAGGTCATGCTTTCGGGGAAGACACCGTCTGGCAGAAAGAGTTTGAAGAGGCTTTTCCGTACACAGAAACTGATGATCAGCTCAGAGCCATTGAGGAAATTAAAGAAGACATGGAGCGGCCGTCAGCGATGGATCGGCTGCTTTGCGGTGACGTGGGTTTCGGAAAAACGGAGGTTGCAGCCAGAGCGCTGTTCAAATGCATTGCCGACGGAAAGCAGGCGGCGGTGCTGGTTCCCACAACCATTCTGGCAAATCAGCATTATTACACTTTAAAGGAGCGTTTTGAACAGTTCCCCCTGAAGGTGGAGATGCTTTCGCGCTTCCGCTCTGATAAACAGCAGGATGAGATTGTAGACCAAGTGAACAGAGGACAGATCGATTTGATTATCGGTACCCACAGACTGCTGTCAAAGGATGTGAAATTCAAGGATCTGGGGCTTCTGGTTATTGATGAGGAGCAGAGATTTGGCGTAGCGCATAAGGAAAAGATTAAACAGCTGAAACAGAATGTGGATGTCCTGACTCTGTCCGCCACACCTATACCAAGAACACTGAACATGTCTCTGACCGGGATTAAAGACATGAGTCTTATTGAGGAACCTCCGGAGGAGCGATATCCGGTTCAGACCTATGTAATGGAGCAGGACGATTCTATGATCCGGGAGATTATTGTCAGAGAACTGGATCGGGGAGGCCAGGTTTTTGTGGTGTACAATCGGGTTCGCGGGATCAATAAACTGGCGGATCATATCCGAAGTCTGGTTCCTGAGGCCAGACTCTGTGTAGGCCACGGTCAGATGAACGAACATGCTCTTGAAGATGTGATGCTGAGTTTTATCAACGGAGAGAATAATGTGCTGGTGGCTACCACCATTATTGAATCCGGGATCGACATCTCCAACGCAAATACGATGATCATTATTGATGCGGATAAATTCGGTCTGTCACAGCTTTACCAGCTTCGGGGCAGGGTAGGCCGTTCAAACCGTATGGCATACGCCTATCTCATGTATCAGAAAGATAAGGTTCTCACTGAGGTTGCAGAAAAACGTCTGAAAGCAATTAAAGAGTTTACTGAATTCGGCGCCGGCTTTAAGGTGGCTATGAGAGATCTGGAAATCCGCGGCGCCGGCAATCTTCTTGGCAGTGAGCAAAGCGGCCACATGATGAATATTGGGTATGAGCTTTACTGCAAACTGGTGGATGATGCTATCAGAGCACTTCAGGGTGAAATTGTCAATGAAAACAGAGAAGAGATTTCTGTGGAACTGATGGTTACAGCCAATATTCCAAACTGGTATATCGAGAATGAAACTCTGAAACTGCAGATGTATAAAAAAATAGCTTCCGTGGCGACAGAAGCTGACGAAGATGAGATGATCGACGAGATGATGGACAGATTCGGCGATGTGCCAAGGGAAACCTTAAATCTGATCCGGGTTTCCAGAATCAGAGCTCTTGCGGAGAATCTGTCGGTTGTAAGGATTTATGAACAGCAGGGAAAAGTAATCGTTGCTTTTGCCGAGAAGAATCCTCTCAACGGATACGCACTGATGAACGTCAACGAGGCTTTTGGCATGAAGGCCTTTGTGCACGGAGGCAGAGAACCGTATATTCGTCTTACTGTAAAACCGGCGGAAAAACTGAAAGATACCGTAAATCTTCTGCAAATACTGGAAAATGATAAAAAACAGAAAGATACGCGGGCATAAAATCATGAAAAATTGTAAGAGAACTTTGCATAAAAAGCATATCGGGAAGGCTTTCGCCTATTCCGACATGCTTTTTTCTTTTTTTTCGTTTCTGCAAAAAAGATATATCGCTATAAAAGCTGTCAGTATCTGAGAAAGAGGAGAGGCTATCCATACTCCTGTCATATCACAGAATTTCGGCAGTGTAAGCAGAGCCAAAAGCAGAAGACACGGCTCCGCGTAGACCAGAATATAGGCGGACAGATTTTTTTCCGCTGCATAAAAGGATGAAATGGTGACGCGGACAAAGGCCTGAAAACAGAATGCAGCAATAAAGATGAGCAGAACCCCGGCCACGTCTTTTCGTACTTCCGATGAAGCTCCGAACAGTTCTGCCGCCGATTCTCTCAGGAAAAACAACAGAAACATACACAGCAGCGCAAGAATCAGCCCTGTCACATAGGCAAGATGTCTGAACTGACTGAATTGTTTTGAATCGCCATTTCCGTAACATCTGCTGATGAGGGGCTGACTGCCGTCTCCCACTCCCTGCAGAAGGAGCAGGACGATCATGGTGATATAGGCTACGACAGCATAACAGGATACCGCATCCTGACCCCCGTAAATCATAGCAGCTTTGTTCATCAGAATCAGAATAATATTCGGTGAGAAGGTCAGCCCGAAAGGAGACAGACCTACCAGCAGAACAGGTTTTGCTCTTTCTCTTAAAAGCTGAAAAGAGGGGAAGGAAAAGGAAACCCTTTTTTTTGAGAAATAGCAGACTGCCAGGATCATGGTCACAGCCTGCCCGATAACAGTTGCAGCCGCTGCACCTCCGAGTCCCCACAGAAAAACTCTGATAAACAGAAAATCCAAAGCGATATTCGTGAGAAAACCGCTGATCATGGCAATCATAGCTGTCATTGAGCCTCCCATGTTGCGAATGAGCGGCAGAAATCCTGTACTGAATACCTGAAACAGGCATCCCAACAGAATAATATGAAGATAATCAAGTCCCATTGATAGCAGTTCACCTTCGGCACCAAGGAGTGTCAGCAGTGGGGTCAGTACAGGAAATAAAAGGACCATAAGAAGAAGTCCGAAACCGAAAAGCAGAATGACGGTAATATTGAAAAAAGATTTCTTTTCCTGATTTAAGTGAAGAGAATACTGCACTGCGCCGCCCATGCCGATGCCGGTACCTGCGGCCTGCAGCAATGCAGTAACCGGCCAGGCGATATTGATGGCGGCAAGCCCTGCATCTCCCATGGTATTTCCTATGAAAAATCCGTCGACTACAGCATAAACACCTGATAATGCAAATGCCAGTACCGAAGGAATTACAAAGGAAAAAAACTCTGCTTTTCTGTTCATACATACCTCTCAAAATAGTAAAAAAGCAAATTTGCATGATTTGCAAACAGTACAAAAAATAGCCCGATCAGGACTATTTTCAGTGTAGCAAAGTTTTGAAAGAGTGTCAAGGAAAGGGAAGAAACCTCAGTCGTAGATCTGTTTTGCTATAAAATCTGCGCCGATTTGTGCTGCTTTCATTTCTGCATCTCCAAGCTCTCTGTTCTCAGAGGCAAGCACTGTGATGGAACCTATGGCATCTCCCTGAGATACAATGGGAACGATGAGCTTTTTACCGCTCTGATACTTATCTTTTGTCTGAATGATATGATCCAGCTCTGCATCGATCTTGTCATTTCCGAACTGGCGCTTTTGCTTGCCTGATGCGGCGATGAAGTTATCGGTGTCAGATACAGCGACGGTTCCCCCCAGAATAGAAGAGGCAGTTTCGGCAAATTCAGCCGCAATCTGGCTCATATCGCCGATGGGAGAATACTTTTTCAAAATGATTTCACCATTGCCGCCGGTATATATTTCCAGAGGATCTCCTTCTCTGATTCTGAGAATCCTTCTGATTTCCTTGGGCACCACCACTCTGCCCAGGTCATCAATTCTTCTTACGATTCCTGTTGCTTTCATGTAATTTTCTCTCCTTCACAAATATTGTATCTCTAGTCTTTGCCGGTCGGAGAAAAATATACCGTTTTTTCAAAATATATCATTTATATTATCGGAGTATGTCTTGTGACATCATACAGTCGAATATGGCTGTTTTGCTTGAAAAAAGAGAAGATGACGTTCCGCACCGGGGAAAAGTGAATACTAAAAAAGCATGTGGTAATTTATGTAAAATCAGAAATTCGGACTTTCATCTGAATCAGGCAGATACACCAGAATATCCTCGATTCTGCAGCTGAGAATATGGCAGAAATCATTGATGGTCGTTGTGCTGATCGGCTGATCGTGACGAAGTCTGTTGATAGTGGAACTGCTGATACCGTACCGGTTGATTAGAGTATATGTGCTTATATTCTTTGCTGCTAATGTGTTCCAAAACGGTTTATAGGATATCATAGGCCCTCCTGTCTTCCTGTAATAAAGTATATGGAGAACAAAGGAACTTGACTATAGTCTATAAAACGACTATAATGAAGGTAAAATTAGTGAGTTATCACTTTGTAATAAAAAATAAAGAAAGGAAGAACGCTATGAAGAAGGTATTAACGCTTATACTTTGTCTGGCCATGACCCTGACCATGATGCCGAGTATGGTGTTTGCGGGGGACAATACAGTGGCTAAAATTGGTGACAAGGAGTATACGTCATTGCAGACGGCTATTGATGCCGCTGGACAGAATGGTGTTGGCACTGACATTGAACTGGTAGATGATGCAAAAGGACCGATTACCATTAATAAGGCTGTTACGCTTAGCGGTTCACACAAAATTACATCGACTAACGGTCATGGTATAGTTATTACTGCCAGTGATGTTAAAATTTCCGGGATTTCG
>CASEOD010000010.1 GCA_949289445.1 uncultured Eubacteriales bacterium
CCTACCTGGATTACTACAACAACCTTCGGATCAAGCAAAAGTTAAAGGGCTTGCCGCCTGCTCTTCACAGACAACAAGCCCTTTCGGTTGCTTGAACAAATTTACTTCGAAAATATTGTCTAACTTTTTGGGGTCACTTCATTTTATGCCTGTCTCTTTTTTCAGTTTTACAGCCGACGGCAAATTTTCTTCTGTCACAGATTCTCACAAACTACTTCAAAACGAAAAACTTCTTTGCCGGGGTTTTACATAAAGCCGCCGCCAGAATGCAGGCAATAACCATGCCTACCGCAAACTGACCGATATTCCAGGGCACACTGGCCAGTGGAACCAGATAACTGTGATACATCACAGACTCTACGATATAATACCCTGCTGTCATTTCCAGTCCGGCCAGAATCATTCCCACCAGTTCAGCGGCAGCAATACCGTGTCCCTGTACATGTTTTCCTTTTTTCTCCATATGTTCCACAAAAGCTCCCAGAATCAGTGCCATCAGAAATTTTATCACAAAAGTCCAGGGAGCCCAGAAGGCGTAACCTCCCAGCACGTCGCCCAGCGCCGATCCCAGACCGGCCGCCGCGGCCCCCTGTTTCTTGCCCAGAATCAGTACAGAAAGAAAGATCATGGAATCACCCAGATGAACATATCCCTGAGTCATCGGAATAGGTATTCTGATAAACATGGTCGCTACAATAATCAGACACATCATCAATGCTGTCATTACAAGATTCGTCACTTTGTCAGTGCTGTTTTTTCTAATCATATCTAAAACCTCGCTTTTCATAACCGTCTAAACCATGACGATGGTTGACATTCTTTTCTACAGGATTATAATAGCATTAAAGTGTTTATTTTTAAATACGCAAAAATAATTATTTTTTTATATACAGTTAGGAGATTTTAAGAATATGAAACCGATTTCTTTACAGTTACAGCACAGTTCTAAGATTCCTTTATATATACAGTTATATCGCTATCTCAAAGATGAGATTACCTGCGGCAGCATTGGCGCAGGAGAAAAACTCCCGTCTCTGAGACGACTGTCACAAGATTTGTCTGTCAGTATCACAACTACAGAGCAGGCATATAATCAGCTTCTGGTGGAGGGTTACATTAACAGCAGACCACAGTCAGGCTATTATGTTGCCGATATTCCCGAACGGGACAGAGTTCTTCCTGCCGAGAGCAGTTTGGATCTGTCCACCTACACTTTTCAGGAATCCCCTTACAGACATGACCTGTCCTGCTTTGATTTCGGCAAATGGAAAAAATGTATGGCGAGAGTGCTCAATGACTACAGCCGTCTGCTGCTCTTTGAAAGCGATCCGCAAGGGGAGCCTGCCCTGCGGTTTGAGATCTCTAAATATGTTTACCATTCCCGCGGTGTCATCGCAACTCCGGATCAGATCGTGATCGGTGCAGGTACTCAGCAGCTGACTACACATCTTTGTAGAATCATGCGGCGCATGGATATCGGCCATGTTGCCACAGAAGATCCGGGCTATCTGCCGGTACAGAATATCTTCCGCGATCATGGATTCAGCATCACGAAAGTACCTGTTGAGCATGATGGAATCCGCATTGAAAAACTGCCCGCAAATATTCCGTCGGCAGTTTACGTCAGCCCTTCAAACCAGTTTCCCACAGGCTCTGTCATGCCTGTGGGAAAGCGTTACCACCTTCTGGAGTGGGCGCTGGAAAATGACAGTTACATTCTGGAAGATGACTACGACAGTGAGCTTCGATATTTCGGAAAGCCGATTCCGGCCCTGCAGGGACTGGATAAGAATCACAGAGTGGTTTATCTGGGTTCCTTTTCTTCCACCCTTTTCCCGGCAGTGAAAATCAGTTACATGGTTCTGCCGCCCGTTATGGTGGAAATCTTTAACACCATTAAAAGCAACTATACCCAGACCTGCTCCAAAACCGAACAGCTGACACTGGCTCTTTTTATGGAAGAAGGGCTCTACAACACCAATATCAGGAAGCTCCGTAATCTTTACGCCCAGAAACTTCAGACAGCCCTGTCAGTGTTTACCCGATGCGGCAAAGGTTTTATCACGCCTATCAACACCAGCTCAGGAATCAATATCATCCTGAAGGTGCGTACCCGAAAGTCCTCTCATGAACTGTCAGAAGCTGCCCGTTCTATCGGACTCAACGTACAGAGCGCAGCCAGTCTGACTGAACAGGATACTGCCGCGCTGATATTTTACTATAATCAGATACCGGTCGGTGAGATGAGCGAAGCCATTGAAGAAATGATCAGTCTGTGGAAATCATGAAACAGAAGCTGTCCTCCTGCAGTTCTTTTGTCAGGAGCGACAGCTTCTTCATCTTCAGCTGTTCTGTCTTTATCCCTGTCTGTCAAAATTCCGATCGTACAGCAGGGCTGCAATCAGCACTACCAGGCAGGAACCCGCATTGTGAACCAGCGCCCCTGTGGTTGGAGTCAAAATCTCCATCAAAGACAGCACAATTGCAGCAATATTGATACACATTGACAAGGCAATCCCAAATCTGATAGTGTGAACCGCAGCATCAGACAACCTCTTCAGGTATGAAATTTTTGAAAGCTCATCACTCACCAGAGCGATATCAGCAGCATCAACTGCCATATCACTGCCCATACTGCCCATTGCCACGCTCACATCAGCGGCCTTCAGTGCCGGCGCATCGTTGATCCCGTCTCCGATCATACAGACAATATGACCCTTTTTCTGTAAGTCTTCGATATTTCTCATCTTGTCTTCCGGCAGCAGTTCGGCCAGAACCTCAGAAATTCCCGCTTTTTCGGCAAAATGATCTGCGGCGGTCTTATGATCACCGGTCAGAAGTACTGTCCGGATACCCATAGCATCCAATTCCGATATCAGCGACACTGTCTCCGGGCGAAGTACATCAGTCAGTCCTATGAGACCGATACATCTTCCTCCATCAGCCACAAGAACGGAAGCTTTTCCCTGTGCACGCAGCTGTTCCAGTGCGGCACTGACATTCTCGTCAATCATCGAGCCGTTTTCAGAAAGAAAAGTTTCACTGCCGCAAATGAGTCTGTGAGCGCCCACCCGGGCAATCACCCCTCTGCCCGAAATCATCTTAAACGAAACTGATTCTTCCGTCGGTATCCTTTTAGCAGCAGCATGGGCCGCAATTGCCTTTCCAAGAGGATGTTCACTCTTCGCTTCCGCAGAAGCAGCCAGAGAAAGAAGCTGTACATGACTGATATTCTCATCAAAAGAAAAAACATCGCTGACATCCAGGCGTCCATAGGTCAGCGTCCCGGTTTTGTCAAAAGCAATCGTGTCTGCTTTCCCCATTTTTTCCAATGCTTCGCCGGATTTGACAATAACCCCGTATCGCGCCGCCTGCCCGATAGCCGCCATAATTGCAGTTGGTGTTGCCAGAACCAGTGCACAAGGACAGAATACCACCAGCACTGTAACAGCCGTAACAATATTACCGCTGAATACATAAGCCAGAACTGCAATCAACAGCGCTGCCGGTACCAGCCAGCTTGCTGCTTTGTCGGCAATCCGCTGCATGGGCGCCTGTCTGTTCTCTGCCTCTTGTACCAGACGGATCAGTTTCTGCAGAGATCCGTCTTCCCCCACTTTGGTGGCGGAAATATCAACTGAACCAAAACAGTTGACGGTCCCGCAGAACACTTCATCTCCTGTTTCTCTGTCAACCGGCAGAGACTCTCCGGTAATCACGGACTGATCAACAGAAGTCTCTCCCCTTATAATTTTCCCGTCAACCGGTATGGTCTCTCCCGGAAGAACCCGCAATATATCACCCGGCCGAATATCTTCTGCCGGTATGATTTCCACTTTTTCGCCCTGCAGTCTGCGCCCCTGGGCGGGTACAAGACTCATCAGTTTCTTCACTCCTTTTCTGGCCCGGTTGGTAGTTGCATCCTCCAGCAGCGCACCGATCGCCATAATAAATACAACCTCTCCTGCCGCAAACAGATCCCCGATTGCAATCGCCGCGAACATGGCAATGCAAATCAGCAGTGCCGAGGAAATCTTACTGATTCCGGGATTATAAACAATTCTCCATACAGCAAGATACAATAGCGGAATCCCACTGACAAAGACTGTCACCCATGCCGGATCAAAAGGAAAAACCCGGATAAACACAAAGGTTTCCTCTGTTCCTTCTGCAACATGGGGAATCAGGTCAAAAAGCAGAAATATCCCTGAAACCACGGTCATCGGCAGTCCTGCCAGAAAATCAGTCACTTTTTTCAGCATCATCATCCCTCCGGATTCTGTGTCGTTGCAGATCACTCGTTATTGACTTACATCGGTAAATATCGTACAATTAGTTCGATAAAGAACACATTATTCTCTTTTATTGTAGCAACTGTATCGGAAACTGCAATGAATATTCATGCCCAGATGTTTCATATCGAACATTTTATAAAAACTATACGGAAAGGAAAAATAAATGGATAGAAGACAGCAGAAAACAAGGGCCGCCATTTTCTCTGCTTTCAGCACGCTTCTGACAGAGAAAAGCTACAGCAGAATCACTGTCCGTGAAATCATCGACACGGCCAATGTGGGAAGAACCACCTTTTACGCACACTTTGAAACGAAAGACGATCTGCTGAAAGCCCTCTGTGAAGAACTTTTCGGTCATATCATCGACAGCGCCATGGACTGCACCCATACCCACGGTCTTTACTCTCAAGGCGCTGCACCGGAATCAGTTTTCTGTCACCTTTTACAGCATCTGCAGGAAAATGACAATAATATTCTCGGTCTGCTTTCCGGAGAAAGCCGTGACATATTCCTGCGGTATTTTAAAGACAGTCTCAATGACCTGGTGCGGTCACATTTTGTATCTCATAACAGGAAAAACAACCCGGATATCCCCCTGGATTTTTTAATCAATCATATCTCCGCAAGTTTTGTGGAAATGGTGCTCTGGTGGATCAGAGGCCGCATGAAACTGACCCCGTCAGAACTCGATCGATATTTCCGGGCAGTCATTGAACCGGTGATATAACAACTCCGGAAAAAGAAGAAACGACACCTGTCAGAACATAAGTGTCGTTTTCTCTCTTTTCTATCTGATTTCTATCAGTACCATACCGCCTTTTTCGTCAAATCCGGTTTTCCACAGATTGTCAAAGTCCAGCCACAGCCCCTCTCCGTAGGTGGCTGTTTTCACCTTCCGCATTGGGTTCTTCTGTTCTTCCGGGCCCATGACATCCTCACCTGTTTCTTCATATCCCACTAAAAGAAACCAGTGCCAGACAAAATCAGCAAGGCTCTTATCCCGATGCTGCAGCATCAGATATGCCACCGGCATCTCATCGTCTATCTGCGATTTTACAGTTTCCCAGGCATCCGACACATTGACCGTTCCGTCAAATTCATCAAGGATGATCCGGGTATCACCGATATCCGACAAATAACGGCTGAAGCCGTCGGTATACAGACCGGTCCGGTTGACGCCACGGCTTCTCGGCCGCAGATAGGGTTTCATCAGCTTGCTGAATCTGAGATAATCTTTTTTCGTAACCTGACCCGCGTCAAAAGGATAGAGATGTGTCAACCCTTTTTTCCGGGCAAGATAGATGCAGATATCACAGGCGGTCAGCGCCGCGCAGCCGCCCAGATGCATCATCGGATCCCGGCACCAGTCCTGATTGCCGCCAAAAGATTCCCCGATATAAAAATAATCCAGTTCCCGTTTCATCATTTTCATTCCCCTGCCGCCAAAAGATTCTCCATCCGGTGTTCTGCCGTCATTCTGCAGCACCGTCCGGGCTGAAAGGGTCCGGCAGCAGCGCCATGTCAAAGATAAGCGCCGGATAACTCTTGTGATAAGGCACAAAACCGCCTCCCTCGATCAGTTCTTCAATTTCTTTTTTATCTGCCCACTTCACTTCAGAAACTTCTTCTTTCTGCAAAGAAAAATCCGTTATGTCCAGTTCTTTTTTCAGAATATAGATATCGTCCATCCCACCTTCAAATTCTATCGTCAAAATGCGATGCATCAATTCTTCACAGCCGGCTATTCCCAACTCTTCCGCAAGTTCACGGGCTGCTCCCTGCCGGCTGCTTTCGCCTGCCTTTACACAGCCTCCGGCAGAAATATCCCAGAGTCCCGGCCAGCCGTGTTTACTCCGGTGTCTCTTCTGAATCAGCATCTGCCCCTTTTCATTAAACAGGGCAATATGCACGATGATATGATAAAATCCGTCCGGCACCTTCCCGCCTCTTGCGATCTGCTGTCCTGTTTTCATTCTGTTCTCGTCATAAATGTCCCAAAGTTCCATATATGTCTCCCCGCCTGTATAGTATATGCAACTGTCCGGTTTTGGGTCCGGGTAAGTCCCCTGTCCGCTCCTGACAAACGGGGACCGTCGCAATGCGACAGTCCCCTTCACTTCCTGCTGTAAAATCCCGGCATCGTATTCTGATATGACCGAAACATTCTAAATGTTCCAGTCCAGCACCTCCTGCCGGCGCGGTATGGACGGAGACGCGCCCGGTCTGGTTACGGACAGCGCTGAAGCCTTTGCCGCCAGATCCATGCACCGGCTGATATCCAGGCCTTCCAGAAGAGACGCGACAAAATATCCGGTAAAGGTGTCCCCGGCTGCCGTGGTATCCACCGCTTCCACACGGTAAATACTCTGCCTGATGCGGTATTCCTTCTCCTGATAGACAGAGCCCTCACTGCCCAGCGTCAGCACCACACGGGCATCCGGATAAATTTCCGCAAGCTTATCCAGAATCTTCTCAGGCTCATTTTCTCCCGTAATCTGACTGCCCTCCACCTCGTTGATTAAAAAGAAGGAAACCTTGTTCAGATCGCAGTCTTTCAGATTTTCATCAAAAGGCGACGGATTGAGAACGATGGTCATGCCACGCTCATAAGCCCTGTCTATGATATAGTCAAGGAGATTGATTTCGTTCTGCAGAACGATCATATCCCCGGCGTCAAAACCGGCAAGCACCTGATCGATATATTCCTCTGTCTGCGCCCGGTTTGTTCCGCCGTAGAGAAGAATACAGTTCTGTCCGCTTCTGTCCACCTGAATGATGGCATGTCCCGTTTTTTCTTCAAGGATTTTCACATAGTCGGTTCTGACCCCTTCTTTTTCCAGAGCTTCTACGAGAAGCTGACCGTCCCTGCCGATACATCCCGCATGATATACCTCTGCTCCCGCCTTTGCAAGAGCAATAGACTGGTTCAGACCTTTTCCTCCGCAGAAGGTCTGCATCTTTAACGATGCCAGCGTTTCCCCCGGCGACACCATATGATCAACCTGATAGACAAAGTCCAGATTCAGGGACCCGAAATTCAGTACCTTCATAGGATCTACCTCTCTGTCTGTCCGCAGAATTCTCCGACGAACCACTGCCGGAACTTCTCTGCATCCACATCCACACATACGTTCACATTAGGAGTCTTTTCACCCCGCTGCACTGCTCTGAAATCAGAAACTGTGGTTCCGGCCGCCACACCTTCTGTGGCGATTTCAACAGACAGCATCTCCGTTGTGAACATCTCCGGATGCAACATATATGCCACAGCCACAGCGTCATGGATCTTAAGTCCTGCATCCAGCGTACCTCCCCGATAGTGTTCAAAGAGAGAATACAGCATATGTCCTTCTTTTCCGGAAGCATCGATTTTCTCTGCGTCCTCTCTGTAAATCACCGCTTTGTTGGTTACATTTAATCCCAGCATGGTAATCGGAACGCCTGAACCGAATACGGCAGCCGCCGCGTGAGGATCATTGTAGATATTGAATTCGGCTGTAGAATTGGTGTTGCCTCCGGAAAGACCGCCTCCCATGGTGACGATTTCCGCAATCCTTTCCTTCACCTCCGGATACATCCTGAACAGAATCGCGATATTGGTATGGGTTCCAATCACGACTAAGGTAATCGGTTCTTCACTTTCCATAATCATCTCGCGCATGACTTCCACAGAATGCCTGTCCAGAGGTTTTCGGGTCACAGGAGGGAAATCATATCCGTCCATCCCGGTTACTCCGTGGATTTCAGGACACGGCTCCAGTTTTTTCAGAAGAGGCTCTCCGCATCCTTTTGCCACCGGAATATCCGCCTCCAGAAGTTCCGTCAGCCGCAGGGCATTCATTGTGGTTTTTTCCACTTCCACATTTGCACCTACAGTGCTTAAAAGTTTTACGTCAAGATTTTTGTTTCTGACAGCAATAACTATAGCCGCAGCATCATCAATGCCCGGATCTGTATCAAAAATAATTGGTCTTGGTTTCATTCCGTTCCCTCATTTCTATGATTTCTGTTTTTATCATAGCAAAACAGCCTGCAAAACACAAGCTGTCCTGCCTCTGTTTTCTTTAAGGCAGCAGATACGGCTCGTCAATGCCCATCATATCCATCAGCGCCTGCACCGTTTCTTTCACCTGGGGGCGGGTATTAAAATATCCAAAACTGAATCTGGCCATATCGTTTTCCGTACCGATTAAAATCCCCCGCTCCTTCATGTACTGAGAGATTTCCTCTGCCGTAAAACCTTCGGCGCGGACAGCTACCACCGGCAGGCGCACTCCCTCTCTGTAGTCTCCGCAGACAGTCACCCCGTCCATGGCCTTTGCCGATTCAAAAAATCTTTTGGCCAGCCTGTGGGGCAGCATGGCTATCCCGTAAATCCCCGTATCCAGAATGAACTGCAGTGAAGCGGCAAAAGACCGCAAAATGTTATCGGAAAAAGCAGCCGGTTCTTCTTCCAGAAGTTTCTGCAGGGGCCGGCCGTCAAAACCCTGCCTCAGACAGATGCCTCCGATCCCTTCCGGTCCCATGAGCATGTTTTCTCCGCTGAAACAATAGACATCAGGGCTCAGAATTTCCAGACTCACATCGACAGCTCCACAGGTACAGCTCCCGTCAGCAATTACCAGTGCATTATGCTGTTTCGCCGCAGCACAGATCCGCTCCAGATCAGTCACATTACCGGTAGCCCGAATCCCGTGCGCGCAGACTACTGCCCGGGTATCCGGGCGGAACAGCTCATCCAGTTTTTCATACCCGGGAGCAAGATAGGGATCATCAGGAAGTACAGAAATCTCTGCTCCCAGATTTTCCAATACCTCCGGTATCCGTTCCCCACAGGAGGCCGTGACAATCACATGATCCCCTTTTGCGATAAAAGCCCGCAGAGAAAGTTCTGTCCCCCTGCCGCCTTCGGTCAGATAAACACAATCCGGATCTCTGACTGTCAGAAGTCTGCAGATCAGTTCCGCAATCTGCCGGCGTGTGACAGTGTCCAGACTGCTGACCATGGGTTTATGTATGGTTTTTTCAATATTATTCAGGTAAATCATTCTCTGTTCCTTTCCGAAATACTGCCGTTCCTTTGGTGGAACGGGTTTTCCTACTCCCATTATATATGATCTTGACAGAATTTCCAGCATTTAACGCAATTCCAAAAGTAAAACCTTCTCCCTTCAAAACAGCATCTCCTTCTATCCTGTCAGAACTCTGATGAGGCACATATAGCAGACCGTTCCCGCCAGAATGGACAGAATTGTGCTGTGCTTCCATTTCTGCAGAACTGCAACCAGCGCCACGGATATGATTTCTTCAAGTCCGTGAGATGCCGCGAGAAAATCAACTCCCTTAAGGCAATAGACCACCAGCATTCCAATCATGGCATAGGGCAGCACATCGCCTAAATACAATACGATTTTAGGTGTTCCCTTTGAAAAAAGTGCGAAGGGTAAAAATCTCAGAAAGGCGGTACATCCTGCCATTACCCCGATCAGCAGCAGAGAATGAGAAGTATCAATCATGACATCTCCTCCTTTCTCTTTTATCCGAAGGTCTTCTCATGAGAAGCAGCGCCAGCGCAATAAACACCATGGAAGGAATCAGAAAATACTCTGCGCCGAATATCAGAAGACAAATGACAGAGACCGCAACGCCTGCGACTGCCGGCAGATGATTGTCCGCCTTTTCCCACTGCTCCACAAACATGACCACGAAGAGGGCAGTCATAGAAAAATCAATTCCGGCCCAGTTAAATTCCAGTGTATTTCCCAGGAAAGCTCCCAGAAAGCTGCCGAAAATCCAGTAACTCTGATTCATCAGAGAAAGGAAGAAATAATAACTGTGAAGATCCACTCCATCCGGAACTTCTGCTTTGCAGACCAGAGAATAAGTCTCGTCAGTCAGCGCAAAAATGGCGTAAAACCGCCGGCCATCCATTTCTCTGTATTTCTTCAGCATAGAAATGCCGTAAAACAAATGTCTTGCGTTGACCATCAGACTCATCAGAGCCGTCGAGATCAGCGAGGCTCCCCCGGCAAGGAGAGACACTCCTACATATTGCAGAGAGCCTGCATATACTGCCGCACTCATCAGAACTGCCCACCAGAAGGAATATCCCTTATCTGCCAGCAGTACACCAAAACCCGTGCCCAGTACGATATATCCCGCCATGACAGGCAGAGACTGCATAAACGAATATTTCAAAGTTGTCCTGCTCAAGCTGCCGTTACCTCCATTGCAAAAATCGAAAATACCCAAAGATAATTTATAACCTTTTTCCTGTCTTGTCCAGCAAAATCAAAAAATTTCTTTTCGGCACATTTTTGATTTGAAATCCTTTCTTCCGTATTATAAAATAACTATCTGTGACGATTTAATAAAGGAATGAGGTTCAAAATGAAAAAAGCGTATTTATCGGCATCCATTTCAATTTTTTTCTGGGGTTCCACAGCGGCAGTCAGCAGTCTCATGCTGGAATCATTATCTACTCTGGCCCTTGTTTTTTACGGCTCACTGACAGCCACCCTCTTTCTCATGGCCGTCAACACGGTCACAGGAAAAATCTCCCTGCTGAAATCCCTGCACATGCGGGATTATCTTACTATGTTTGTTGCGGGAACTCTCGGAATCTTTCTGTACAATGAACTGCTTTTTTACGGAATGACCAGACTTCTGGCGCAGCAGGCCTTTATCATCAACTATCTCTGGCCGATTTTCATTGTCATTTTTTCTTGTATCCTTCTAGACGAAAAACTGACCCTGATTAAATCCGTTTCCATGGTTCTTTCTTTCGTTGGTGTCGCTGTCGTTGCCACCGGCGGAAACTTTGCTGCTCTGGGGGCAGTGGATCTCATCGGCGTACTGGCCTGCTGTCTTGCCGCCATGTGTTACGGCCTTTTCTCGGTTCTGACCGTAAAAATCCGATGTGATAAATTTGTAGCAATGATGATTTACTACTTTTTCTCATCTGTGACAGCCGCTGCCGTCCTTTTAATATCCGGAGGAATCCCGCAGGTCACGGTGTTTCAGGTATACGGAATTCTCTGGACGGGAATTCTCATCTACGGCATCGCTTTTTCCCTGTGGTCCGTGGCCATTGCCTGCGGAAAACCCGCAAAAATATCCAATCTTGCCTATCTGACTCCTTTTGTTTCTCTTGTCTGGATATACTTTCTGACAGGAGAACCTATTACCTCCGCCTCTGTCATCGGACTTCTGATCATCATTTCCGGTGTCTTTCTTCAGATTTTTGGCAAAAAACAGTAATATCCGGCAAAACATACCGGAACCGGTTCTTTATGTTTCAGGTATCTTTACAAAAATCATTTGACATCCCTGACACATTGCTTTATTATATGGACTATAAATATTTGTTTTATGTTTTTTACAAAATTAAAAGGGAAATGGGTGAAATGCCCATGCGGTTACCGCCACTGTAACGGAGGAGCAAGTCTCAAACACCACTGAGAAATCGGGAAGGGAGATGTCGCTGTGATACCG
Source organism: uncultured Eubacteriales bacterium (assembly GCA_949289445.1). Lineage (GTDB taxonomy): Bacteria > Bacillota > Clostridia > Peptostreptococcales > Anaerovoracaceae > Senimuribacter. The sequence continues at coordinate 11,790 of CASEOD010000010.1, forward strand.
GAGCCAGGAGACCTGCATAGAACAAGCTTGTAAATATCGACGGTAATCGGTAGTGACAACGGATAGTGTTTTTTATGCTGCAGATCCTTGTGACTGTAGCTTTTTTGTTTTTTCCAAGACTTCCGATTCAGTAAGTTCGATAATATCTCACACTTTTATATTCTTTAGGAGGTCAACATGAAAAAAAGAATTATGACAGCTGTACTTGCCGTGACAATGGTATTTCTGCTTGCAGCATGCGGAAATGAAAAGCAGGATGCACCGGAACAGTCATCAACTGACAGCCATTATCCTGTCACTGTAACCACTTACGACTACGCAGGCAGAGAAGTGGAAACAGTCTATGAAAAAGCCCCCGAAAAGGTTATCGCTGTTTATCAGGGAAGTATTGAGACAATGATCGCTCTGGGGCTGGAGGACAGAGTCATTGCTTCTTACGGTCTTGACAACGAAGTAAAGGATGAATGGAAAGAGGGACTTGAAAAGATGAACTATCAGAAAGAGCCCTTTGCCCCGGATAAGGAAACGGTCACCGCTGCACAGCCTGACATGATTCTCAGCTGGGGATCCATTTTTGCCGATGACAAGCTGGGTAATGTCAGCAGCTGGATTTCCGGCGGAGTCAACACCTATATCAACACGAACACACGTGCAAACGGTTCAAGATCTCTGGAGAATGAATACACTGATATCCTGAATCTGGGGAAAATTTTTGACGTGGAAGACAGGGCAAAAGCTCTGGTCAATGAAATGAAAGCCGAAGTCGACAGTTATCTCAAAGCCGCCGAAAGCAGAGAAAAGCTTAAAGTTGCGGTTGTTGAGCCTTATGACAGTTCCATTACAAATTACGGTACAGAAACCCTGGCGGGAAGCATGGTTACCTCTCTCGGAGCGGACATGGCTATCCCTGAGGCATCTTCAATAGGAAAGGAAGATCTGATCGGTGCAGATCCGGATGTGATCTTTGTGGTATATATGGCATACAGCGGCGACAGTCCGGAAAAAGTGATCAGCGATCAGCTGGCAGTGATTCAGGATGATCCGTCTCTTTCTTCTCTGAAAGCTGTTAAGAATAACCGGGTATATGCTGTCATGCTGGGCGATATGTATGCTAGCGGTCCTCGTACAATAGACGGTATCAGAACCTTTGCCGAGGGAATATATCAGGAACAGAGCGCAAAATGATGAAAAGCAGACTGTTATCTGAACATTATATAGCTGTCGCTGCCGCGCTGACAGTGATTCTAGCCGGCTCTCTCATACTTGCGGTAACCTTTGGTACTGTAGATATGTCTGTGGGAAAAGTATACGGTACCATCACAGACGGTATTACTTCTCTTTTCGGGACAGATAAAGTCTCTCCAGCAGAAAGCCCTGATTTTGCCGTGGTATGGCTTATCAGACTTCCGCGGCTGATCCTTGCGGTCATTGTGGGTGCAGGTCTTTCTGTGTGCGGAGCTGTCATGCAGGCTGTAGTCAAAAATCCACTGGCTGATCCCTATATACTGGGCATCTCCTCCGGCGCGAGTCTGGGCGCCACTCTCGCCATCATCGCAGGCGTGGGCAGCGCCTTTGGCGGGAGCGCTGCCGGAGCGCTGGGTTTCCTCGGCGCCCTTGTATCATCTTTTCTTGTCATAACGATAGCCAATATGGGCGGAAGAAGCAATGCCATCAAACTGATATTATCCGGCACGGCAGTTTCTGCCATGTGTTCTGCTTTCGCAAACTTTCTGATTTTCGTGTCAAACAAAGACAGTGCCGTAAAGGCTGTTATGCAATGGACCATGGGCAGTCTGGGCGGGGCAGAATGGATCAGTAACGGGATCATCGCCGCAGTGATGAGTGTCGGCATATTGTTTTTCATCTCTCAGTACAGAACACTGAATCTGATGCTTCTGGGGGATGAGACTGCCGTAACGCTGGGAACCGGTCTGCATCGGTACCGCACCCTCTATCTTGCAGTAAGCGCTCTGATGATAGGATTTGCAGTGTTCAAATCCGGAATGATCGGCTTTGTGGGCCTTATCATTCCCCATATTGCAAGAATGCTGTTCGGAACAGATCACAAAAAGGTGATTCCCCTGTCCGCGCTCATGGGTGCAATCTTTCTGCTGTGGGCAGATGTTCTTAGCAGGATACTGATAAGCGGAACCGAAATGCCTGTGGGAATCATCACCTCTGTGGCCGGCGCACCTGTATTCGTATATCTTATGGTAAAAAGAAGCTACGGCTTTGGAGGTGAGCGATAATGCAGGTAGATGCAAAAAATATATCCTTTGGATATAACGGCCGCAAAATACTCAGCGGTGTAAATCTGTCCGTTTTCGAAGGTGAATTCGCAGGAATCATAGGTCCTAACGGAAGCGGGAAGAGCACGCTGCTGAAGTGTATGTGCAGAATCTTTGAACCGGCAGAAGGCGCAGTTTATCTCGGGGGAAAGCCGCTGAAACAGATGTCCTTCAAAGAATCCGCCCGAAAAGTCTCTGTTGTGTCTCAGCATAATTATTATAACTTTGATTTTTCGGTCAGAGATGTGGTTCTCATGGGCAGATCTCCCCATAAGAAAGCTTTGGAAAGAGACAATGCCGAAGACCGCAGAATTGTAGCCGATGCCCTGAGAAAGGTGAGAATGGATTCCATGCAGGATCGGATATTTTCCACCCTTTCAGGAGGCGAACAGAAAAGAGTGATTCTTGCAAGAGCTCTTGCCCAGGAAACAGACTGTCTCCTGCTGGATGAGCCCACCAATCATCTGGATATCAGATACCAGCTGGAGCTGATGGATATTGTAAAGCATCTGGGCAAAACAGTGATCGCTGCAATTCACGATCTCAATATTGCTGCAATGTACTGTGACGTTATCCATGTATTAAAAGACGGAAACATTATTGACTCAGGAACACCGTCCGAGATACTGACTCCTGAACTCATAAAACAGGTATATGACGTGGATGCGGAGGTGTTTCAGGATATCAAGGGAATTACCAGAATTATCTACTTCGGCAGAAAGTGAGAACAGCAAAGAACTGTTTCGGCTTGGTTCAATGCAATTATCATCCTTATAAATGCCGTCAGGTGAATCTGGGTAAATACAGACACCCTTTGGTTTTAAAGGACAGGAAATAGACATGCAGCCATTTTCTGTCCTTTAAATTTCCACTTTTCTTATGCCTCCATTTAGAGTGCTTAATCAGTAACTGACTCACAGAAAAATTTTCAAAAAAAGATTTTTTTTGTAGGTTTGTCAAACATATGTTACACCGTCAAGCAAAAAATTGTATAGAGTTTCTTTTGGAGGCTTCCATCCGAGCGGCCTCATGGGAAAACGGTTGTATTTACGGTTATGCACTTTCAGCTGTCTGCGGAAATCTTCAAATGAGTAAAACTTATGCGTTGCATAAAAATACTCATTATCTTTTCTGTGAGAACGTTCCACCTT
>CASEOD010000011.1 GCA_949289445.1 uncultured Eubacteriales bacterium
CGATATGGGAAAGTCTCCGCCAGACGTCCCCCCGGGTTCGCCTCCCCGAATAACAGCCGGTCGCTGGCCTCCCCGATGCCTTCTCCTCCCAGATACATCTCCAGAATGGCATTTACAGACTCAGCCCACGGAGTTTCCACGGGACTGCCGTTATGAAGGACCACCACCACATTCTTCTGTATCTCAGCCACAGCCTCTATAAGGCGCTTCTGACACTTTGGCAGTTCCATGGATGTTCTGTCATATCCTTCCGATTCAAAGCTGTCCGGCAGTCCGGCAAAGATTACAACTGCATCTGCTCCCGCAGCCGCTTCACACGCCTGTTTCAGTTCTTCTTCTGTCATTTCGTCACGCTCTGACGAGAAGCCCTTCACATACTCCACTGCCCTGCCTTTTCTCACCGCAGTTTCCAGAGCTGACACTACGCTGTCCGTATTGATGTGGCTCGATCCCCCGCCCTGGTAGCGCGGTTTCTTTGCAAATTCCCCGATATAGACTATTTTCTGTTCTTTTCTCAGCGGCAGCGCCCCCTTATTTTCCAGAAGTACGGCACACTCTGTTTCGATATCTGCCGCTGCCTTGTGATCCTTTTCCCTGTCAAATACAGTCTCTGCTTTCCGGTTATCTGCGTAGGAGAAGACTACTTTCAGTATGCGCTCTACCGTTCTGTCAAGAATCTCCTCCTCCAGCTCTCCATTCTCCACTGCCCGGATAATCTTTCTTGTGTTATATCCCTCTGATCCCGGCATCTCCAGATCAAGACCGGCTTTCAGCCCTTTCACCCGGTCATTTACAGCTCCCCAGTCACTGACCACATATCCTTCAAATCCCCACTCATCCCGCAGGATATGTGTCAGAAGTTCCTTATTCTCTGAAGAAAATACCCCGTTAATCTTATTGTAGCTGCACATCACTGTCTTTGGCTGCGCTTTCTTCACCGCCTCCTCAAAAGCCGGCAGATAAATTTCCCTGAAAGCCCGTTCCGATACTTCCGATGATATCTGCATACGGTCTGTTTCCTGATTATTCACGGCAAAGTGTTTCATACTGGTTCCGATGCCTTTCGACTGTACGCCCCGGATATATGCTGACGCCATCTTTCCTGTCAGATAAGGATCTTCGGACATATATTCAAAATTTCTTCCGCAGAGAGGACTTCGTTTGATATTAACCGCAGGACCGAGGAGCATGCTCACGTTCTCAGCCTGACACTCATCACCAAGGATCTGTCCCATACGTTCCATCAGTTCCACGTCAAAACTGGATGCCGTGGCGCAGGCTGCCGGGAAGCATACTGCATTCACACTTTTATTCAGGCCGAGATGATCCGCCGCTCCTTCCTGTTTGCGCAGACCATGCGGGCCGTCTGTCATCATAGCGGACGGAATCCCTAATCTTTCGATTCCCATTGTGTTCCAGAAATCCGCTCCCGAACAAAGTCCTGCCTTTTCCTCCAGCGTCATCTCTCTAATCAATTCTTTCAAGTTTCTGCTCATTATAAAATCCTCCTTAAATAAATCTTACCCTCTGTTATCTGTGAGCTTCCCAGAAGGATACCGCTTCCTGAAGCCAGTTTTTCACTTTTGTTTCATATCCAATGCCAAATCCATGTCCCAGACCGTCAATGATTTTAACTGACACATTTTCTTTGCCCAGTGTTTTCTCTAATTCCGGCAGTTTATCTTCCACATCAGCAAAGCCGAACTCATCATTGCGACCCACGATAGAAAATACTGCCAGTCCTTTATCCTCCGGCAATGCTTTGATATTCCAGTCCAGACCATACATAGGAAAGATTACTTTCGGTCTTGGCAGATGATTCTTGTGGCAGCAGTCCTCGTAATTTGCGAACGAATACGCTGTTGTCATAAGTCCGCCTGCCGAAAATCCGAAGACAGCATAATCGTCCATGTCTATAGAAAACTGCTTTTGATGCTCCGTCAGATAGCGGATTACCTG
>CASEOD010000012.1 GCA_949289445.1 uncultured Eubacteriales bacterium
TTCGATACCGGCAACAGCATGTTCTATGATGGTGCGGCTGTTGTGAACTACCGAACAATGCTTGATGTGAGAATACAGAGCCTGACAGAGCGGAAAAACATAGAGAATGTTATTGATCCTGGTGTAGTACATCTGGATAAAGTGCCTGATGCCGCTTCAGTCAGAGAGTTTTATGAGCAGGATCCGACTCTCTTTTCATTTGCATCCAGAATTTCCGACAGTTTCGAATTCAAGTGTGCAATGACAAAAGAACTTCAGGAGGGAAAGTCTTTCAGCCAGATAGCCAGAGAAATCATCTCCTTCTATTCCGGCAGGGGAAAGGAAGAGAAGGAGGCGCTTGCTTTGTATTCCAGAAGCATTTTATAGAATATCTTTCACTCGCCAAGCAGCTTGTCCGCTACATCTCTGAGCACGCCATGTCCGCCAGCATATGGCGAAATATAATCCACAACTGAACGCACTGCCTCAACCGCATCTGCCGGGCAGCAGCTGTAACCGGCAGCCTTGAGCAATGGCAGATCGATCAGGTCATCTCCGATATAGATCACATTGTCCAGTGTCATGTTTTCAGCCTTGCACAGTTCCTTCACATATGCGAGTTTGTCATTGCATCCCGGCTTGTAGAAATCAAGTCTGAGTTTCTCAACTCTCCTGCGGTTGAGATCCACGTTTTCGCCAGTCACTATTCCGGTGAGGAACCCTTTTTCCCTGAGCAGTGCGAAGCCTTTGCCGTCTTTTGTATTGAATTTCTTGAGCTCATCTCCTTTTTCGGAGTAATACATGCCTCCGTCCGTAAGACAGCCGTCACAGTCGGTTAGCACCATTTTTATGTTTCTGAAGTCTTTCTGTCCTGCAAGACCTTTCTTTTTCATGAGCATTTCGATGATCACCCAGTCGGACGGCTCATCAATTTCAAAGAAAGAATCCTCATCCATTTCTACAGCCCTGATATTCCCGCTCACTCTGTTCTTTGTTTTCAGAAGATCAGCTTTTGATGTGATGTAGAATGCTCCGTTTTCCACCAGATATCCGTCAAATTCCTGCCTTCTTGGGCGATGGAACACATCATAATTTGTAGGATGTACAATGCCATTTTCATCACAGGCCCAGTTGAAACGTTTCTGACGGACTACAGACAGCACGCTGTCAGTACCTGGCTGAGAGAAAAGCTCAAAGCCTTTATCAAGATCAGCGGCCTTCAGAAGGGGAGATGTTGCCTGCACCAGTGCGATATTGTTAAATTCGTATGATGGTGCGAATTCAAGCATAGCAGATTCTGTTGATGCCGTGTCTGATGCTGACTCTGCAGATCTTCCGATAACAGTGAGTTTTGAAAAGCATGGCGCTTCAGTTTTAAACTTCTCTGCTGTTTCCTTTATTGCCTCGCTGTCTGTAGCCACATAGACGGTGTCAATGTATCTGCACTCGCATGCGGCCTTTACTGTCCAGTAGACAAGCGGTTTCCCGCAGATAGGCTTTATGTTTTTAAGCGGAATTGACTTACTTCCTCCGCGCACTGGAATGAAAGCTACATTCATTTTCATATTCTCCCATATTTATCTTCATAGCGGATTATATCATCTTCACCCAGATATTCTCCGATCTGTACTTCTGTGATGATGAGCGACTGTTTTTCATCTGTATTAATGAGTCTGTGCTTTGCGCCTTTGGGGATGTAGATATAGCTGCCGCAGCCGATTTCCTTTATATCATCCTCAAGCTGGACACGTCCGTTGCCATGCACCACTATCCAGTATTCCTCTCTGTGTTCATGAGACTGCAGGCTCAGCTCCTCTTCCGGTTTTACGCTTATCACTTTTGACTGATAGTATTTGTTCAGCACCGTGGTTTTATAAAAGCCCCAGGGGCGC
>CASEOD010000013.1 GCA_949289445.1 uncultured Eubacteriales bacterium
CGGGACGATCATGTGATCGAGACCTGTGATAAGTACGGCATGGTTATGGCCTTCACGGGAATCCGGCTGTTCCATCACTAATTTGCGATGAATATTCTTGTCCGGTTTGTACGGAACAGAGAATCATAAGATCGGAAGATAAACAGAACCGGCAGGAAACGCTGTGGCTCAGTGAGCTGCAGTTTCCTGCCGGTTTCTGTTTATTCCAGCATTCGTATATCATTATCAGAAGGGTAGAACTGAAGCGCATCCTGGATGGTACGGAAAGTCATGGAATCATCTGCCCAGCTTGTCATCCTCTTTTCCATTGCCGTCTGTGCAGGATACTGAAGAAAAGAAAGCTGATGAGTATAATTAATCCAACTGTCAATAATGGCTCCGTCTCTCATTTCGTCCATGGTATAAGCGATGTATCCACGGTAATTTTCGCCGTTTACAGGCATGGAAAAGGTTGCGAAGACATCCGTAGAGGTCTGTTCTCCCCAAAAGAGACTGTTGGAGGTAAACGTCTGATTGCCAAGAGAATAATAAGGGGCAGTGTAGGAGATGCCGTTGCTGTTGTATAGTATGCGGCCGGACAGAGTTCCTCCAAAGCCCCAGCCGGAAGGAATATTTCGGTAAGAGGGCCATAACTGAATGGATTCCGTTCCATAAAAACCGGGATTTTCCAGCCATAGAAAGTGATGAAAAATCATCCATCTCTCTCGTTTGCCGGGGAGTTGCACACCGACACCGGTAATACGCATATTTTTATCATTCATCGAGCCGAAAGATTCCTCGGTAACATTGACAGCCACCCGCATGGCTCCGTCGCAGGCTCTGATGTCTTCAGGCGTAAGATCATCCAAAACGTATTCTGGGAAACCAAGTTTCGCAAGGCTGGTTTTGATATTTTCTACCTCGTTGTGCTCTTCTGGGTTGACAGCCTGCCAATCCATGGGGTAGCTGTTCCCGAAAATGTAGCCTAAAGTACATCCGATAAGAAGTAAACAGGCAAGTGCAACAGCAAGATGTCTGTCTGTGATTTTTACGAGTTGGGGACGAATGGCATATCCGACTTTTTCAAGCTTATCGGAAAGATGAAATAAGCTGCGGATAATGAAAATATACCCGATGACCATTCCCGCGTTGATGAGCAGCCCGCTGTATTGAACCACGGCCAGGACACACACGACAGCACACCAGATGATCAGCACTGTTACACTTTTGCTGTCCGGCGGAAGCTCTGCTTTGTTTTGTACAGTACGCAGTCCGCTTCTGAAGCAGAGAAGTTCCGCAAATTGAAGAATCAGGCTGGCGATAGTCAGAATTGGCCACAGCCAGGGAGCGGAAATCATACTTGGGAGAATTGTGGTGTTTAAAATCAATGCTGCCAAACGGTATACAGTTTGAACCGCAGCTATCAGGAAACAGTATCGAAAATATCTGTTTTCCGAGCGAAGAGAGCGGAACCCCAACAATGTCAGAACAATTCCGATGGCGGGAAGAATATAGTCCAGGCACAGAAAGTTCAGCGTGAGCATGTTCAGCGCAAAACCGATCAGAACGCGGTTCATAGCCGGTTTCCATGGAGTTACGTTTTCAACTACGATTTCGGGGGGCAGTTCGCTGATGCTGTTTTTCAGGATAGTATCAAAATTCTTTTCTTCTCTGTTATCTGACACTTGTTTACGCATAGAAATCGCCTCCTAACATTTCACGCAGTTTTTTGCGCAGACGATACAGCTTACCTTCGATCGATCTTTCTGTCGTACATAATTCCGAAGCTATCTGAGCGGTGGACTGCAGATAGTAATATTTTCTGTAAAACAGAATTTTTTCGTTGGGAGTCAGACGCTGTATAGCGCGGCTCAAGGCTTCCTGCCTTTCCTTTTGCAGGATGATTTCCTCGGGAGTCGGTTTTTCTGATAACATATTTTCAGTGACATTTTCCGTATGTTTATGATGAGAATTATGCCTTGCGTGATTCAGAGCAGTATTTCTGGCGATTGCCGTCAACCAGGCGTTCCAGCTTCCCCGGCAGGAATCAAACTGATCGATGCCTTTCCAGACACGAAGTGTCACTTCGGAAAGGCATTCCTCTTGATCCTGGGGATTAGGAAGGATTGGGGCGATGACATACTTTATCAGAGGTTCATAGTGTTTTAACAGAATCTCAATACCTTTCTCATTTTTTTGAAGCAGTAATTCAATTATTTCCTGATCCTGCATATCCGCACCTCCCCTCAGATGCTTTCCTTCGAATGATGTCTTCTACTTATTTATACACGTCTTTATTAGGAATCCCTCGAAATTTGCAGAATTTTTTCAGAAAAAGGGTTCAAATTTTCTCGTATATTCACTGGAATATATCCGCCGGGTCTTTGCGGTAAGCACCATGCGGTACTGATCGGCAGCGGCGACGTCCGCGGCGAGAAAAGGCAGGTGCTCCTGGGAGAGCAGACGTTCGCCTTCCTTTGGGGAGACGAACATGGGCACCGGTTCCTGCCCTCCGGCCTT
>CASEOD010000014.1 GCA_949289445.1 uncultured Eubacteriales bacterium
CGCATCCCCTGCACAATGCCGTTCGCTGGCAGATAGATAAAGGTCTGCAATTTGTAATAGATTCCTAAAACCAGAATATACACTTCGGAATATGCCGCCAAAATCGCATTGAGCGCCGAAATCAAAAGAGACGGAAGCGCAAGATTCAGGGTTGCGGGAATGCCGATGGAGTATAGCTTTATTACCATCTTTTTGCTGGGCAGAATGTACTGCCTGCGGATATGCACGCGAATTGGCCGCACAAGATAGACTACAAGGTAAATCGCCAGCGTCAGAGCCTGTCCGATGCCGGTCGCCAGCGCAGCGCCTTCAATTCCCATTTCCGGGAATGGGCCATAGCCAAAAATCAGAACGGGGTCTAAGACGATGTTTGTGATGCACCCGCACATCAGGCTGATCATGGTTGTTTTCATGTTTCCTATTGCCTGAAATAGCTTCTCGAATGTCATGCTGACAGTGACAATCAGTGTAAAAGCGAACGCAACAACAGAATAACGGACACCAAGTTCAATGACCGCTTCGGATGAAGTAAACATTCGCAGGAAAACCGGCATGATTGCGATACAGCAGATTGTCATAACAACGCCATGAATCACGGCAAGCACAAGTCCCTGGGTGGCGGCCTGATCCGCTTTTCTGTGATCTCCAGCGCCCAGATAAAAGGCGATCACTGCGTTGATCCCAACGCCAAATCCAATTCCGGCAGCATTGATAAAATTTTGAACCGGGTAAACCAGTGATAATGCCGTCATAGCTTCCTCGCTGATCTGCGCAACAAAAAAGCTGTCCACAATATTGTATAGAGAATTGACCAGCATGGATAACACCATAGGCAATGACATGGATAAAATCAGCGGCAATACCGGCTTCTCTTTCATGAAGGTATCATTCATTCGTGGTCACCTCCGGTGTTTCTTTTCTTGTCATAAAACAGATTGGATCTTTTCGGAAACCAAAGAGCTCATAAAACCGTTCAGCCTCTTCTGTAATCAGCATTCCCAGCAAGGAACGGTAGGTATCTTCTGTCGTAATCGTCTTTAGGAGGGAGGTTCCCACACCTTTGTGACGAAAATCCGCATCCACAACAACATCACAAATATAGTACTGGGTGGCATAGTCTGTTATAACCCTCGCAAATCCGATTTGTTTTCCGTCGGTGGTATAGGCTCCATAACAGACAGAGTGTTTCCATGACTCCATAATTGCTTCTTTCTTTCTGCCGCATGCCCATACAGTCTGTGACAGAAGGTGAAGTACAGTTTCTGTTTGTATGGCATCAAACCCTTTTTTAATCTGTATTTCCATATTGTCTCTCCTTCCTGATTATTACTGTGACTTTGTATCGCCGCAAAGTGTTTCTTTTCTCTTGTCTGCTTGAAAGAACAGGAACACCAGAACAAATGTTGTTGCTTCGGTGACAGGAAATGACAGCCAGATTCCGGTAATCTTCAGAAGTTTTTCCATGCACCACATGAACGGAATTAGCAGGAGAAGCTGCCGCAACAGTTGAATCAACATACTGGAAATTACTTTTTCCGTCGCTTGAAAATAGGTTGAAATCATGGTAGAAAGGCCGCAAAACAGATAGCTTGCCGCCATAATCCGCATAGCGGAGATTCCAAAGGAGCGCATGGCTTCCGACGCCGTAAATAATCCCAAAATCTGCGCCGGAAAGAGGAGGACAGCCAACGTCCCCAGTATCATCATGCCGGTGACCAGAGCGGTACCGTATCGGAAAGCGGAATGCAGCCTTTCGCTGTTGCCTGCGCCATAGTTAAACCGCATAACTGGCAAACAACCCTGGATCAAACCGTTTACTGTCATGACGATCAGCTGCTGCACCTTAAAATATGCGCCGAAGAAAGCAATCGCCGTATCGGAATACGCCACCAGAAACAGATTAACGAAGGTTACCATAAACGAACTGAGGGCGTTCATAATAAAAGATGGCAGGCCAAAGGCAAAAATATGGCGGATCATCTGCTTTTGCAAATGAAAACCTTTGATTTTTACCCGCACTTTCTGCTTTTTGCCCAGCAGCAAAGCAAATGCCAGAATCATGGACAGCAAATAGCCTGCAACCGTAGCCACCGCAGCGCCGCGGATTCCCATAGCCGGGAAAATACCAATACCAAAAATCAGGATGGGGTCGAACACAAAGTTGACCACCACGCCCGCGATCTGGAACCACATGGGGGCAACCATATTTCCGGTGGCCTGTATCATCTTCTGGATAGCGATATGCACCATATTGGGAATTTGCATGAACGAGCACACGCTCATATAGGCGATACTCAA
>CASEOD010000015.1 GCA_949289445.1 uncultured Eubacteriales bacterium
TATCGCAGACTGATGCGGCAGCGTGAAGAGATAAATCAGGCAGAAGCAGAAGCGAAGGCAGAAAAAGAGCAGCGAAACCGGGGGGAGAATCGGAAAAAAGCTGAGTCGGACCCGCAGATTCGTGAGATTATCAAAAACGGAAATGCCTTTATTGACAGAATCAGAGAATGTAACGATGCCATTCCCGGTAAGGAAGTATCAGAAAAAATTTATCGCATGGAACTTTTGACAAGAAAAATTTTTGAGAGAGTGGAGAAGGAAGCCTGTGATATTTCTGATATAAGACGTCTGATGGAGTATTATCTTCCGACGGCGGTCAAACTGCTGGAAGCTTACGAGGAACTGGATAAACAGGAAATACAGGGAGAAAACATTTTATCGTCTAAGAAAGAAATTGAAGATACACTGGATACACTGAATACGGCTTTTGAAAAGCTTCTGGACGGGCTGTTTCAGGAAACGGCCTGGGATGTATCCTCAGATATTTCGGTTTTGAAAACCATGCTGGCTCAGGAGGGACTGACAGGCAGTGATTTTAAAGGAGGAAACTGATGGAATTCAAAGATATACAGACAACACCGACTTTAACCGTAGATCCTTTTCAGGAAGAAGCGCCGGCTGCACCTCTTCCGAAGAAGGAAGAAGAGACAATGGACGAGAGTATTCTTTCAGAAGAAGAACGGCGCATGGCTGCCCGGTTTGCAGAACAGATCGATCTTTTTGATTCATCCATGATTCTGCAGTATGGCGCGGGAACCCAGAAAAAAATGGCTGATTTCTCTGAATCTGCTCTGGAAAATGTCAGAACCAAGGATATGGGAGAAGTGGGAAATCTTCTTACCGGAATTGTTAAAGAGCTAAAGAGCTTTGATGAAGAAGAGGGTAAAGGATTTCTGGGAATATTCCGCAAACAGGCGAATAAGATCCAGAATCTTAAGACCAGATATGCAAAGGCTGAGACCAATATCAATGAAATCTGTAAAGTGCTGGAGGGGCATCAGGTTCAGCTGATGAAGGACATTGCCCTTCTGGATAAGATGTACGAGCTAAACCGCACCTATTTTAAAGAACTGACTATGTATATTATCGCCGGAAAGAAAAAGCTGAAGGAGGTCAGGGAAGGACAGCTGCAGGTTTTACTTGCAAAAGCGCAGCAGAGCGGTCTTCCTGAGGATGCACAGGCAGCCAGAGATCTGGATGACATGTGTCAGCGGTTTGAAAAGAAAATACATGATCTGGAACTGACCAGAATGATTTCTGTTCAGACCGCACCACAGATCAGACTGGTACAGAATAATGACACCATTATGACAGAGAAAATACAGTCCACTTTGGTTAACACCATTCCTCTGTGGAAAAGTCAGATGGTTCTGGCCCTCGGGGTTTCTCACTCGGCCCAGGCTGTTGCAGCCCAGAGGGAAGTCACCGATATGACCAATCAGCTTCTGCGAAAAAATGCGGAAACTTTAAAGACTGCCTCAGTGGAGACAGCAAGAGAATCAGAACGGGGTATCGTGGATATGGAGACTCTGAAACATACCAACGAAACCCTGATTGCGACTCTTGATGAGGTGATGCAGATTCAGGAGGAAGGACGGCAGAAACGGGTCGAGGCAGAAGTTGAAATGCTGCGGCTTGAAAATGAACTGAAGGCAAAAGTGCTGCAGCTTTCCCAAAAATAGCGCATGGCGTATGCAGTGTGATTTTCGGATGTTTTCCGATTTCACACTGTTTTTCATTAGGGAGTAACGCCGAAAGATTCAGGCTGGCTGGGTGTTTAACCGAGCAGACAGCCCCCACTGCAGTAAAAGTGTTGCAAAACTGCAACGGCTGTTGCAGCGGATGCAACAGCTATTGATAAATTTCTGTCAAGAATCCCGTAAACATGGGATCTTTTCTTTGGCACGTTTTTTTGCTCAAACCTAGGTTATCAGAAATGAATTGCAGCAATTATATTTATTATCTAGGAGGAATTTATCATGAGCAAAGGAAAGTCAACTGTAGCTCTTGTCAAAGGCGATGACATTCAGGCCAATGTGACCAGAGTGTTTGATCTGATGGGCGGGGTACAGAACGTGATCCGCAAGGGCAGCATCGTAGTATTGAAGCCTAATGCGGGACATGCCGAACCGCCGGAAACTTCTGTATGTACTAATCCTGAAGTAGTTCGTGCAGTGATCAGAGAAGTTAAGAAGGCTGAACCGAAACAGATTATTGTAGCTGAAGCTGCAGCCATCGGCTGCGATACCATGGAGTGCTTCAAGGTGAGCGGCATTATGGTTGTAGCCGAAGAAGAAGGTGTGGAACTTAAGGATATTAAGAGAGACAAGGATCTTGTAAAAGTTGCGGTTCGTGGATTCCGTTCCAATATCGATTCCGTAAAGCTTCCGAGATTTTTACTGGAGGCTGATCATCTGATTAACCTTCCGATTCTGAAAGCACACGCTTCTATGGTATTTTCCGGTGCGCTGAAAAATATCAAAGGAGTCGTACAGGACAAAGTACATATGGATATGCACAAGCAGAACCTGACCATGGCAATGATGGATGTATGGTCGGTATGCCGTGCCGATATCAATATTATGGATGCACACAGAGCAGCATCCGGCTATAGCCCTCACATGCCTGTACCTATTGAGACTCATATGATTCTGGGTTCCAAAGACCCTGTGGCTATCGACAGAGTCGCATGTGAAGTAACCGGTATCGATACAACAGCCGTAGACTACTTTAGAGTTGCTGAAGAGACAGGCCTTGGAAACTATGACATGGAAAGCATCGATGTTGTGGGAGATTCTATCAAAGACTGCTTCTACAAGATGTGGATTCCGTATATCGGTGATATGAGCACCAGATGGCCGGAATATGACGTTAGATGCAAAGGCGGCTGCTCCAGCTGTCAGGCTCTGCTTGCCATCAATATGGAAGAGCTGAAAGCGGTAGACGCTTATGACGAAAATGCCGGAATGACAGTTGTTATCGGTGGTCTTAATGAGATCCCTGAGGATATTCCTGATGAAAAAATCGTGCTTCACGGAAACTGCACAAAGAAGTATCTGAAGCAGCATCCCGGCGCTTATCATATTCTCGGATGTCCTCCGAATGAACCGGCTCTGTATCTGACAATTCAGAGACATGAAGTTATCGACGGAACCGGTGATCAGGAAGATGAAATCATCCGTCCGTGCATGGCAAGAGACGCACAGGTATGGAGAGATTACGTATTCCGTAAATTTGAAGAATACAAAAAGGAAAATGCGGAGGCAAAATAAAATGAACGACTATATCAGCATCAAAGCGGGAAAAGAGTTCTGGGACCTGCTGGATATGATTTTTACCGAACAGTTTATGAAGAAACATACAAATTTTGAAAACTTTGAGTATTTCCGCTATTCCAGTGCGGTGATGGTGAACTGGGGCGGTGCGTATATGGTCTATCCGGAAACCGTATTTAACAACTTTGTCGTCGAAAGCACCGAATTTTCCACCTGGGACGAGATGGTCATGGCTGCGGCAGACGAAAGGTTTTCAGCAGCATAAGAATATTGCGATTAAAAAATAGAATATAGGAGAAATAAAAATGGCAGATAATAAAAAACTGCAGTCTGAAAATACCAAATCCAATTTTGGCAAAGGCTGGATGATTATTTTCTACAGTATGATTATGTTCTGGTTCCTCATCGGTTTTTCCATCGATGGACAGAATATCGTCATTGAAGTATTTGCGGGAGGAAACTGGGAAAGATTAGGCTATGCCGATCAGACAGCGCTTCATGCAACCCTTCTTGAAATGGCTATGTGGGCCGGCTTTATCGGCGTGGTGGCGTACTTTGTAATCGGAAGAATCTGTACCAAGATCGGCGGAAGGGCGCTTTCTTCCATCTGTCTGGTTCTGGCAGGTCTTTCCTACATTTATTACGGGCATGCGACCACCGTTATGACCTATTTCATCGGTCTGACTCTGGTAACCATCTTTATCAATGGTGCTGCTTACATCGGCGGCGGTAATCTGGTAACACAGTGGTTCCCTAAGAAAAAGGGTCTGGCAAACGGTTATACCACCATGGGTCACAACCTGGGTTCCGCTCTGTATGTACCGCTGATTGCGGCCTTAATCGGAGCGCTGGGAATGGCAAACGGCATGACAGTAACCGGTGTTGCTGCCATCGTTATCGGTATCGGAGCATACTTCATTATCAGAAACACACCTCAGGAAGTCGGCATTTATCCTGACAATGTAAGCAAAGAAGTCTATGAGGCTGAATATGCAGACATGGGAGCAGAGAATGAAAGCCGCTGGACAGTGAAGAAACTGCTGCAGACCAAGGAAATGTGGCTGGTTGCTTTCATTGTAGGTATCAATCAGCTGGTAACTACCGGTGTAATGGGTCAGATGGTTCCGAGAAATATGGAATTCGGTTTTTCTCAGGCTCAGGCCGTTTCACTGATGACAGTCTGCGCTCTGGTTGGTCTGGTAGGTTCCTTCGGATTTGGATTTATTGACCAGAAACTGGGTGTAAAGACAGCTATTAAAGGATATCTGGTATGGTATGCTGTGGCATTGCTTATCAATGTGGTGATGAACAATGCAATCGGAGGTTATATCTGTGTGGCAATGGTAGGTATCGCTATCGGTGCAGCCGCCAACTTCATGACTTCTCTGCCTGCATCCGTTTTCGGAAGACACAGCTTTGACCTGGTATACTCCATCTACTTCCCGATCATGGAAATTGTCCTGATGCTCAACTACCTGGTAAATGCAAAGGCACTGGAACTGACAGGAAGCCTGAGAGGCGCATATGTGGTATTTGTGGCACTGCTGGTTGTTAACTTCATACTGATCAGTGTACTGGATACGAAAAAATACAACCTGGACTATAAGAAAGAAGAACAGGTTCTGAAACAGAACGCTTAACGAGATAAAGGACTGCTTCAGCTAGGGAGCAGTCCTTTATGCTTATTCCTGTACAGCAGGAATCAATTTTGGTTAGAGAATATTTGAAAAAGTGAGGTGCTTTTTATGAGAGATGTATGCATTGTGGCTGCCGCAAGAACGCCTATCGGAACCATCGGTGGTCAGTTTAAGACTTTGACTTCTCTGGATTTGTCCATCCCTGTAATGCAGAATCTGATTGAGCGGGCTTCCGTTGATCCGGCGCTGATTGAGGATGTTATCTGGGGATGCAACTATCAGAGAACCTATAAAGAGAATAATCTTGCCAGGGTGGCAGCGGTGAAAGCAGGTCTGCCTGTTACTGTTCCCGGAATTACCATTCACAGAAACTGCACATCCTCCATGTCTTCTATTCAGATGGGATATTATCAGATAAAGGCAGGAGAAGCGGACTGTATCATGGCAGGAGGAGCAGACAGCATGAGCACTGCGCCTCATATGGTTTTTAACGCCCGTTACGGACAGAAATACGGTCACATGGAGATGAGAGACTCTATGTGGGATTCTCTTACTAATCTGGGAGTGGGCCCTGCCATGGGGATTACCGCAGAAAACGTGGCAGATGAATATAATGTGACGAGAGAAGAAATGGACGCGTACTCTCTTCGCTCTCAGCAGCGCGCTGTTGCCGCAATCGATGAGGGAAAGTTCAAAGAAGAGATTATTCCTATTACAGTAAAATCCAAAAAAACAGAAACTGTCATAGACACTGACGAATATCCGAGACGAGATACCACTCTTGAAAAGCTTTCTCGTTTAAAACCGACATTTAAGGAAGACGGCAGAGTAACTGCCGGAAATTCCTCCGGTATGAATGATGCGGCCTCAGGAGTGATTCTCATGGCAGAAGACAAGGCAAGGGAGCTGGGAATTCCTGTCCTCGCCAGAATCAAAGCCGTGGCAACAACAGGAGTACGTCCTGAAGTAATGGGGATAGGACCGATCAGCGCCTCTGAAAAAGCGCTGAAAAAGGCAGGCCTCGCCATTGAAGACATTGATCTTTTCGAGATAAACGAGGCATTTGCAGCACAGTGTATCGCATGTCAGAAAGCTCTGGGCATTGACGACGATAAGCTGAATGTCAACGGAAGCGGTATTTCTTTGGGACATCCTGTGGGAGCCACCGGTTCCCGTCTGGTGATTACGCTTCTGTATGAACTGAAGAGACGCGGCGGCAGATACGGCCTTGCCAGCCTTTGTGCCGGAGGAGGCATGGGAACCGCGGTTATCATTGAGATGGTGTAAAGAATATTATGAGTGAACAGAAGTTGAAGTACGGTCTTGAGGATAAGGTTCCGGCCGGAGAAAATCTGATATACGGGTTTCAGCAGATCGTCCTCTTTGTGGCATCTGCCGTGGTTATGCCTGTAGTGGTAGGTTACGCTCTGGGACTTTCTCAGGATGAAGTTGCGGCGACTCTGCAGCGGACTTTTGTTCTCTGTGGCGTTATGACGATTCTGCAGGTTCGGTGGGGTCACCGTTTCCCTATTCAGGACGGGCCTGCAGGACTTTGGTCGGCACTGTTTCTGTTGATGGTGACGGCAGCGCCGTCACTGAACATGTCTCTGGCCGAACTCAGAACCAATCTTGAAATGGGAATGCTGCTGAGCGGTCTTATGGTCATGATTCTTTCCGCGGCAGGCCTTGTCAGATATCTGGCAAAGCTGTTTACTCCACTGATAAACGGTCTTCTCATTCTGCTCATGGTACTGCAGATCAGTTCCAGTATTATGAAAGGGATGCTGGGCGTTGGGGAATCGCAGCCTCATATCGACGGAAAAGCACTGTTGACAGCAGTTTTTACCATGGTAGTAATTCTGGTTATCAATCAGTTTACCAGAGGATTTCTGCAAAGTATCGCAACCTTTGTCGGAATGGTGGCCGGCTGGATTTTTGCGGCGCTGCTGGGTATGACAGAAAAAGCAGATCTCTGGGGAAACGGTCTGATTACACTGCCAAAGTTGTTCGCCTGGGGAACTCCCACTTTTGATGCCGGCGTGGTGGTTACTTGCCTGATCAGCGCATTTGTGCTGATTTCCATGGTATTTGCCAGCATCAGCGGCATGGCGGCAATGGCAGAGTCCGATGCGGGAGAACAGCGGATGCGGAGATCGATTTTTTTCCATGGAATGTCGGCATCCATGACCGGTCTGTTTTCTTCTATCGCATTTATGCCTTTTGTCTCTTCCATCGGTGTGGTGGAAATGACTGGGGTTGCGGCCAGAGGGCCTATGTATCTGGCTGCGGCAGGTATGATTGTCATGGGACTGGTGGGACCTTTTGGAGCGCTGTTTGCGACAATTCCTGCCGGTGTGGGTAACGGTGCCCTGATTATCATCTTTGCCCTCTGCATTGGGCAGGCTCTGCGGGAGTTTGGAAAAGTTTCCTTTGGAAGCAGAGAAAATCTGATTGTGGGACTTTCTATGATTATCGGGACAGGCACTATGCTTTTGCCCGAAGGTACATTTACCAATCTTCCCACTGTGGCTGCCTGTCTTTTGTCCAACGGACTGATCATGGGAATGGCGGCGGCTTTTCTTCTGGAACATCTGGTGCTGCCGAAGAAAGAAACTGGTGTAATCACAAAATATAACCGGTAAGATACAATTTTCTCTCTATAACAGTAAATGACGGAAAAAGCTGCTGACAGCTTTTCCGTCATTTTTTGATAAAACGGTTTTATTTTGTCCCCGGATAATCGATGCCGTACTGTTTGATTTTCCTGGAAATGGTTGAGGCGTTGACCCCCAGTTTGGCACCGGCATCCCTTAGGCTTTTGGAATTTCTGAGAGCTGATTCAATTAGGCTCTTTTCATAATTTTCCAAAGAATGACTCAGGCTGTCACTCTCCTGGAGCTGATCGTCCCCCTGCGAAATATCCAAAAGACTGCGGAGCATTTCGTCAGCCACTTCTTTCGTGCCGGAGGCGCAGATAGTCAGATATTCGATGACATTCTCCAGTTCTCTGATATTGCCCGGCCAGCGGTACTGTTTCATAATGGCCAGTTGCTCGTCGGTCAGTTTAAATGCCCGGTTATGTTTTTTCGTGTAGTAGTCCACAAAGTGACGGCACAGCTCGTCCAAGTCGTTGAGACGCTCCCGTAGCGGTGGAATATTGATTGGAATTACGTTAAGACGGTAGAACAGATCCTGACGGAAGGTTCCTTCGGCAATTTTCTTTTTCAGATCAGAATTTGTGGCAGCGATAAAACGGATATCCAGTTTAATAGTGCGTGTTCCTCCTACACGGGTAATCTCTTTTGTCTGGATGGCACGCAGCAGTTTTACCTGGAGATCCATGGGCATGTCTCCGATTTCGTCAAGGAGCAGCGTGCCTCCGTTTGCCAGTTCAAAGAGTCCCTGTTTGCCGCCGGCACTGGCTCCTGAAAAAGCACCTTTTTCATAGCCAAAAAGTTCGGATTCCAGCAGATTGGCCGGAATAGATGCGCAGTTGACCTTGATGAAGGTTTTATCATTGCGCCGGCTTAAACGATAGATTTCGTCCGAAACCACTTCTTTTCCGACACCTGATTCACCGGTGACCAGTACAGTGGCATCGGTAGGCGCTGCCATTTTGATTGTGTTCCATACTTTCTGAAGGCTGTAGGAAGAGCCGACAAGACGGCTGGAAGTTTCCGAATCGGCGTTTGAGAGAATCCTGACATTTTCTTTACTTGGATTAAGTGCGTTTGCTTCCTGCAGAAACTTCCCAAAATCCTCCTGAAGTGCCTGCAGAGACAGAATGGGCCTGCTGCTGACAACAACCTGATGCAGATTACCGTACCGGTCGAAGATAGGAACTCCCACCGCATAGCCCACACTGGGCGGATTGGTCTTATGCACGGTGGAAAGCCGGAAAATTTTTCTCTTTGTCTTGATTACGTCCATGGTGGCCCCACCGGTAAACAGATTGCCGTCGGCAACAATATCCGAAACCTTTCTGCCAAGAACTTCGTCGGGAAGAATCTCAGTGTTTCTCTGATGGGCAGGATTGACATAAAGACAGACACCCTCCTTGTCCGTGATGAAAATACTGTCATCCAGAGAATCCACTACAATTTTGAAATCGATTCCCTTGTCGAGAAAGACCTGAAGGTCCTGATCTATTTCCGAAAGAAAAGCGCGCATTCTGTCCGCATCCCGGTATAAATTATCATTGACTGCATGTTTAATCTTTTCTTTCACCTTCTGTATTGCTAAAACCTGGTTCATGATACCGCACTCCTTTGCTTATGGTAACAGTATAACAGAAGAGCTACGATTTGAGAAGTAAATCGTTGCGTCTTTGCAACAGTATTTTTTTCATGCAACAGGGAAAAAGAAAATGTCGTTGAAAAATCAATAAAATGTGACTGGCACAATCTTTGCTTTCTATATGAATATCTTGTATACGGAAGGGACTGAATATGAAGAAACTGTACATCAACTGCAAATCCGGAGTCAGCGGGGATATGATGCTGGGCGCATTTCTGAGTCTGGGTGTACCGGAATCATATCTGAAGGAAAAGCTGGATCGGCTGTCACTTCAGGAATTTGAACTTCAGATCTGCCGGAAGGAAAGCTGTGGAAAAATGGCTACTGATGTGGATGTACTTCTGACAAACCCGGAGAACCACCATATCAACCCTTACAGCGGAAACTACAGAACCTACGGAGACATTTTGAACATGCTGAGCAGAAGCAGTCTCAGTCCAAAGGAAAAGGTACTGAGCAGAAAGATTTTCAAAATAAAAGCAGAAGCGGAAGCCAAGGTTCACGGTGTTCCTGTAGAGCAGGTGAAGTTTCATGAGGCGGGGGCAGTGGACTCTATTGTGGATATTGTCGGTACTGCCGTCTGCTGCGCATATCTGAGTGCGGATGTGGTTGTAACGAAGGAAGTGCCAACGGGTTACGGAGAAGTGGAATGTGCCTGCGGAGTCCTGCCTGTACCGGCGCCTGCGGTGAAGCAGATCCTTCATGATACCGGAATACCACATTATCGTTCAGATATTCCGAAAGAAGTGCTGACCCCTACAGGTGCGTCTATTGTTGCCGGAATTACCGATGTTTTCGGCTGGGAAAATATTGAAGAATCTGTAATCAGCCGCGGTTTTGGGACCGGGAAGAGAGATACGGGACTGCCGCCGCTGGAACTGATATTATGTGAGGAGAAATAGTTATGTTTGAAACAAGAAGAATGAATGACAAAAACAAAGTAATCGTAACGGCTGCTCTGACCGGCGCAGTCACCACAAAAAAGGACAATCCCAATCTGCCTACACAGCCTGAGGAAATTATCGCTTCCGCGCTGGCTTGTTATGAAGCGGGAGCAGCCGTGGTGCATATTCATGTGAGAGACGAGGAAGACAATGCCAGCATGCGTTATGATCGCTTTGAGGAAATCGTAAACGGCATCAGAAAGACAGGCTGTCCTGTAATTCTGAATCTGACTTCTTCCGGAGGACAGGGATTTTCCTGGGAAGAAAGGATTAAGCCGTTCAAAGAACTGAAACCTGAACTGGCATCTTTTGATGCGGGCACCATGAACTGGCTCAACAGTGTGGTGTTTATGAATGAACCTGAATTTCTGGAACTGTGCGGCAAAGAGATGATTGCGGCAGGTGTAAAACCGGAGATTGAAATCTTTGACATGGGTATGCTCAATACTGCGAAATACTACATCAAAAAAGGCATTATTCAGGAGCCTGCTCATTTCCAGCTTTGCCTTGGTGCACCGGGGGGAATGGAAGCTACTACAGAAAACCTTCTCTACCTTGTAAATCATCTTCCTGAGAATTCCACCTGGAGCACTTTCGGCATCGGAAAAGGCGCCAATGAAGTAATGCTGGCATCTCTCGCCCTTGGCGGAAATATCCGCGTGGGACTGGAGGACAATGTTTACTATAACGCAGGGCAGAAGGCTGAATCAAATGAACAGTTTGTCAGACGTGCTGCCCGTATGGCAGAAGAGGTGGGCAGAAGTCTTGCGACACCGGAAGAAGCAAGAGCGATTCTCGGATTGAAATAAGGGCCGTTGCTTTACTGCAACGGTAAACGTCCACTTTGCAACAGACGAGATGCGAAGTTTGCGGAAATCTGTTTCTGCAGAAGAAAGACAAACGTTGAATTTACAGGGAATAAAGAAAATATATGGGGAAAGTCTTCTGTTGGCACACCTTTTGCTTTATATTATAGCATCAAAATCAAAATTATTTTCTCCGACCCTGCCGGGCCGAAATCACTACAATGAAAAGGAGATAGAACAATGGGAAAACAAGTATTAGTAGATTTATCGCATCCGTTCGGAAGAGGTAATCCGCTTTGGCCTTCTAACGGAGACTTCCATATTGACAGAGTTCAGCATATGCCGATGCATTACAGACTGCTGCAGACCTTTAATGATTTCCATATGCATAACTCAACTCATGCAGATTCTCCGTCTCACGTTATTCCGGAATCTCCGTACACTCATGAGCTTCCGCTGGAAAACTACTACGGCGAAGCTGTATGTCTGGACATTCCTAAGAAACACTGGGAACTGATTACACCGGAAGAAATTGAAGAAGCTGCAACAAAAGTTGAAGGCGGAATCAAAGAAGGAGACTGGGTACTGCTCTGCACAGGAATGCACAAGAGATGGGGCGAAAATGATGATTACTTTGCTTACAGCCCGGGTCTTTCCATTGCAGGCGCTCAGTGGTTCATCGATCACAAGGTTAAGGGCGTAGGTTTCGATATGCAGGCTCTGGACCATATCCTCTACACTTATGCGGCTGATCACGGTCCCGGCCCATATGTTCCTAGAATTATCGAGGAATACAGAAAAGAATTCGGCCACGATCCTAGTGAAGATTTCCCTGAATGGGAACCGGTACACACCATGCTGCTGGGCAACAACATCATGGGTATCGAAAACCTGGGCGGCGACATCGAAAAGGTAAAAGGCCAGAGATTCATGTTCTGCGCATTCCCGCTGAGATGGTACATGGGAGACGGTACAATCGTCCGTGCGGTTGCATTCATTGACGAGGACAAAATCAATAAAGATGTACCTGACAGAGTTTACAAGTACGGCGTATATTAAAAACATCATGGGAAATTTCGCATTGCGGAATTTCCCATCTTACTAAAGAAAGGAAAATTTTGATCATGAGTGATAAGAAAAAGATCGCGGTCCTGGGCGCAGGGGTTATGGGAACCGGTATCGGACAGACCTTTGCCATGAAAGGCTGTGAAGTCATGATGATTTATGTTTATGATGACAAGCTTCGGGCAAAACCGATTGAAACCATGACGGCAAACCTGAAAATCCTGGCAGAAAACGGTGTAATCGACGAAAAAGAAATTCCGGAAATCACCGGAAGAGTCAGATGCACAGAAAGTCTGGAAGAAGCTGCTGAGTTTGCGGATATTATTTTTGAATGCATTGTAGAAAATCTGGCTGTAAAACAGGACTATTTTGCAAAGCTGGACGCCCTCTGCCCTCAGACTACCATTCTGGCGACCAACACTTCGGCAATCAGTGTCACGGAAATCGCAGAAAAATCTGTGCATAAAGAGAGAATTATCGGCACTCACTACTGGAATCCGGCATATCTGATGCCGCTGGTGGAAGTGATTAAGACAAAATATGTTTCTGAAGATGTTGTAAAAGCGACTTATAAGCTTCTCGAGGAAGCAGGAAAATGTCCTGTTATCGTGGAAAAGGATGTACCGGGATTTCTGGCAAACAGAATGCAGCACGCTCTGTTCAGGGAAGCTATCTCCATTGTGGAACACGGTATTGCTTCTGCAGAAGATGTGGATAAGGCTATTAAGTACGGTTTCGGTATGCGTCTTGGTGTGCGCGCGCCTATGGAGGTCATCGATGCCGGCGGTACAGATCTGACTTACAGTATTCACAAATATCTGTTCCCTCACATTGAAAGCTCCACAGAGCCGTCTCCTCTTCTGAAACAGAAGATGGACGAAGGGAAGCTTGGTTTCAAGAGCGGAGAAGGTTTTATGAAATGGAGCAAAGAAGATATTGAACAGTCACAGAAGAACCTTCTGGAAGGTCTCATCAAAGTGGCAAGAGCATTGGACAGAATTTAGTCTGAGAAAAACGGGAGGTATTTTTTATGGCACTGATGACAGCTGCAGAATATATTGAAAGTCTGCGCAAATTGAAGACAAGAGTGTATATGTTCGGAGAACGGATTGAAAACTGGGTGGATCATCCCATTATCCGTCCTTCTATCAACTGTGTTGCCATGACCTATGCGCTGGCACAGAATCCTGAGTATGCAGACATCATGACTGCGAAATCCAGCATTACAGGAAAGACCATCAACCGCTTTACCCATTTGCATCAGAGTACGGATGATCTGGTGAAAAAAGTAAAAATGCAGAGGCTGCTGGGACAGAAAACCGCAAGCTGCTTTCAGCGCTGTGTCGGCATGGATGCTTTTAACGCTGTATACTCTACAACTTTTGAACTGGATGAAAAATATGGTACAAACTATCATAAGAATTTTATCAAGTTCCTGGAAATGGTACAGGAGGAAGACCTGACCGTAGACGGCGCCATGACAGATCTGAAGGGTGACAGAGGCAAAGCGCCTCATCAGCAGGACGATCCGGACATGTTCCTTCACATTGTTGAGAGAAGAGAAGACGGAATCGTCGTAAGAGGAGCCAAAGCGCACCAGACAGGTTCTATCAACTCTCACTGGCATATCGTGATGCCGACCATTGCGATGAAGGAAGCAGATGCAGACTATGCCGTATCCTTTGCCTGCCCCAGCGATGCGGAAGGTCTGTATATGATTTACGGCAGACAGTCCTGTGACACGAGAAAACTGGAAGAACATGCTGATATCGATTTGGGCAACAGAAAATTCGGCGGTCAGGAAGCGCTGGTTGTCTTTGATGATGTATTTATTCCGAATGAATATGTGTTCATGGCCGGAGAATATGATTTTGCGGGTATGATGGTAGAGCGTTTTGCGGGTTACCACAGACAGAGCTACGGCGGATGCAAAGTCGGTGTGGGAGATGTGGTCATCGGTGCGGCAGCGCTGGCTGCAGAATACAACGGCTGCGAAAAGGCGTCTGCAGTAAAAGACAAGCTCATTGAAATGACCCATCTCAATGAAACGCTGTATTCCTGCGGCATCGCATGTTCCTGTGAAGGATGCAAAACAAAGGCCGGCAATTATCAGATAGATCTGCTGCTTGCCAATGTCTGCAAGCAGAATATTACAAGATTTCCTTATGAGATCGTAAGACTCGCGGAAGACATTGCAGGCGGTCTGATGGTGACAATGCCGTCTCAGGCCGATTTCACATCGGATACGGTAGCGGGCAGAAATGGCGAGACTATCGGAGAAATCTGCAATAAATACTTTGCAGGAAGAAGCGATGTAAGCACAGAGGACAGAATGAGAGTTCTGAGATTCCTGGAAAACATCTGCCTGGGCAGCGCTGCTGTGGGGTACAGAACAGAATCACTGCACGGTGCAGGCTCCCCTCAGGCACAGAGAATCATGATTGGCAGACAGGGAAATATTCAGGCCAAAAAAGATCTGGCAAAAACCATTGCCGGTATTTCAAAGACTCCGGCAGAAGAGAAATAATTTTTCTGTCAGACAGACTTTGACAAATTTCGAACTCCCCTTTCGTTATACTTATGTAAGTACAGCGAAAGGGGAGTTTTGGTTTTGATCGTATACGGTGAATATCTTTTTCTGGAGAATTTCATCACGGGACTTGTTCTGCTGTTCTTTACAGGGAAAATTTCGGGAGAGTCTGTTCGATTCTTCAGATGGATAACGGCAGCAGCTCTCTGCGGCATTTATGCCTTCTCGATGTTCGCTGCGGTTCCTGCCGTCATCAGTCTGGCGGGACGGTTTGTTTTTTCCGTGGCGGTTTCATGGATCGCTTTTGGAAAAGCCCGATGGAAGCGGCTTTTTTTTAACTCGGGGCTTTTTCTTGTCGTCACGTTCCTGTATGGCGGAATTACCATTGCTGTGCTGGGAATGTTTACTCTGCAGGGAGCCTTCGGCGCCGAGGGCGTATATCTGCCTGCCGCCACTTATTTCACGGTAACGGCAGCAGGGACGGCAGCAGCCCTTGTTATGTGGCTGGCGGCAGACATGATCAAAGCAAGACGCAGACAGCAGCGGACAAAAACAGAGGTGACTCTCCGAATAGAAGAAAAGAGTTTCTGTTTTACAGGATTTGTGGATTCCGGAAATTTTCTGAAAGAACCTTTTACGGGAAAACCTGTGGCAGTGATCAGACAGTCGGCCATGGAACGGATATTGAAAAGCTGCAGTGACAAGACTGTCAGATATACTGCTGTTCCTTACAGCAGTGTAGGCACGGTGCGGGGGATTATGGACGGTTACCGCATAGATTCCCTGACTGCAGAGGGAAAAACTATCAGAAAGCCTGTTCTTGCCGTATGCAGAGATGAAGAATTCTTAAAGGGAAAAGATGACGAAGGACAGATGCTTTTGCCTGAGAGTATGCTGGAAAGGGGTATATATGCTGATTTTGAGGACAATCAAGGAATTATTGCTGAAAATTACAGGCCTTTGCGAAAAGGGGATATTTTACATAGGAGGAAGCGATGTGCTTCCTCCGCCGCTGGACAAAGAAGAGGAGAAGAAGATGCTGGAGGCCTATGCCAAGGGAAGTCAGGAGGCCAGAGCAGTTCTTATTGAACGGAATCTGCGTCTTGTGGTATACATCGCCAAGAAATTTGAAAATGCGGGAGTAAATGTCGAAGATTTGATCTCTATCGGCACGATAGGATTGATAAAAGCGGTCAATACTTTTAAGATAGATAAGAATATTAAACTGGCCACTTATGCATCCAGATGCATTGAAAATGAAATTCTCATGTATCTGCGCAGGGATGTGAAACGAAAGAGCGAGGTTTCACTGGATGAGCCTCTCAACGTGGACTGGGACGGCAACGAACTGCTGCTTTCCGACATTCTCGGAACAGAAGAAGATGTTGTCAGCACCCGCATCGAAGAAGAAGTCAACCGAAAACTTCTGTATCACGCCATGACTAAACTGTCGGATCGGGAAAAGCAGATCATGGATATGCGGTTCGGACTCAGAAACGGTAAGGAAATGACTCAGAAAGAAGTGGCTGATGCCATGGGCATTTCTCAAAGCTACATATCCAGACTGGAAAAGAAAATCATTGAAAGACTGCAGAGAGAGGTACAGAAACTGGGATAAATTTCAAGGCTAAAGCGGTATTCGTCAGCACAAGCTATACATATCAAAACTAATAGAACAGGCTGGTGAGATTTATGGCGAATAAAGTAGAAATCTGCGGAGTGAATACCGCAAAACTCCCTGTTTACAAGGATCAGGAAATGCAGGAAATGCTACAGGCGATCAAGGCGGGAGATAAAGAAGTCAGAGAAAAGTTTATCACAGGGAATTTAAGGCTGGTTTTAAGTGTGATACAGCGTTTCAGCAACAGAGGAGAAAATCCGGACGATCTTTTTCAGGTGGGGTGCATAGGCCTTATCAAGGCTCTGGAAAATTTTGACCTGAAGCACGGAGTGAAATTTTCCACATATGCGGTGCCGATGATAGTTGGCGAAGTGAGGAGATATCTCAGAGACAACAATTCCATCAGGGTATCGCGGTCC
>CASEOD010000016.1 GCA_949289445.1 uncultured Eubacteriales bacterium
CTCTGGTAAATCGGCATATTGATATTATTCTTGATCGAGATACCCAGCATAGCGCCGTGACGCTTCCGGTCCTCCGGCACCAGCGCGATTCCCAAATCTATTGCCTCCCGAGGGCTCTTCGGGTTGACTTCTTTTCCTTTAAAAATAATCTGTCCCGACTGCTTTTTGGCTGCGCCAAAGATGATCTCGGCAAGTTCGGTACGTCCGGCTCCTACCAGTCCGCCCAGTCCGACAATCTCACCTCTTCGTACCTGAAGGTTGATATTCCGGTCGCCATTACCGGTCACATTCTTCAGTTCCAGGACCACGTCATCCTTTTTGATGCAGTCTCCTCTCGGCGGATATGTCTCGGTCAGTTCACGGCCTACCATCAGTTTGATCAGTTCCTGTACTTCGCTGTCCTTGGTGATCAGCGTCTTAATATATTCACCGTCACGCAGAACCAGGATCCGGTCAGACAGCCGGTAGATCTCTTCCAAACGGTGAGAGATGTAGATAATGGATACACCCTGCTCTCTTAAGAGTTCCACCACCTCAAACATACTCTCAACTTCCTTGCTGGTCAGAGGAGCGGAAGGCTCATCCATGATCAGGATCTTGGCGTCCTGCTGGATTGCCTTTGCAATCTCTACCATCTGCTGATAGCCGACAGTCAGGTTCTTCATTAATTCCTTCGGATTGATTTTGATATGTAATCTGTCAAACGCCTTAGCCGCCTCTTTTTCCATGGCAGCTTTGTCAACAATGATTCCTTTTTTGATCGGATGTCCCAGGAACAGGTTCTCAGCCGCCGACAACTCCTTGACATTATTGAACTCCTGGTAGATAATGGCGATTCCATTCTCCGATGCAAGCTGCGGAGTCATGCTCGTAAATTCTTTCCCATTTACTTTGATCTTGCCGGAGGTCGGAATAACCGCCCCGGAGCAGCACTTGATCAAAGTAGATTTTCCGGCTCCGTTTTCGCCGATCAGAGCCAGGATCTCACCTTTTTTCAACTGCAGCGTAACGTCCTTCAGCGCAACAACACCCGGGTATTCTTTTCTTATATGCTCTAATTCCAATACATATTCTTCGCTCATATTCTTCCCCCGTGATAGTTTCACCGGGGGGCAGCTTAACCTTAAGCTGCCCCCCGTTTTGTATTCATTAACTAGCTACTTTTTAGACAACTATTACATACCTGCCTGGATCTCTTCGATGTTGTCCATGTTGATCTCCATAGTCGGTCTGTATACGTTCTTCTCGTCTCCGGATACATCATCGAATTCGCCATTCAGGATCTTCTCGAACATCTCGAAGCAAGCCTGTGCGGTATCGGTGTTGGATCCTTCGAATCCTACGATAGCTCTAACAGCCTCATCGCCTGCCTGCAGAGCGTCTAACTGCTCGCTTGTAACGTCAGTTGTGATAACACCACAATCTTCCGGAATGCTTCCAGCTCCGCCATAGTGTGCAAGGAGTGCTGTGTTGGATCCGATCATCGCGCCGGCGCCTACACCAACCCATACCTTACAATCCGGATGAGCCTGCAGAACGGTCTCAGCCTGAGACTGAACTTCATTGTTTACAACACCTTCGATGGTAGCTACGATCTCGTAGTTATCTTCACAGTTCTCTTCCAGACCAGCTTCGATACCCTGCTGTCTCTCTAACAGAACCTGTGTATCCGGCTTACCGATAACACATACTTCAGCTTTGTTGTCAGCTGTGAAGTGCTCGTTGATGAAGTTTGCAGCTGTTTTTCCGATCTCTTTACCAAGTTCTGTGTTGTCAAGAACCCAGTTTGCTGTGGTGTTTTCCATCTCGTTATCCCAGCACATTACCTTAATGCCGGCATCCATAGCGCTCTTACAGGAAGCCTCTACCGCATCTGCATCGTGAGGATGAACCATGATCAGGTCACATCCGCTGGTGATAAAGTTCTCGATCTGGCTGATCTGTGTTGATGCGTTCTCCTCACATCCCATGATAGTAGCTTCATATCCGTTCTCGTCCAGGATCTCCTGAAGCTTGCTCATAACGCCTGCCCAGTAAGCATTCTCGATGTTCTGGATGGTGATGCCGATCTTCTTGCCGCCGCCTTCGCTGCCGCTGTCTTCACTGGAGCTGTCATCTGATGATGTCGGTGATTCTGTCGTACATCCGATCAGCATGGTTGCTACCATTGCGATGCAAAGGATAGCGCTTAACACTTTCTTTTTCATATTTCGTCCTCCTTTTTAATGAAAATGTATTTTTTTATAGCCTTTGCTATTAGCTATCTGAAGAATGATTTAGAAGCAGGTAAATGCTCCGTCTACTACGATGTCGGAACCTGTGGTGAAC
>CASEOD010000017.1 GCA_949289445.1 uncultured Eubacteriales bacterium
TCCATCAAATTCTTCATATAGGTCAGGCCAATCTCATAAGCTCTGACTGCCTCAATATTTCTGGAATAGTTTCTGCCCAGAACTTCCAGCATACCCGGGGTCAGAATAGTTCTCATGGCTGAGGTTTCTTCTCCCATCGGATTGATAATCTCTACGAAGTTTCTCTCCCAGGAATCCTTTTCGATACCGATATTATCAAGAATTTTATGATTGGAGAAAGAGTAGGTCTGAATCTCATTGGCGCCCATGCCGCAAAGCAGCTGTCTGGTCAAATCACGAAGAGCCCAGCTCTTTGTAACAGTACCCACAGTATCCGCACTAGGCAGAGTCATCGGCAGATTGTCAAAGCCATACAGCCTTGCAATTTCCTCTACACAGTCAATCTCTTCTTTCATGTCCTGGCGGACTGTCGGCGCGGTAACCAGCATCGTATCGCCTTCACCTTCCACCTTCATGTCCAGTCTCTCCAGATAGGAAACCATCTCTTCTCTGGAAATCTCTGTGCCCAGAACTTTATTGACTCTGCTGACTCTGCATTTGATGGTTTTCGGCAGTTCAGGATTGTGATATACATCGACACTGCCGTTTAATACCTTGCCGCATCCCAGCATTTCTACCAGCTTGCAGACTCTGTCCGCAGCGGCTTCACACAGGTTCGGATCCAGCCCTCTTTCATATCTGGCTGCAGCCTCTGTCTTCAGTTCCAGCTTCTTGATGGATCTGTGGACGCAGGTCTTGTCAAAGCAGGCGCTCTCGATAACTACAGTATTGGTATCGTCCACGATTTCAGAATCCAGACCACCCATGATTCCCGCGATACCGATAGGCTTCTCTGCATCATTGATCATCAGTGTATCACTGTAGACATCTCTTTCCTGCCCGTCCAGAGTTACAAACTTGTCTCCGTCCTTTGCCATGTCCACGATAATATGTCTTCCGGCAATGCTTCTGATGTCAAAAGCGTGAAGCGGCTGACCGTATTCCATCATGACGAAGTTGGTGATATCTACCATATTATTGATAGGACGCATACCTGCCGCCATCAGTCTTTTCTGCAGCCACCAAGGAGACTGCTCGATCTTTACGTCTTTGATAATTCTGGCTGTATAACGCTTGCAGTTTTCGTTTCTGACCTCCGCAGTAATATAGTCAGATGCATTCTCATCAGTTTTTTCACATTCCGTTTCCGGATATGTCATCTTTTCTTCAAAGACTGCCGCAGCTTCTTTTGCCATGCCCAGCATACACAGGCAATCCGGACGGTTTGGAGTAATGCAGAAATCCACGGCATAGTCGTGAAGTCCCAGTGCCTCTGCAAAATCATCGCCCAGATGTTCATCCCAGTTTCCCGGAAGCATCCAGATACCGTCCTTGGAAATGTAAGGTGCAATCTTGTCATCATATCCCAGTTCCTGCGGACCGCAGAGCATTCCGTTGGAAAGTACTCCTCTCAGCTCTCCCGCAGTGATGGTTACACCGCCTTCCACTTTCGGCTGGCCGTGAAGAGGTCCCGGAATATGACTGCCGTCCCTGGCCACAGGCACATAACCGCCTTCGTAAATATTGGTGGCTCCGGTTACAATCTGAAGGAGTTCCGCCTCTCCGACATTCACGCGGCATATTACCAGCTTATCTGCATTAGGGTGTTTTTCTATCTTGTCAATTCTGCCGACAACTACGCCGCTGATCCCTGTTCCCAGTTCCTCACAGGTTTCCATATCGGATCCGCTCATGATCATACGGTCGCAGAATTCATCGACAGGCACTTTTATATCTGTATAATCTTTTAACCAATTCAATGAAACTAACATCTATCTAAAACCTCCACACATACTACTTGAACTGTTCGATGAATCTCATATCGTTTTCATAGAGGAAACGAATATCATCAATGCCGTATTTCAGCATAGCAATTCTCTCTACGCCCATACCAACGGCAAAACCTGTGTACTTTTCAGTATCAATGCCGCCCGCACGGTGTACATGAGGATGGGTCATGCCGCAGCCTAATATCTCAATCCATCCGCTTCCTTTGCAGACCGGACAGCCTTTACCGCCACACTTGAAACATGAAACATCCATTTCCGCACTCGGTTCTGTGAACGGGAAATGGCTCGGACGGAATTTGGTTCTGGTTTCAGGTCCGAACAGCTTCTTTGCCATATGATCCAAAGACCCCTTCAGATCACCCATGGTAATTCCCTCTCCGATGACCATCATCTCAATCTGATGGAAAGTCGGTGAATGAGTTGCATCAGGAGTGTCCACTCTGTAGCATCTGCCCGGAATCAGCACTTTGTACGGCAGCGGCATATCATGTTCGGCTCTGATTTCCGCAGATGACGTATGAGGACGCAGAACCACATCCTCATTGATGTAGAACGTGTCTGTCATATCTCTCGCAGGATGATTCTCCGGAGAATTCAGTGCATCAAAGGTATTGTAAACCGTATCCACATCGGGTCCTTCATATACGGTATAGCCCATGGAACGGAAGATCTCCACAACCTCGTCGATGGTCTGGGTGATAGGATGTTTCACCCCGTAGATCACTTCTCTTCCCGGTTCTGTTACATCAATCTTTTCTGCAGCAAATTTAGCTGCTCTGGCTTTGTCCTTCACTTCTGCTGCTTTCTCAGCCAGAAGCTGCTCAAACTCAGCCTTAACTTTGTTGGCAGCCATACCTAAAGCTTTCTTTTCTTCAGGCGGCAGTTTTCCCATGGAGCGCAGGATCTGTGTCAGCTGCCCTTTCTTTCCCAGAACCTTTACTCTGATTTCTTCTGTATCTGCCAGGGATGCCGCTTTGGACAGCTGCTCTCTGGCCTCTTCCAGTACTTTGTTAAGTTTCTCTTGCATTTCATCAAACCTCACATTTATGTTTTACTAATTTTTGTTTTTTCTGCGGCTTTCGTACATCAGAATGCCTGCAGCCACAGAAGCATTTAACGATTCCAATCTGCCCTCCATCGGAATCTTAATTTTGACGTCCGCCATCTGAAGAAGTTCCGGTGATACACCCCTGCCCTCATTGCCGATGACCAGCGCAACATCTGCAGAAAGATCTTCGTCAAAATAATAAGTGTCGGTATCAAAGCAGGTGACAACCAGGGTTTTTCCCAGATCATCCGCCAGCTTCCTGAGTTCCCTATTATCCTCGACATGAATAATAGGGATTCTAAAGACTGAACCGGCCGCAGCCCGGATAGTCTTTGGAGAAAATACATCACCGGTACCTTTGAGCACAACTACTGCCCCATAGCCTGCTCCCTCAGCAGTTCTGATAATGGTACCGATGTTTCCCGGATCCTGCAGTCTGTCCAGAACCACCAGATTCTTTCCGGTTCCGCAGACTGATTCCAGCAGGTCTGGCCCCGGGGAAATCTTTCTCATGGCTGCGATGACACCCTGACTGGTTTCTGTCTGTGCCAGTCTGTCAAACAGTTCCCCATCCATCACAAAGAGTTTTTCCTCAGGTATGTCGGGAAGTTCTTCGCCTTTCCTCACCACAGCATAACACAGCTGCTCCAAAGGCGCTTCTCCTATCAGATGATAACCTTCTATCAGATAAAGACCCAGTCTGTCCCGGTACTTTTTTTGAGAAAGTTTCTGACACTCTTTATATATTCTGTTGTCTCTGGAATGAATTTCTGTCATCATATGTATCAGATTCACCTTTGACCTTAACTCCGTCCGCGCTCCGCAAATCAGGGCAAACGGGCGAAAATCCCGTTGTCTTCTATAATCACGAAAAAGCCGGTCACGAAATATGCCGGCTTTCAAAGTGCGCGTAACGATTATTTTCTGTTCAGAAATGAAGGAATATCCCCAAATCTGGAACTGCTTGCATCCTCATCCTTGGTCTCCTCGAAGATTTCTCCCAAAGTGACGCTTCTTCCTGTCAGACCGTCCTCAGTCACTACCTCCTGAGATTTCCTGCTGAAGCCGCTGTAATTCAGAGGGCTCGAATCCAGTCCCTCTCCAAAACCGGTAGCAATTACGGTAATTGCTACTTCGTCGTTCATTTCTTCACTGACAGCAGCACCGAAGATCAGGATAGCTTCTCTGTCTGCCTGTTCTTCCACCAGACTTGCGATCTCGTTAACTTCCAGCATACCCAGATCATATCCGCCGGATACATAAAGCAGGATGGCTCTTGCGCCTGAAATAGTTGTCTCAAGCAGCGGACTTTCGATTGCTGAGGTAACCGCATCCTTTGCGCGGTTTTCGCCTTTTCCCCGGCCTACTCCCATGTGTGCGATACCTCTGTCGGTCATGACACTCTTGACATCGGCAAAGTCTACATTGATCAGCGCAAAATCGGAAATCAGATCCGAAATGCCCTGCACGCCTTGTCTCAAAATATCATCGGCCATGGTAAATGCCTGCAGCATGGAAGTGTTCTTCTCACAGTTCTGCAAAAGCTTGTCATTTGGAACCACTACCAGTGAATCCACATATTTTTTCAAAAAGCTCAGACCCAGTTCTGCCTGATCCTTTCTCTTCTTTCCTTCAAAGGAGAACGGTTTGGTTACTACACCCACAGTCAGAATCCCCAGATCCTTGGATGCTTTGGCAATGATCGGTGCAGCACCCGTACCGGTTCCGCCACCCATGCCTGCAGTGATAAACACCATGTCTGAGCCTTCCAGTAAATCCGTTATTTCATCCAGAGTTTCTTCCGCAGAACGCTGACCCACCTCAGGGTTTCCGCCGGCTCCCAGTCCTCTGGTTAATTTCTCACCAATCTGAATCTTCGTTTCTGCCTTGCATCTATTCAGGGCCTGCCTGTCCGTATTGACCGCAATGAACTGCACGCCCTTCAAATCAGCCTCCATCATTCTGTTTACAGCATTGCAGCCGCCGCCGCCCACGCCGATAACTTTGATGACTGCTGCATTATCCTGTCCGCTCTCAAATTGCAACATTACAAATTGCCTCCTTAGTATCCCGTAATATAATCTATTTTACCATAAAATTTATGTTTATGCACCTTTTTTTTACCTAAAATTCAGGAGAAACCGACATATAATTATGATCCCCCAGACTGATGGTTCCTCTGGTCATATCGTTTTCCAGAAGGTTATTGACCACTTTCTGCAAATCCCCGCTCTCAATGGCCTTTTTCATCTGTTTCGACGTTCCTTTTACCACCAGGGTATCATATATGTATGCCTTGATAACAATTCCCGATACATCTATTTTTTTGAAAAAAATATCACCGTCCTGCATAGTGTCCAGCATGGACAGAGTAGCAGTCAGTGTGGAAGATTCTTCCGCCTCCACTTTCTCACCCTTTTTCAGTTTACTGACCGTGAGTCCTGTAAGCAGAGTAATCTTCGGATCAATACTGCCTTTCCGCAGCATGATTCCTTCCTTATCGATGACTACATACTGATCCGCATATTCAATCGCCGCAATCTGCTGCCGCTCAACAACCTCAATTACCAGAGTAGACGGCAGTTCTCGCTTCACTTTGACCTCGGCAAAGTATGGATCTTTTGACAGGCTGTCCTTCAAATCTCCGGTGCTGATACCCCAGAACAGATTGACGCCGGTCCTGGCGCCTGCCAGATTGATCACTTCGTTGTCTTTATAATAGTGATTCCCCTCTACCTCAATACTTTTCACATCAAAAAAACCGGACGACAAAAAGGCCGCGGCGGCTGCGACAATTGCCACAAACACAAGAAACCGCAGCAGATAGTTTTTTTTCTTCCTGACCTTTTTCTTTCTGTTTATCTCTTTGAATCCTGTTTCCTCATAGTATTCACTCATTGGTTTTCTGTCTCCGCTTTTATCTGTGCGTAAATCAGTTCCGTAGCAGAAAGCGGTGCGCAGGCTTTGCTTGCGGCGCTCATCTTTTCCAGAACCTCAGGATGATTTCTCAAACGCATAACCTCCTGAATCAGAAGTTCCGATGTCAGATCTTTTTCCTCAATCAGCACAGCTCCTCCCCTGTCTGCCACAGACTTGGCGTTGAAAAACTGGTGATTTCCCGTTACATTAGGTGACGGTATCAGAATCGCTGCTCTGCCGCAGACCGTGGTTTCTGCCACAGAAAGAGCTCCCGCCCGGCTGATTATCAGATCAGCCGCTCCCAGATAGACTTCCATGTCATTGATGTACGATTTTATTCTGATGTTATCTTTCAGTTCTATGTGCTTTTCCTCAGCTCTTGCCAGTATCTCATCATAATACTGACTTCCTGTGCCGAAAATAAAGGTTATTCCTTTGTGACCGTTGACAGCCTCCATCAGATCAAAACAGACCTGATTCAGTTTCTCCGCTCCCTGACTGCCTCCAAAAGAAAAAACGACGAAGTCATTCTGACCGATAGAAAGCTTTTCTCTGGCGCTTTTCTGATCCGTATTATAAAATCTTCCTCTTACCGGATTGCCCACATTGACATGTTTCTCCGGTTCATGGAAATAATGACCCGCCTCCGGAAATCCGAGAAAGACTTTATCAGCAAATTTTTCCAGAGTTCTGTTTGCTACACCGGGATACGCATTCTGCTCATGCAGATAGCATTTGGCGCCGTATCTGTGGGCTGCATACATGACAGGGACGCAGACAAAACCACCTGTTCCAATCACCGCATCCGGCTTAAACTTCTTCATGATCCGGTAAGCCTGCCTGATGCCCCGCATGGTGGAAAAGCCTGTATCGAATATCTTGAAAATATTCCTGCGATCCAGCCATTTGGCTGACACCAGTTCCATAGGATACCCCGTGCCCGGCACAATATCCTTTTCCAGACCGATGTCGTTGCCTATATACAATATTTCCGAATCAGGTTCTTTTTCTCTGATTTTGTCTGCGATGGCAATAGCCGGGTAGATATGTCCGCCTGAACCGCCGCCTGTTACGATGACACGCATGTTATTTCCTCCGCTGAATTCCGCTTTTTATTTTTTTGCCGTTTTTATTGTATTCCCCTGCTGACTGCCGCTCTGTCTGGAGACATTCATAACAATTCCCGCGCTGGCCATGAAAATCCAAAGCGCATTTCCCCCATAACTGACAAAAGGCAGAGCAATTCCCGTAGGCGGCATAGAAGAAGTTACGACTGCAACATTCAGAATGACCTGCAGTCCAATCATAATGGTGATTCCGCCTGAAAGAAGCATACCGAAACGATCGGGCGCATTGAGACACACATGAAAGCACCGCCACACCAGTACCGCATAGACTCCCAGCAGCAGAAGAAGACCCACCAGTCCCAGCTCTTCTCCGATGATGGCAATGATAAAGTCATTCTGAGGCTCAGGAAGGTACAGATTCTTCTGGATACTCTTTCCCAGACCCAGACCGAACAGACCGCCGCTTCCCAGCGCCAGAAGAGACTGAACCACCTGAAAGCCGTCGCCAAGCGCATCGGCAAAAGGATCTGTAAAGGAAACGATTCTCTTTTTCCAGTGTTCCATCCCCAGCTTGTCGCCCAGAAAAATCAGTGTTCCCACGGCGCTTCCTCCAAGGATTCCCGCTCCGATAACATACTTCCATTCCAGTCCCGCCAGAAACATAATGCCTGCAATAATCCCGCAGACGGTAATGGCGGTGGAAAGATTGGGCTGCTTGATAATCAGCCCTCCAAAGAGGGCCATCAGAAACAGAAGCGGCAGAACTCCCCGGCGAAAAGACAGAATCAGTTTCGGATCACCCGCAAGAAAGGCTGCCGTAAAAATAATTACCGCAATCTTTGCAATCTCCCCCGGCATAATGGTGAATCCGATATAAAGAGCTCTGGTGGCTCCTCCTTCCGACACACCCAGCGGTGTCAGTACCAAAAGCAGCAGAACAAAGCTGACTGCAATAATCAGCACGGAAAGTCTCCGGTAGATATGATAGTCAAACCAGGAACAGAACCACATGATGACAAATCCGCTCAAAGCGAAGATTCCCTGCCTTATCAGATAGCTGTAGGGAGAACCGGATTCATTGATTGATTTGTAGTAGCTGGCACTGAACACCATGACCACCCCAAAGATGACCAGAATCGTCACCATGGCCAGAATCACAAAATCACTTTGTCTTAAATTCCTTCCGCTTCTCAGTTTCAGTTTCATTATCTCTCCAACCTGCTCACACAATTTTTAAAGTGCTCGCCCCT
Source organism: uncultured Eubacteriales bacterium (assembly GCA_949289445.1). GTDB lineage: Bacteria > Bacillota > Clostridia > Peptostreptococcales > Anaerovoracaceae > Senimuribacter. Next base: position 8,114 of record CASEOD010000017.1, read on the forward strand.
CTGTTCAAAATTATCATACATATCCCAGCTTGCGCAGGCCGGTGACAGAAGCACCGTATCTCCCGGCACAGCCGTTTCATAAGCTTTGCGGACACATTCGTCCATATCCCTGCAGTTCACATACTCTGTAAATCCACAGCGGTCTGCGGCTTCAGAAATCAGATGGGCATCTCTGCCAAGCAGAATCATTTTTTTGACACTGCCGTCAAACTGCCTGATAAAATCGTCAAAAACCTGTCCTTTGGCATCGCCTCCCGCTATCAGAATCACATTTTTCTTAATAGCACGCAGTGCGGTTACTGCCGCATCAATATTGGTTCCTTTAGAATCGTTATAGTACTTTACTCCTTCTATCTCTCCGCAGTATTCCAGTCTGTGAGCAACACCGCCGAAAGTTCTCAGGGTTTTCGCTATAATATCGGGTTCAATCCCTGCAAAATAGGAGATTGCTGAAGCTGCCAGCGCATTTTCCAGATTATGCGCGCCGATAATCAGAAGTTCATCTGTTCCGCATATATCTATTATATCACCGGTTTCATTTTTAATGACAATTCTGCCGTCTTTAACAAAGGCTCCCAGTTCCGGTTCCTTCCTGCGGCTGAAAGGCACTACTCTGGCCTTGCATCCCTTTGCCAGTTTCCAGCATTCTTTGTCATCGTAATTGATGATCAGGAAACCGTCTTCTCTCTGATTTGCGAAAATCTTTGCCTTAGCTTCTCCATATGCCTTCATGGTATGATGCCGGTTCAGATGATCCGGTGTCAGATTCAGAATTGCTGAAACTGCCGGTTTAAAATATCTGGTGGTTTCCAGCTGGAAACTGCTGGTTTCCGTTACCAGCCAGGCATCTTCCTCCGCATCGACAGATGCTGAGATTACAGCTGTACCGATGTTTCCCACCACAAAGGTCTTTCTTCCCG
>CASEOD010000018.1 GCA_949289445.1 uncultured Eubacteriales bacterium
AAACGAGAGAACACCAGCACAACAAGAGGAGAGACAAAATGATAAAGGATGTAATGGATACCCATACCCATACGCTGGCCAGCGGCCACGCATACAGTACGATCCGTGAAAATGTGGCTGCCGCGGCGCGCAAAGGCCTGGAACTTCTGGCTGTTACGGAGCATGCGCCCCGCATGATCGGAAGCAGCCAGCTTATTTATTTCCAGAATCTTAAGGTGATTGACCGGCAGGCTTACGAGGTAGAGCTCATGATGGGCGTGGAACTGAATATCCTGGATGAAAAGGGGACCGTGGATCTGCCCGAGGCGACGCTGAAGCAGATGGATCTGGCAATCGCCAGCCTGCATATCCCCTGCATCACGCCCGGCAGCAGGGAATACAATACGCAGGCCTGCCTGAACGCCATGAAGAACCCCCATGTCCACATTCTGGGCCACCCGGACGATCCCAGATATCCCATCGATATGCGGGCAGTCGTCCAGGGGGCGAAGGAGTACGGAGCCATGCTGGAGCTGAACGAAAGCTCTCTGCGTCCGGGCGGCTCCAGGAAGAACGCCAGGCCGCAGGATGAAGAGATGCTGAAGTTGTGTATGGAATACCGGGTTCCCATCGTCATCGGAAGCGACGCCCATGTGGACACAGATGTGGGCCGCCATGATGAGGCCCACGCGCTCCTTGAGGAGCTGCGCTTTCCGGAGGAGCTCATCATCAACCGCTCCGTGGAGGCGCTTAAGCACAGGATCCACGCAAAGCCGGAGAGATAAAACGGGAAAGATAAAAAGAAAAAATATATGCCCCTGCTTCTGGACTTTAAAATTTTACTGTGATAAAATACGGGTAGACCTTTTTCGTTCCCTGAAGCTGCCGGCGTCCGGCCGGCGGAAAGCCGGGAATAAAAATTATAATAAACAGAGAATAGGTAATTGTTAAAAGATTTTCTCCTTCATTGTGGATAACTTTCTGCTATATAAGGAGAAAAAGCAGGTCATTATTCAGAATTGTTTCTGAATTGACATAAATCATCAGAATCAGGGCGTATTTTAATAAGCCCATAAAAGAACTATGACAATTGAATACTTTTTCAGGCAATTAAAGGTTTCAGGCTTCGGATGTATTGCGGACAATTCATGCCGTGTGCAACAATGACGGTGAGCAGGCTTGCGATACCGGCGAGAAAAACATCCGTTTTTGTAGTAATGTGGCTGCGGGATTTTCTGCCGGCAGCACACATGTTGATTTTCAGATGGTCAATGGCGCGCTCCACGCTGGTTCTTGTTTTGTAAAGAGAAATCCATTCTTCGGAATCTCTCTGAATGCCGGGGAACATACGGAGTCCCAGATTCTCGTAAGTATAAGTGGTGCGTCCTTTTGCGGCGGAAGAACAGGGATTGTCACAATCGCACACATATGTTCCGTTTTTCATGTGAACCCTCGGGCAAATCCATTTGATGCGGTCAGCACGTCCCTTTTCACGGGTGATGCCGCAATACTTCATGGCAAGGGAAGGGAAATTGGGGCAGGCAGGATAGCCGTATTCATTGTACCCGACTTTTTTGAGGGAGCTTTCATTTCTTGGGTTATAAGGAATAAGAGCTTTGGAAAAAGAGAAGTCATTGAGCAGCATGCCATAAGTATCTATGGTATCGAAAGCGGAATCACCCAGAAAGATATCAGGATGAAAGCCAGGGTGGAGGGAAAAGAAATCAGAAAGCACAGGCTTGAGGGAAGCAGCATCCCCAATGGATTTATCTTCATCGGGAGAATCGGGTTTCTTTTCTACAGTCATTTCAGGATGGGAAGCTTTAAAGTCATCATCGAGGAAGGTGATGTGGCGTATGATGCCAAGCCCGTTGGTAAGGATGGCAAATTTATCGGCGTAACAGAAATGCCCGTTAATGTACTGCTGTTTGGCGTCGAGACAGGAGGCGGCCTGTGAAGGCATAAGGCTGTAAGCCATCTTATAAGGGTCAACATCCGGATTATCCTTGTAAAAAGCTTTGAGTTTACGGATAAGTGCATTGAGGGTTTTGGGATTGTTTTCGTGAACGAAAAGCTCAATGCCGGAGGTGTCGAAGGTAAGGATCTGAGCCAGAGCAGAATCGATCTGCTGGCAGATGGGTTCGGTGTGGTCAACCATCTTTTGAAACATGAGTTCAATGTGGCTGGCAAAGCCCAGTTTAAAGCGGGTAAACAGAGGCGCGTCAGGGACTTTTGTAAAGCCGCAGAAATCGCGAAGCTCTTTACAGAGAATTAAAAGGATAATGAGCAGAGAATCTGTAGGAATGGAGAAGATTTTCTGCAGGATAAGAGCAGAAAGGAAACCGGTAAGGGGATAATCTCTTTTACGGCCAAGATGCTGATAAAAAGCGTTGTAAAAGGTTTGTGGAATAAAAAGAGAAATGTCAAAATGCTGTTCCAGAAGCTGAAAAAAGGAAGGGGCATCATCCATAAAGATGTCTTGGCAATCTGAAAAAGTATCTTTTAAAGTCATCTGATGATATTTAGTACGCATAAATTTTCTCCTCCGTGGGTTGTGAATGGTTGGTGTGGTTACCTTATTTTACCACCTGCGGAGAGAAAATTTATATAAAAGATGTAAGAAAACCCAGTAAAATCAATGGGTTTTGCAATTTAACAATTGCCTAATGGTTTTAGATACAAGGAGAAAAGGAAATGAAAAAGTTTAGAATTACCTGGCTTGTAATCGTGGCTGTGGCAGTAAGTGTGTTTGCGGGGTACCGGTTTGTTCAGATTCGGCGCGCAGATTCATCCGGCCCCGCATTTTCCTGCGATGAGACGGAGTTGGAAGTCAGCATTGAGGACGGTGAAGACGTTCTGCTTGAAGGAGTCACGGCTAGCGACAGAAGGGACGGAGTTGTAACTCCTTCTATTCTTGTGGAGGGGCTGTCCAATTTTTATGATGGAGGAAAACGCATTGTGACCTATGCGGCCTTTGATTCGGACAACCATATCTCTAAAATGGAGAGAGAAGTTACATATACAGATTATGTAAGCCCAAGATTTGAACTGACTGGATCGCTCAGATTCCGTGCAGGAGAAACTGTGAATGTAGATCAGATTATAAGTGCGACAGACTGCCTGGACGGCGATATCTCAAATAAAGTAAAGATTCTGATGAATGAGACGATCAATAACCGCGTTACAGGCCGATATCAGATAACCTATGAAGTGACAAACAGTGCGGGAGATACGGCTACTCTTCCGGTAGAAGTGGAAATTTATGAGGCATCCGGTTATGAGGTGGAATTGAACCTGTCTCAGTATCTGGTCTACTATGACGGTCAGCCTATAGATTATACAGATTATTTGCAGAGTGTAAGAGATGGAAGCATAGAATATCCGTTTGAAGGAGCAGAGCTGGAGGAAACATCAGGTGAAGATGAGGAAACGGCAGGAACAGATACTGCTGCAGAGAACACTGTGGAAGAAGACTCCGCAGACAGCAGTGAGGAAGAAGGACAGGAAGAGGAGCGGACTGTGAGCAGCAGCGCGCTCCCGAGAAGCAGAGTGACCGTGCGTTCAACGCAGGTAAACACTTCTGTGCCCGGAGTTTATCCTGTATATTTTTACTATAGTGATACAGATGAGGGATACGAAAGAGAAGCCACAGAAATTATGTATGTTGTGGTTGAGTGATGAGGGAGGAGAAACATGTCGGAGAATAGCAGAGGCTTGTTGCAGAATGATGAGTTGCCGGTAGATATATTCAGTATTGTCCGGGCTCTTCTGAAAGATTGGTGGATGATTCTGACTGCCGGACTGGTAGGTGTTATCTGTGCTTTTATTCTGGCAGATGCGGCTTATACGCCTGTATATACCAGCAGTATGACTTTCCTTGTGTCTTCCAGAGGTTCGACCAGTAATCTGTCAAATCTGTCTGCAGCCAGTGGTATGGCAGAGACTTTCAGTGAGGTTCTGAACAGCCGGCTTTTGAGGCAGAGAGTGCAGGCAGATCTGAATCTGGAATATATGCCTGGAGAGATTGAGACTACAGTGGTAGAGGGAACTAATCTGATGACTTTGAGGGTCAGCGCCTCTACACCTGAGTATTCTTTTAAGATTATGAAATCGGTGATGGATCATTACTCGGAAATTACGGATTATGTAATGAGCAATGTAGTGCTGGAGGTATTGGAACAGCCGGAGGTACCGATGGCGCCATCAAATCCCATCTCAGCTAATGATATGATGAGAAATTACGGCTTGATTGCCATGGGCCTGATGGCCCTGCTTCTTGCAGTGATCGATTATCTGAAGGATAATGTGAAAAATGAAAAAGAAGTGGAGAAGAAACTGGATACAAAGCTCTTTGCCACGATCTATCATGAGGAAAAGAACAGGACTCTGAAGAGCAAACTGAAAAAGTCGAAAAAAGGACTTCTGCTCACCGATCCGACGAACAGTTTCCTGTTTGTGGAGACCTATAAGAAAATACGAACAAAACTGATGTATAAGGCAGGACAGAATGACAGCAAGGTGATTCTCGTGACCAGCGTTATGGAGAATGAAGGAAAATCAACGGTGGCTGTCAATATTGCCATGGCTCTGGTGCAGAAGACGGAACGGGTCATTCTTGTGGACGGCGATATGCGGCGTCCGGCATCCTATAAAATCTTGCATAAGAAGCTGTCAAAAGGACAGGAGATTGGCGAATATCTGAACGGCAGAGTTCCGCTGGATGATATTCTTCAGAGGGATTCAGAAACAGGTCTCTATATGATGCTCGGCAGCAGACCTTATCCGAATTCCACAGAGATGGTTTCGGGAAGCGCGATGCGGAATCTGATGAAGGCAGCCAAGTCTATTGCAGATTATGTGGTTATTGACTCACCGCCTACTTCTTTGATGGCAGACGCTGAGGTTCTTGCGGAATATGCGGATGTGTCTCTGCTGGTAGTGCGCCAGGGTATGGCAAATGTAAGAGAACTGAATGACACAATTGATATGCTGGACAACGGCAGTTCAGAACTGCTGGGTTGTATTTTCAATGATGTGAAGACAGGCGTATTTTCCGGAAAGAAAGTGTGGGGCGGCTACGGCGGTTATGGCGGTTACAGGAAATACGGTTATGCAAAGTATGGCTACGGAAGAGTGGAAAAATCCCACAGGAAGCAGGAAGGTTCGGAGATAGAGGTATGAGTGAGTATAATAGAAAAGAGATATCGGAAGAAGAAAAGATTGATCT
>CASEOD010000019.1 GCA_949289445.1 uncultured Eubacteriales bacterium
AATTTGCATACGTTGACTATAATCATGTACGCCCTCACAGCTTCAACGGCTATCGCACACCATACGAGGCACGAATGGCAGCATAGTTGCCAAGCGATATTTTTTAGCCACAAGTGTTACAAAAAAGCTTGACCACAACACATCATTTGAAACGGTTTTCTCCAGCTCACTGATTTTCAGCGAACCGTTTATCACTTCGTAAACGATGGAACAGAACAGGTAGTTGGTTACCAGTACTATCATCAAAACTGTAATTTGCAGTAAATATTCTTCACTGTCTAAAAAAACCGTATGAAGAATAAGCAGCATAAAGAAAATGAAATATATGGTGACTTCCAGATATCTGAACTGCTTCTTCTGAAAATCGTACAAATTCCCAAAGATATAGGTGTATTTAGGAATCGCATATTTTCTGAACGGGACAAACGTTACTGCAAACAAGGCTGTTTCGATTATTATCAGTTGCACGTCATAACCTAAAGTCAGCAAAAAAAACATCGCCTGCATAGAAATTGCCAGTATTCCGAGCGTATAAGTCCAGCTCATACACATGCTGAGAAAAATTCTCTCAAGGTTTTCATCATACAGAAATTTCAGGGGAATTATATATATAAATCCAAATACAGAAAATTTACCGCTTCCGTCAAACATATCCGTTTTTATAAACAGCCCCGGCAAAACAGAGAATACTATGACGACGCAAAATAGTATTATTACTGTTTTCAGCATCGTATATTTTCTTTTCAGACAATGATTTAAGGTAATTAAATTAAAAAGCAAAACTTCCAGGGAAGGCAAAAGATGCAAATATTCCATAGCTGTCACTCCAAGATACTCAAATGCAAAATACTGCATTTACCTGTTTTCTCACCATTCAAGTAAACTCATGAAAGTATTATAGCAAAAACGGAAATAATCGACAACCCGCTAATATTTTCTTTACGAAACCGAACTGCACTATCTCCTTATCTTTCCTCTTTTACCGCATAGTGTTCCCATTCTTTTTTGCATACTCTGAAGAATAGCGAAAAGGCGGCTAAATTGCCGCCACCATCACTGTCAGATCATCCCTCTCTCTGATTCCGTATTTTTCTGCCGCCTTGTTAACAATCAGTTCCGCCACTGTGTCCGGATCCTTGCTGCCGATGGAAGACAGTCTCTCTCGAAGCCAGCGGCACTGGGGATCGTTTCTGTCGCAGTCTGTAATTCCGTCTGAAACCATAAGCAGCAGATCCCCTCTGTGCAGTTTTACATCGATATATTCCAGCTTCACCCCGTCCACAATGCCTACCGGCGGCGCAGGACGTTTCAGCACGGATACCTTTCCGTCGTGTTTCACAAAAGTGGAAGCGGCTCCCATTTTAAATATCTGTGCCCGCCCCGTTTCCTTATTGATGATGGCCAGATCCACCGTGGCGAACATATCCGACTTTCTCCCCGTCATTAAAATGGCATTGATGGTCTTGATAGCAACATCCACATCAAATCCGGCTGACAGAAGTTCTGCCAGCGTAGTCACCACCAGTTTACTCTCAGCTGCGGCTCTGCTTCCCTTTCCCATACCGTCACTGATAATCAGCGCCTGCTTATTCTTCCCGAAAGAAAAACTGAGACAGCTGTCTCCGGACACATGCTCAAAGGCATAAGACGCTTCTCCTACCGGAATCCCCGGCAGTTCCCGTTCTCTTGCATTTTCTCCTTTTCCTCCCAGATCCCTGATAATACCGTCAACGGTCCGGGCCATTCCCGTAAACTGATGAGAAATAATCTGGCGACTTCCCATGTCTTCTCCGTACAGCTTGGCAAGACTGGAAAAAGCCCTCTTTTTCTTCATCAGTTCCCGCCGGATAGAGGTCAGCCTGATATCAATGTCACTGACAGGTTCAGACACAAACCGTTCTTCTGCTACGCACCAGAGTCTGGTCATCATTCCCGCCGGCACGGCGACAAAAGCCGCTATGACCGCCGCAATCCCGTAAATCTGTTGGCCTGCAGATACAGCCAGTACCGTAAAGACCGTTGCTGCCAGCACAGTCTTTCGATACTTTCCGTCTGCCAGCGCCGCAAAAAACCAGCCGGCCGTCAGGGCCGTCATAAGTCCGGCAAAATCTTCCGGACTGCATAGATTCTGACACCAGGAAGCTGCGGCGGCCACAGCCGCCATGGAAAGAGAACACTGAATACCTTTACAGTACTGCACTGTCAGGATCGCCAGTGTCCAGAGAGGAAAAACAACCGGTTCCGATCCCAGAGAGCCGATAAGAGATACTGCCATGATTTCCAGCGCCAGCATCATTTTTTCGTTTGATACTGCAGCCGGTGATTTTCCGATATACAAAACCCGGGCAACCGTATTAAACACCCGTATGTACACAATAACTGCCGCTGCCTCTTTTATGAGCGTCTCCACACTGAGAAGATACAGAATATGTCCCCAGGCATAGTACAGACAGTTAAACAGCACCACCGCAGCCACTGTGACGGCTGTTCTCTGGTTGATAGTAAAACGCTGCCGGTGAAAGAACAAAAAGAACACTCCACAGAAGATCATTGCCATCAGATCTCCGTAAAAGTCAATCCCCTGTCCGCCGCAGGTCAACATAGCGGCAGCCAGAACCGGCACCAGATAGATATACACCGTAGATACCGCCACCATCACAGTAATCAGCGCTGCGGCAGCAGGAAAGGTTCCTCCGAACAGATTTACCCGTCCAATTAAAAAGGCCACCGTCAAAGTGGCCAAGATGGTTTTCATGTTAATTCTGTTTCCTACAAATTCCATATTTCATCACCTTAATTCCCTTTGATATTGACAGAATATCATAAAGAACATGGGACATGCTGTCGAAGGGCGGTGTCGAAGGAAAAAAATATAACAGTCTATCGTGAGTATACAGTTCTATCTGATGTTGTAAAACACTTTGGCATTTTCACAGGTAATGCGGGCAGCCTCTTCATAGGAGATTCCCTTCAGTTCCGCCACCTTGCGTACGGTATGCTCCACATAAGGGGACTTGTTCTTTCTGCCTCGGAACGGTTCGGGAGTCAGGTACGGCGCGTCGGTCTCCACCAGCAGAAATTCAATGGGAATTTCCTGCACCACCTCCCGTGTTTTGCGGTTGTTCTTAAAGGTTACCGGTCCGCAGACAGACAGAGTTGCACCCAGTTTCACATACTGTGCCGCAAGTTCCCTGCTGCCGGAAAAGCAGTGCAGCAGCACCCGGCTGTCAGGCAGCTCCTGTCCGTCAGGCCCCTTTCTCTTCGGGAACCAGCTCTGTCTCTCTTTAGAAAAGGCTCCTTCTTCTTTCAGAATATCCATGGTCTCCTGATCTGCTTCTCTGCTGTGAATGACGATAGGCATTTTCAGCTCACCGGCAAGCTGAATCTGCCTGCGAAACCAGTACCTCTGGGTATCCCTGTCAGACAGATCATAGTGAAAATCCAGTCCGATTTCACCGATTGCCTGCACTTTGTCTTTTTTGGCAAGACCGCGAATCAGTTCCAGTGTCATGTCATCAAGATTCTTTGCATCATGAGGATGGTACCCCACTGCGGCATAACACCAGGAGTTGGCCTGCGCATGTTCCACCGCCATTGCGGAACTTTCCAGATCGAATCCCACATCCATGACATAAGATACGTCAGACTCTTCTATCTCTTTCATCAGAGCCTGACGCTGCTCAGCAGTATAGTCCTCATTATTCAGATGTGTATGTGAATCAAATAGCATGGTGTTTCCTCCTGCAGTATTTTTCATATTCTTTCTTCCCTCAAAAAGTGCATATTCTTCGGGGGGGCAGTCAGCCGAAAGCCGAAGTTTTCCAAAACAGCGGACATATGCTTCCGTCCCCGTATTCTCTTTCCGTCACATTAAAATGCGGCACAGCCCTGTTTCAGCATCTTAAGGCCATGCCACAGATTCTCAATGCAGTCGTCCTGTCTACTGCAGTTCTTCTAGTCCACCACAGAGCCGTCTTCAGCATCTGTCGTCACGATTTCACATCTCTTTCCGTTTTCAGCAAACATGATCATGCCCTTGGACTCCAGACCCCGCAGTTTTCTCGGTTTCAGGTTGGCTACCACAATAACCTTTCTGCCCACCATTTCTTCCGGTGTAAAGTCTTCTGCCACACCGGAGATAATCTGTCTCCTCTCGGTTCCCATTTTTACCTGGAATACCAGCAGCTTGTCAGCCTTCGGATGTTTCTCCGCCTTTTCAATAAGACCTACGCGGAAATCAATCTTGTCAAAATCGTCAAACTCGATATCAGGCTTCAGTTCCAGAGGAATGTTTTCTTCCGCAGGTTCTGCCCCTGCTTTCTGCATAGCCTCCAGCTCCTCCAGCTCTTTCTCAATATCCAGTCTCGGGAAGATTGCCTTTCCCTTCTTGACCTGTTCCTGATACATCATATCAAAGGTAAACGCATCCTCCCACACAACATCCGCATACCAGAGACCCATCTGATCTCTGATCTCGACAGAAGTGGTATGCATGAACGGATAAATCAGGATGGAAATAATTCTGATGGATTCTGCCAGGTTATGGAGACAGGTTTCAAGCTCAGCTTTCTTTGCCTCGTCCTTCGCCAAAATCCATGGCGCTTTTTCATCGATATATTTGTTGGCTCTTCTTACCAGAACCCAGATTTCCTCTAAAGCCATATTGAAGGCAAACTTGTCCATCTGCACTTCCACTTTTGCCGCTGCTCCGGTTGCAATGGCTTTCAGATCCTTATCAAATTCATCTTCACCGTGAGCCTCAGGCACAATACCGCCGCAGTACTTTTCAATCATGGATGTAGTTCTCGACACCAGATTTCCCAGATCATTAGCCAGATCATAGTTCATTCTCTTCAGCATCACTTCGTTGGTGAAGACACCGTCCTGTCCGAAAGTGTACTCCCGAAGCAGGAAGTATTTCAGCGCGTCAATGCCGTAACGATCAATCAGCTTTACAGGATCAACCACATTGCCCTTGGACTTGCTCATCTTTCCGCCTTCCAGAAGAAGCCAGCCGTGACCCAGAACGTGTTTCGGCAGCGGCAGATCCAAAGACATCAGCATTGCCGGCCAGATGATAGAATGAAATCTGACAATTTCTTTTCCTACCAGATGCACGTTTGCCGGCCAGTATTTCTCAAACAGTGCCGGATCATCAGGATAGCCGAGAGCTGTGATATAGTTTGAAAGAGCATCCAGCCATACATAAATAACATGTTTTTCGTCAATCGGCACCTGAATCCCCCAGTCAAAGGTGGATCTTGAAATGCACAGATCATCAAGGCCCTGTCTGATAAAGCCCAGCATTTCATTTCTTCTGGTCTCAGGTTCCAGAAAATCAGTGTTTTCCAGAAGATCGATGAGCCTGTCCTGATATTTGGAAAGCCTGAAGAAATAGGCCTCTTCCTTAGCTTTCTGCACCGGTCTGCCACAGTCAGGACAGCAGCCGTCCACCAGCTGACTCTCAGTCCAGAAAGACTCACAAGGGGTACAGTAGAGTCCCTCATACTCCCCTTTATAAATGTCACCTTTTTCATACATCTTATTGAATATTGCCTGTACACGCTGTACGTGTCTGTCTTCTGTAGTTCTGATAAAATCATCGTAGGAGATTTCCATAGTTTTCCAAAGGTCTTTAATTCCTGCAACGATTTCATCCACGTAAGCCTGCGGACTTACACCTTTTTCCTCTGCGATGGTCTGAATCTTCTGCCCGTGCTCATCTGTACCCGTAAGAAATCTGACATCATAGCCTGAAAGTCTCTTGAATCTGGCCATGGCATCTGCCATAACGGTACAGTAGGTATGACCTATATGAAGGCCTGCGCTGGGATAATAGATAGGGGTTGTAATATAATAAGTTCCCTTGTTCTCAGTCATTTCAAAATCATTCCTTTCATCTCCCCGCCGAATGGGGCAGGGTAGTCTCTGTCTTTTAGAATAGCACATTTTAGCCGCCTGCGCAAGAGAGGCGAATACTTTTCGCAGGTCTTCAGAGCCGGCGGATTTCTATTGACAAGCCTCTTACAGAAAAGCTACAATATTTTTAACATAAAAGAAAGAAGGTACGCTTATGGACTTGAAAAAACTCATCGAAAATGCATATTTTACGGCCGGAGAATGGTATCACTGTCTTCACAAAAATCCTGAGCTTTCTGAACAGGAAACGAATACAGCGGACTTAATCTGCGGCGTGCTGGATGACCTGAAAATCGAATACCGGCGGAACATCGCAGGTCACGGCATTCTGGCAATCATCAGGGGCGAAGCGTCTTGTGCCAACGGTAACGAAACAGAGAAACCGTCACCCTGCGTGGCAATTCGGGCGGATATCGACGCCCTGCCGGTGGAGGAACACTCGGGACTGCCCTTCTGTTCAAAGAATCCCGGTGTAATGCATGCCTGCGGCCACGATCTGCATACAGCTATCCTCCTTGGCGCCGCCATGGTTCTGCAGCAGATCAGAAAACAGTTCATGGGCAGTATAAAACTGATCTTTCAGCCCGCAGAAGAGACCATCGGAGGCGCAGAAAGAATGCTGAAAGAAGGCATTTTTTCTAACCCGAATGTAACTTCAGTCATAGGTCTGCATATGGATCCTACCTGTGAAACCGGCGTTCTGTCCCTTCGTGAAGGGCCTATGAATGCCGCAGTCGACGATCTCTCTGTTACGGTTATCGGAAAACAGTGCCATGGAGCCCATCCTGAACAGGGTGTGGATCCCATTGTTATCGCCGCAGATATCATTCTGGCTCTGCAGACGATTGTTTCCCGCGCCACAGCGCCCACTACTCCGGCAGTTGTTACAATCGGTCAGATCCGGGGCGGCACAGGCAGCAACACTATTCCGGAAAAAGTCTTTCTGGAAGGCACCCTCCGTTCCCTGACCAAAGAAGGTCTTTCTGAGCTGAAAGCCCGGGCATCAAAGATAGCAGAGCTTACTGCCGCAAAATACGGCGGAACTGTTGAAATCTCCGGTATGGATACACCTTTTCCACCCCTCTGCAACGATGCGACCGTCTGTGCTGTTCTTGAGCAGACAGCCAAAGACTGTCAAAACATCCGCGGAATTTATCATATGCCTGAGCCGAGCATGGGAGCGGACGATTTTGCTTTCTTCAGCGAAGAAGCAAAAGGAGCCTATTTCAATCTGGGCTGTACAAAAAAAGGAGAGACAGGTTATCCGCTTCACAGCGACAGGTTTTCCGCTGACGAAGCAGTCATTCTTTCCGGCATTGAACTGGAAGTCAAAGCAGCTCTTGCTCTTCTGGAGAATGATCTGAAATAGTAAAAATCATATTTTATGCATACCAAAAACTGCAGGCTGCGGCTGACCGCTGACTGCAGTTTTTTACGTTGGTCATTCAGATACACAGAGAAAATTCTCCTCCGCCGAATTTTACCGGCTAGCCTTCCAGATCCTCTTCAGCCCAGTCATCGCTGGACCATTCCTCATCCGGCCAGTCTTCGTTGACAAAGATCTTTTTCATAATGCGATCCATGCCTACAACCAGTGTCGTTCCTGCGACAAATCCCACACCCAGAATAGCCAGGGCTACTTTAGCTGCGGCAGAAGAACCGTTTCTTCTGTTCTTAGCGGCTTTTGCCTGTTCTGCTTTTTTACTCATAACACTCCTCCGTTTTCTGTCTGCCGGTATATAAAAATCTGCAGACTTATTTGTAGGTTCTGGTATTGATGTATTCCACGATCAGATCCGCAGTCTGTTCTTCGGAAATATAACTGGTATTGATTGCCAGATTATAGTTGGAAAAGTCTCCCCACTTCTGGCAGGTATGGTAATTGTAATAGTTTGCGCGAGCTTTATCATAAGTATGTACGGTATCTTTCGCCTTATCTGCGTCAACACCGTAGGTATTGATACTGCGGTTGATTCTGTCTTCCAGTTCTGCATAGATGAAGATATTGGTTACACCCGGCATATCCTTTAAAATATAGTCCGCACATCTGCCGACGATGACGCCTTCTCCCGTTTCTCCGATCTGATTGATAACGTCAAACTGAGTAATAAACAGCTTTTCGTTGACGGAAACAGCTTCGCTCATCATTCCCTCGCCGAAATTCATTGCAGAAGACAGACTGTAGGAAAAACTGCTTTTGGCACGCAGCTCTGCCGTTTCCACAATTTCTCTGGAAAGTCCGCTTTTTTCCACTGCCATGTCTATAATCTCTTTGTCATAAAACGGAACGCCCAGTTTTTCTGCAACCAGACGGCCGATGATTCTGCCGCCGCTTCCATATTGTCTACTGATAGTAACTAGTTTTTTCATAGTAACACCCTTTCTGTTCTCTCCTATCCTTTCCTTTTGATCAGTTTTATTATACCGCAAAAACACGGTAAAGTGAATATAAAATTATTTTTCTGCAGAAGCTGAATTTCCATCAGATATCTTTCTGCGGCGAATTGCGGTTCTTTAAAGAAAAAACCCGGGAAAATATCCTCAAAGCTGAAGATTTCCCGAACTTTTTACCAGAGGAAAGTTTTTCTCCCGGGTTTATGACTTCACTGTTAAAGAGAGGATAAAAAACTCTGCAAAAGAAGATGTAAAGCTTTACACTGCCTCCTCATCAATATCCTCAAACTGAGAATTATAAAGATCTGCGTAGAATCCCCCCTGAGCCAGCAGTTCTTCATGATTTCCCTGTTCGATGATATCTCCTTCCTTCATCACCAGAATCAGGTCCGCATTTTTTATGGTGGACAGTCTGTGAGCGATGATAAAGCTTGTTCTGCCTTCCATCAGATTGTCCATGGCGCTCTGTATCCGCTCTTCGGTACGGGTATCAACAGAAGAAGTCGCCTCATCCAGAATCAGAACCCGATTATCGGCCAGAATCGCTCTTGCGATGGTCAGCAGCTGTTTCTGACCCTGAGATACATTGGATGCGTCTTCATTGAGTTCCATTTGATAACCGCCGGGCAGTGTTCTGATAAAGTGATCGGCATGGGCTGCCTTTGCCGCTTCGATGACTTCTTCATCAGTGGCATCCAGTCTGCCGTACCGGATATTTTCCATGATGCTTCCTTTGAACAGCCAGGTATCCTGCAGCACCATACCAAAATAGTCCCGCAGATTCTGACGGTTGAAATCCCTGATATCATGTCCGTCCAGAGTGATTGAACCTTCCTGCACATCATAAAAACGCATGAGCAGCTTTACGATGGTTGTTTTGCCTGCCCCTGTCGGTCCCACAATGGCGATCTTCTGTCCCGGTTTCACATCGGCGCTGAAATCCTTAATGATAACCTGCTGAGGATCATACCCGAAGCGAACGTGATTAAAACACACTGCTCCCTTCGGCTCTGTCAGAGTGACAGGGTTTTCCGCAAACTGATCCTCTTCCTCTTCGCTGAGGAACTCAAATACACGTTCCGAAGCAGCTGTCATGGACTGTACCTGATTGATCACCTGCGCGATCTGCTGAATCGGCTGTGTAAAATTCTTGACATACTGGATAAATGCCTGAATATCACCGATACCGATAGTTCCTTTAATGGCAAGGAGCCCGCCGGAAATAGCCACACCTGCGTATCCCATATTGCCGACAAACATCATGAGCGGATGCATGAGTCCCGACAGGAACTGAGATTTCCAGGCGGATTCATAAAGCACCGCATTGGTATCGTCGAAGGTTTTAATGGTATCCGCTTCCTTGTTAAACGCTTTTATCACCAGATGTCCGGAAAAAGTCTCTTCCACCTGGCCGTTGATATGTCCCAGATATTTCTGCTGAGTTCTGAAATGTTTCTGTGAAAACTTTACCACAATGGACATCAGTACCGCCGATACCGGCAGAATTACCAGTGCAATCAGTGTCATCAGCGGAGAAATGGACAGCATCATGACCAGTACCCCGATAATGGTGGCTGTGGACGTGATGATCTGCGTCACACTCTGATTCAGTCCCTGACCCAGTGTATCCACATCGTTGGTGATTCTGGACAGCACCTCTCCGTAAGTTCTGCTTTCAAAATATTTCATCGGCATACGGTTGATTTTTTCGGAGATTTCTTTTCGCATGCGATAACAGATTTTCTGTGTGATACCGCTCATGATCCAGCCCTGCATAAAGACAAAGACAGCACTGATCACGTACAGTCCCAGCGTCAGCAGAAGAATATACAGAATTCTGTCAAAATCGATGCCGCCGGTTCCGTCGATCTTGCGCATGAGACCTTCTGCCAGTTCCGTAGTGGCACGCCCCATGACTTTAGGTCCCATAACATTGAACACGGTAGATGCGGCAGCAAATATCATTACCACCAGAATGGCGAATTTATACCGTCCGATATATGCCAGCAGTTTTTTGAAAGAGCCCTTAAAGTCCTTTGCTTTTTCACCGCCCATCATGCCGCCCATGGGTCCTCGTCCCATGCCTCTTCTTCTCGGTTCAAATTTTCTCTCTTCACTCATCTAGTTCACCCCCTCTTCAGAAAGTCCCAGCTCCCTGGCAGACAACTGAGATTTTGCAATCTGCTGATATACTTCACAGCTTCTCAGCAGCTCCTCGTGGGTTCCTCTTCCGACAATTTCTCCGTCGTCAAGAACCAGAATCTGATCCGCATGGAGAATCGTGCTGATTCGCTGCGCAACCACAATTTCTGCGGCATTTTTGATTCTCGCCGCCAGAGCTTTTCTCAGTTTTGCATCAGTTTTCATATCCAAAGCGGAAAAACTGTCATCAAAGACGAAGATCTGAGGATTCTTGGCAATTGCCCTTGCGATGGCCAGTCTCTGTTTCTGTCCTCCCGATACATTGCTGCCTCCCTGAGCAATATAGCTGTCAAACTTATCATCTTTCTCTTCAATAAAATCGGCAACCTGCGCAATTTCCGCAGCATCTCTGATCTCTTTCTCTGTTGCATCTTCTCTTCCGAAGCGGAGATTTGTCGCGATGGTTCCGGAAAAGAGAACTCCTTTCTGCGGAACAAAACCGATTTCATCACGCAGTTCTTTCATGGAAATATTCCTGATGTCTTCTCCGTCCAGAGTGATCTGTCCTGCTGAAATATCATAAAATCTCGGAATCAGATTTACCAGAGTGGACTTGCCTGCTCCCGTACTTCCGATAATGGCTGTCACCTTGCCCGGTTCTGCTTTAAAACTGATATCGTGAAGCACGTCTTCCCCTGCGCCCGGATAGCGGAAGCACACATTCCTGAATTCCAGCACTCCCCGATGCTCGGTCAGTTTCTTTGGTTCTGCCGGATCCTCTATGGAGGAATGGGTTGCCAGCACTGCATCAATACGTTCAGCAGCAACGCCTGCTCTCGGAAGGAGAATGGACATCATGGTCAGCATCAGGAAAGACATGACGATGAGCATGGAATAAGTGATGAAAGCCGTCATATCGCCGACCTGCAGAACCCCTGTATCGATTCTGTGGGCGGAAACCCACATGATGAGAATCACAAGACAGTTCATGATCAGCATCATCCCCGGCATCATAAAAGTCATGACCCTGTTGGTAAAGAGCTGGGTATTTTTCAGTTTCCGGTTAGCCTCGTCAAAGCGTTCTTCTTCTGTTTTTTCACGTCCGAAAGCTCTGATAACGGAAAGTCCCGTCAGAATCTCTCGGGACACCAGGTTGAGGCCGTCCACCAGAGACTGCATAATTTTAAACTTAGGCATGGCGATAGATACCAGCACCAGCACAAACCCGACGATAACCAGTACGGCCAGCGCAATAATCCATCCCATACCCGCACCCGTCTGTGCAACCTTAAACACTCCGCCAATGCCGAGAATCGGCGCATAAAGCACCATACGCAGCATCATGGCGGTTACCATCTGAATCTGCTGCACATCATTTGTGCTTCTGGTGATCAGAGAAGCTGTGGAAAATTTATCGATTTCCGCATTGGAAAATCCCACCACATTTTTGAATACTTTTCCTCTCAGGTCACGGCCTACTCCCGCTCCGACTTTTGCGGCAAGATAAGAGATGCACACTGCGGCAGCCAGCATCAGAACTGCCATCAGGAACATTCTGAACCCTTCGGACCAGAGATAATCGGTCTGAATATTATCGACATCGATGCCTGCGGCTTTGTCACAGGAGATTGCATAGGCAACCCCCATGGACTTCAGTGTGTCGTCTCCGATGGAAGCAATCATCTTCTCCATGGACTCCCTGGAATCCGACACCATCTTATCATCCATCCGTCCCCCTGCAATCATCTGTTCCATCAGCGGACGCATATCCACATAAGTTGCCGTGTTTCCTTCCTCGTCTTCGGCTGTAAAACTGTCGATCTCCGTTCCCATCAGCTGTTCGATGTCAGAAACAGACATGTCATCGATTCTTTCGGCAAAGGCTGCAGTCTGAGGGTTCTTTTCCATAGTCTCCCTGACAATGCTCCTGAAATCCGATTCGTTCATATGACCCAGCTGATAAGTCAGAACAATGGAAGTCATCAGTGTATCGTCGATCTCATCCAATTCTTCCTCATCGGTCACATTAAGGGTGTAAAACTCTCCGTCCTCACTGTAAATTTCGTTCCAGAGATCCGATTCAGCCTCTTCCATAAAGATCTGCGCCTCTCTGAACTCTTTTGCTGTGATTCTCTGCGGCACAATATGCTCAATACCACTGTTCTGAATTCCCACATCTATAATGTCCGAGGTATACTGCGGAAGTGCCAGATCGCAGTATGCCTGCACCATCAGCAGCAAAACAATCAGAATCATTGATTTCCAGTAAGGAATCAGGTTTTTAAAAATCCGCTTCATTCTTTTTCCCCTTTCTTGTCGTCACGTTTACGTTTGTCAATTTCTTTTCTGGCGGCTTCCAGAAATTCCTGCAGATATGAGTTGAGTTTTCTTATGGTCTCTTCTCCCAGATTTCCGAACACTGCATCGGCAAAGGATGTCATAATTTCCTCAATTTCCCGCAGCAGCGCATCTCCTGCCGGAGTAATCTCCACAAAAGTGTTTCTGCGGTCTTCCCGGTCAACGGTTCTTACCACCAGTTCCTTTTCCTCCAGCGTGCGAAGGGATCTTGAAACGGCAGGCGCAGGAAGCATAGTGCGCTTCACAACATCTGATACTTTCACTCCCTGCCGTTCAGGGCTGCAGTTTTCCCTGCAGCAGTGTATCACTTTCAGTATACTGAAATCTCCGTGAGATATTTCCGGAAGCATACTGGAAATATTCAGTTTTCGAAAAGAAGTCATAATGTCAAAAAACTCCTTCTGTTCTGCTTTCATGGCAGCTCCTTTCTCAAAATATCAAAAAAACAGAAAAATCTACAAATTATTATCAAATAGAACAATTAACACTGTTAACTATTTACGCAATGAAAACAGTTTAGCACTCTGCAATTCGGTTGTCAATGAAGAATTGATGAAATTTTTGTTTACCGAATTCTATCTTCCAATCAAAAACCATGGATTCAAATCCATGGCTTTTCTTTCGCGATATCTAAAATATATCTTTTACATCAGTTCTGTTCTCACTCCGTTAACAGCATCATATCTGACGACATAAGACTTATTTCTGAAAAGAATGTAAAATTTAAGCACGTCTTTCTGCGGGTTATACGAGTTCAACGCTTTGCCGTTAAGTCTGCTTACATAAAAACTTGCCGACGGGTACCCGGTAGTCAGTTTCATATATTTGAAGTCACTGACAGTATTACCTGTGGAATGAATTTTTCTTTCATAACGGGAACTGTCATATTTAAGATAAATGGCAGAAGAGGCTTCATCCTTACCGACAGCGTTCTTCAGCAGAACTCCAAAGATTTTTTTCTCACTAAACGGTCTTTTCAACTCAGAATAGACTAAGGTCGTCGGCACATAATCTGCAGAATAGATGTAATCCAGTCTCGTGTTCAACAACAGCCGTCCATCTTTTGACAGGGTTACACTGCTGACCTTAAAGGGAGGCTTAACATAATTGGTATAGACCCTTTTGGGCTGGCTGGAAAGGCCGTAAACTCTTTCTCCGTCAACGTAACGATAAGCTTTTACTCTGTACCAGTATGTTTTTCCTCCACTGACATCAGTATCTGTATAACTGCGGTTCACCGTGGAACGGATTCTTTTGTATGGTCCATCTTCTTTTGTCGCCCTGTAAAGGGAATAGCCATAGGCATTCTTTGCCTTGGCCCAGGTTATCTTCACAGAGGCCTTTGAAGAAGCGGACCCATCCAGAGATAAAACGGCAGACTGACCCGGAAGACTTGCGGCGTGAGCGGATGACGGGATCATACACAAACAGAGCACCAGCGCCATGGCAGATGCCAGAATTTTGACATAACATTTTCTGTTCATACTGTTCCTCCTTCAATACATTTAACGCATACCTGATACCTTTATATTACACCTTTCTTCAGCTGAAAAAAAGCTTTTCTGAGGTATTTTACCGGTCATTTTACAGGTGTGGTTCTGCGTCCTGAACACATATAAAAAGAAACATCCGCGAAGGTTTTGTATTCCGAATGTTTCTCTTGTCAAATCATTATTCAAGTTTTTCAGTTTCTGTTTTCCGGCTCTGAGACAGCCTTTTATGCAAAAGCATCATAGATAGCTTTGATTGCCCTGTTAAAGTCATTATTCTTTACACCGACAATAATGTTCATCTCGCTGGAGCCCTGATCGATCATTCGAATGTTGATATCAGCCTGGGCAAGGGCGGTGAACAGTGTTGCGGATACGCCGCTTCTGCTGCTCATACCATGTCCCACCGTGGCAATGAGAGCAATATCCTCAAAAGTTTCCATACTGTCCGGATTGAGCTGTTTTTCAAAGGCTTCCAGAAGTTCGTCAAGTCTTCCGTCAAGACTTGCATTGGAAACTACAACAGAGACGGTATCAATACCGCTCGGCAGATGTTCAAAGTTAATATCCATATCCTCCAGAATCGCCAGAATTCGTCTGACAAATCCCCGTTCAGCACTCATCATGTTCTTATAGATAGCGATTACTGTAAAATCCTTGCTTCCGGCTATTCCCGTCACCACGTTGGTGTTATCCTCGTCTGGCTCTGCCGTGATAATGGTGCCCGGATCTTCAGGATGATTGGTATTCTTAATATTGATAGGAATGTTGGCAATTCTCGCCGGATAAATGGCATCCTCATGAAGCACAGAAGCCCCCATATAAGAAAGTTCCCGCAATTCCTTGTAGGAAATCTTGTGGATCGGTTTTGCGTCTTTGACAATTCTCGGGTCTGCCATCAGGAACCCGGAAACGTCGGTCCAGTTTTCATACATATCGGCATCAACGGCTCTTGCCACCAGGGATCCTGTGATATCCGAACCGCCGCGGGAGAAAGTCTTTACCTTTCCGTCAACCGCGCTGGTTCCGTAAAACCCGGGCAGTACAGCCCTCTCATGCCCGGCAAGTTCTGTTCTTAAAGCCTCATCAGTAGCTTCCTGCATGAGTCTGCCTTTTGCATCAAACTGAATCAGTCCCTCTGTATCTACAAAATCATAGCCCAGAAATGCTGCCACCAGCACGGCATTCAGATATTCACCGCGACTTGCAATGTAGTCTGCGGAACAGCCTTTCTTCAGATTTTCTTTAATTCTGTCAAAATGTACCTGCAAATCCACCTCTACTCCCAGATTCAGCTTTACGGCCATAAACCGGTCTGTAACCACCTGAAAAATCTGATCATAAGGCAGATTATGCTCCATGTGAGTTTTACACAGATACAGAAGATCCGTAATCTTATTGTCTCCTTCAAAGCGCTTGCCCGGCGCAGATACGACAATATACTTGCGATCGGGATCGGCTTCGATGATCTGTTTAGTCTTTGTCAGCTGGATTCCGTCAGCCACTGAGGAACCGCCGAATTTTGCTACTTTTACTCCCATTTGAGAACTTTCCTCCCTAAATTATCAACAAATACCTTATTATTATATTACACTGCAGCATGTCTTGCAACGATTTTTTGTAGTTTGTCCACAAAAAATGATTTGTTTTTCATGATAAATTCCAAAATACAAATATCTGTTCAAGTTCTCTTACCGGTATTTCATTCTGACTCATATACTTCGATTTCTGCACACTAATCCACCGCATTATTTCATCAGCTTTCCTTTTCTATGTAAACTTTCAGCAATATATGGTATTATAACGGAATCAGGCTGCAGAAAAAAACTGATTCGCTTTTTGTGGGATGTTCAATTTACAAAGAAAGCGGTATTATCTTCTCTAGAAAGGAGTAAAAAAATGGATAGTAAAAAGACAGGAAGGTTTATCGCTGTAAACCGTAAGAAAATGGGATTGACTCAGGAACAGCTGGGGGAAAGACTGGGCGTGAGCAACAAGACTGTATCCCGGTGGGAGAACGGAAATTATATGCCGGATTTATCGCTGCTGGAGCCACTCAGCAGAGAACTGGGAATCTCACTGAACGAGCTTCTGGCAGGAGAAGAAATCGAAAAAGAAAAGGTAATCGAGTATTCAGAACAAAATCTGATCAGTACCATTGATTACTCGGAGAAAAAAATCAGAAATGAACACAGAAAAATATCCGCTTTTATTGCAGGTGCCGGTATCCTCATATGCATTTGCGCTTTCACTGTTTTCCCGTCAGAAAGCAGCTGGGGAGAAATCTATTCGCTCCTGGGGCTTTTCCTTACTGCTGCGGGGATTTTCAGAGAATTGCCGTTTTCCTCCATACTGAAAAAGGCACTGGTTTCTGCCTGCCTCTTTGTTGTGGTTCTGGGAATTTTCTTCATTGCAGATTATATCGGGGTGACACAGTTTAAACAGCCTCCGGTTTACAGGTATAAAACAACAACAGTTTTTAATGAAAGCAAACTGATCGAATATCGGAATCTGTTTTATACCGTATATCGAATCAACGCTGATACGCCAAACGAGTATTACCTTCTGGATCTCAAAAAACAGTATACTGTCGATACCGTACCGACAAGTCCCTTTAACCGTGACAAAAGCGCAATTGAAAACCTTCTGCAGTATCGCAGCAGCTATGTGGGGAATAACAGCAACACAGGAAATCTCATAGGTTCACTGCCCCTTTCCGAATACGGATTTGTATTTGAGATCGATTCGGAAAACTGTGGCGTAACCATTGATTATCATTTTACAGACTGGTATAACAATGAGAATTCTTATACGGAAAAAGCTCTGGTATACAATTCCGTTTCTGCTTTTGCGCTGATCGACAATCTTGAATATATTACCTTTAATTTCAGCGGAAGCAGTTATTCTGTCACGCGCAAGACGATTGAAGAGAATTATCCGGGCTATAAGAATATTTTTACAGATGATCGGTCCATTGATGCTGAAAACTTTAACCGGTATGTGGAGCAGAAAATGAAAGATGCTTCATTTGTATCAGATATTTTCAGGCTGTTTAAGAAGGCTTAAAGTCTCATCTTCTCGTAGTCTTCCCATGAAAAAAAGGGCTGCGCCCTGACGACCTTTTTCGTCAGTGCCGCAGCCCTTTTCAGCCGGGTTGCCATACTGTAATCAGCTTTGAAAATCAAACTTTATCTTTATCCCACTCGATCAGAGTTCCGCCCTTGGTGTATTCGAATTCATACTCATATCCGCCTTTGTAGGCTTCTCCTTCCCAAACATATCTGCCGTCATCTCTGGTCAGCTTCACGTAGATAACATAGCAGCCGGGAACTCTGTTTTTGATCTTGTTGGTGATGGTGGTCTTGCTCACTGCTCCAACTTTGGAAGCTGTATATCTGGAACCTTCATAATCTCTTTCATAATCTCTGATTTTACCGGTAACAGCGTTGATCTCGATGGAATAAACGTAATTGCCCTTTACAGCTTTTCCTTTGTATACTCTGTAACCGTCATCTCTGGTCAGATGCAGATACTTGATGACCGCATTGTTTACGCCTCTGTCTTCAAGTCTGTTTTTGAAAACTGTCTTAGCCTTACTCCAGGAAATTACGGAACTCTGCGTTGCCGCATAAGTTTCAGAGTCTGTTCCCGTCCCTGCAAACGCGAAAGATGTGAAAATCATCGACAGGGCTACCGCAGTTGTAACAAATACTTTTCCTAATCTGTTCTTCTTCATTTTTATATCCTCCTATTGTTAAGATTCATTTCTTAAGTATGGCCTTATCATAAAGGAGAAAAATGAAATGAAAATGAAAAAGTACTTATTTTTTTAAAGTTTATAAATAAGATTTCAGTTCTTCAACTTTATCCAGCTTTTCCCAAGGCAGCTGCACATCTTTTCTGCCGAAATGACCGTAAGCCGCAGTCTGTCTGTAGATCGGTCTGCGAAGGTCCAGATCGCGGATAATCGCCGCAGGACGGAGGTCAAAATGTTTATTGACGATTTCTGCAATTTTCTCGTCTGACAGCTTTCCGGTTCCCGCTGTATCAACCATGATGGACACCGGTTTTGCCACTCCGATGGCATATGCAAGCTGAATTTCACATTTATCGGCAAGGCCTGCCGCAACCACGTTCTTTGCTGCATATCTGGCTGCATAAGAAGCTGAACGATCCACCTTTGTAGGATCTTTTCCGGAGAATGCACCGCCGCCGTGACGGGCATATCCGCCGTAAGAGTCTACAATAATCTTTCTGCCCGTCAGACCGGAATCTCCATGCGGTCCGCCGATGACAAATCTGCCTGTCGGGTTCACATAGTATTTAGTCTGTTCATCCAGCAGTTCTGCAGGAACGATTGGCTTGATTACATACTCGATCATGTCTTTTCTGATCTGTTCCTGTGTTACATCCGGATCGTGCTGTGTAGACACCAGCACCGTGTCGATACGCTTTACCTTGTCTCCGTCATACTCCACAGTTACCTGTGTCTTTCCGTCCGGACGCAGGTATTTCAGTGTCCCGTCCTTTCTGACTCTTGTCAGCTGCAGAGCCAGTTCGTGAGCAAGCTGAATCGGCATCGGCATATACTCTGAAGTCTCATTGCAGGCATATCCGAACATAATACCCTGATCTCCTGCACCGATGGTATCAATCTGATCGTCCAAAGTTCCTTCTTTGTATTCCAGAGCCTTGTCAACACCCATTGCAATGTCTCCCGACTGCTCGTCAATAGCGGTCAGAACTGCACAGGTATTGCCGTCAAATCCGTATTTTGCTCTGTCGTAACCTATATCAATGATGACATTTCTTACAATCTTAGGAATATCTATGTAACATTTTGTACTGATTTCCCCCATAACCATAGCATAACCTGTAGTGGTAGTGGTTTCACAGGCAACTCTTCCGTACGGGTCCTGCTCCAAAATAGCATCAAGAATAGCGTCGGAAATCTGATCGCAGATTTTATCAGGATGCCCTTCCGTTACAGATTCTGATGTGAATAATTTTTTCATAATGTTCTCCTTCCTGAATATATACCTGTAATGATGAAATCAGTCGGCTACGCTGTGCAGAAACCCTCGTTCTGCGCACTCCGCCGGAAAAGTCTGAAGTCGACTTCGATTTCATCAGCATTGACTGCATATAAAAAGCCTTTTCTTTCACTGAAAGAAAAGGCGCAGTTAGCAGTTCTCATTCCTCATCTTTCAGAATAACTATATTCTGTAGGATTTAGCACCTTTTCTGCCTCCCCTGGGGCACCTAGGTTGCCGGGCTTCTCAGGGCCTATTCCCTCAGCCACTCTCAATAAGGACTATTATGATTATACTCTTTTCTAATTCTTTGTCAATGGCGTATTGTAATTTTGAAAAAATAGGATATACTCTATTTATCAACAAATCATGCAGAGGTGTAATTTGAATAAAAACAATTTCAAAGTCTTAAAAGGCGGTCTGCTTGACAGCGTCGCCACCAGCAGAAAAATTTTTGTATCAGCATATGTAACCGACACCAGACTCATGGGTGTACTGGGAATGTACATCCACTTTAAGCTGCCGGATAATCATACCCTTGAAGATCTGCACCAGTTCTTTTACTTTGATGCGGAAGATTATGGTTTTGAAAGCTATCACAGTGTTCTCGGTTCCGATCCGGAAAAAGTACTGGAGCTGGAGAATCTGGTAACAGGCGGTCTCGGCGGTGAAAAAATCCTGTTGACTCTCCGTGAGGCACAGTATCTTTTACAGGAATATGTCAGATTCAATAAAAAAGCACATCTCCCGCTGCCGGAAGGAAAAGATGAGTACGGATTTCTTCTGGAACAGGATATTTTCCTTTCAGAACCCGATCTGTACATTCTCATGTGTAAACAATGTATTTCCATCGACAGTCCCTTTGCGCTGATCAATTATTTTCTCATGCGCATCATCGGAAGAGACTTCGGCGCTGCTTCTTTTTTAACTACGCAGAATTTCACTCTTGATCTGTTTCCGGAGTTTAAAACCGGCACGTTCTGCAAAAATACCATAGATGAAGGCGACTCGCCGGATACCTACATCTGTGAATCTCTGCTCGAATTTGGCGACAGCTATTATATCGCCATTACCCATATTTCCCTCAGCGGCATGGCGATCAGCGGATTCAAGCGAGTATCCCTGTTCAGAATTTCTCCGGCGGAAGCTGCTATGATGCTGTCCAGATCAGAATTCGTAACGGTTTACGAAATGCTGCAGCCACCTGAAATCTTCAGCAGAGATTCTACCCGTCTTGCTCAAAGGGCAATGATAACACCTCACGAAAACGGCACACTTTATATGATGTTTCATTCCAGCAACGACCATGTGGCAAGACGTGTCTACCGTCTCAACGAAGACGTTCTGGGCATGTACTATATCACTTCCGGCGGTCAGCTTCTCTCTGCCGCCTATTCACTGGAAGATATCCGCCTTCTTGAAAAAGATCTGGGCACTGCACTTATCGGAAAAAGTCTTCTGGTTCGCAGCAAATATGAATTTCAGGAACCGGTCCTCTATGAATTTATCCAAAGCGGATTTGAAGATTTTGAAGACTTTGTGGATGCCATCAAAACAGGTGAGAATTAAACCACAAGCCGAACAAATAAGAACACCGATGCACTTTTATGTCAACCGGTGTTCTTATTTTTCCGCAAGGTTTTCAACAGGTGCGGATTCCATAGATTTAAGCGGTTTCGAAGGTTTTCCACATGGAAAGCCTTAATTGTATACAATTTATTGCACATTTACATGTGGATAACTTTACCTGACAGAACTCCTTAAATTTCAATACTATTAGTATCTTCTTCCATTTGTCAAGCCATAGTTATCCACAATTTTTTCGGCATTTATCCTCGTTCTTCTGTTCGGCTGTCAACGACGTTTCCCTTTACTTCTTTCTCCTCTTTCAAATCATAATGATCGGCTGCAGCTTTCATAATTGCCGCAGCCAGTTTCTGCTGATAGGACGTCATTTTCAGATTCTGCAAATCGTCAGGATTTGACAGAAAACCGCACTCTACCAGAATCATCGGATGATTCGCGTTTTGAAAAAGATAGAATCCGGACTTTTGCAGTACGATGCGATCTGCATTTTCCCCCAGATCTTCTTTCAGCGCCGTCTGAATTTCCTCCGCCAGAAGTTTATTTTCTTCTTCCAGTTCTTCAGGCTCGTTATCCGGATAAAAAACCTGTGCGCCATGTACTGTGCTGTCAGAAAGAAAGCTGTTCAGATGAATGCTGATGGTTAAATCAGGCTCTGTTTCCTCTATAATCTGTCTGCGCTGTTTCATATCGCCGACTTTTGACCATATGCCGTCATTTTCCTGATAAAGTCCTTCCTCCGTTTCTCTCGTGAGAATTACCTTGACTCCGTAACGTTCTGCTTCAGTTTTCAGCGCTTTTGCGATATTGAGATTGATCTGCTGCTCTTTTGTTCCGTCAGAAGCAGAAGCGCCCCCATCCATTCCTCCATGGCCGGCATCGATGACCATAGTCAGCGGTACAGACAATCGCGCGGCGGTTCTCACTACCTGCTGATATCCGGGGACAGCACAGACAAATCCTATCAGCAGCAGCCCGATTACAGTTTTTTTCAGTTTCAAAGCAGTTTCTCCTTTGCCATTATATGATATCCTAAAGAAGCCGCAAAAAAACAGCCGCGGCGACTTCCTTATTTTTCAATATATGTTATACTGAAAGTAATCATGTCACCCGGAATCAAAGGAGTTTGTTTATGAAAACCAGAAGACTTTATCAGGAAGATGTATACAAGAAGAGCTGTATCGCTATAGTCACCCAGATCCGTGAAGATTCTGAGGGCATTCTTCTCACCTTCGATCAGACTGTTTTCTTCCCTGCCGGAGGCGGCCAGAGCTGTGATACCGGTACTGCAGGGGGACTGACAGTCACAGATGTATTCGAAGATGGAGACTTCATCAGACACCGCTGCATCGAAAAGGAGTGTAAATTGTCGATAGGCGATGAAGTTGAACTTTCAATAGACTGGGAGCACCGTTTTGACAACATGCAGCGCCACTGCGGTGAACATATTCTCTCCGGCAAATTCTACGAACTGTACGGTGGAGTCAATCGGGGGTTCCACATGGGGGAAGATTATATGACCATCGACATCAGTCTGGAGGAAAACCCACTCTACGACAAAGTGAGCTGGGAAATGGCGAAAAAAGCTGAACTGCTTACTAATGAAGCCATATGGCAGGATCTCCCGGTCATCACGCGCCGCTATGAGAAGCGAAAAGATGCGGAAGCTCTTCCCCTTCGCAAAGCACTGGCCTTTGATGAGGATATTTCCATCGTCTGCGTAGGCTCCATAGAGAATCCGGCCGACTGTGTCGCCTGCTGCGGCACGCACCCATCAACCTCAGGGCAGGTGGGTCTGGTAAAAATATACAAGGTGGAGTCAAACAAGGGCATGTTCCGCATCTACTTTGAAGCGGGGCAGAGGGCTTTCAGACAGTATCAGGATCGCTTCGATGTTCTGACCACTCTGGAGAACCGGCTTTCCGCCGGTTTCGACGATCTTCTGAGTAAATATCAGGCGCAGCAGGAAAAGACAAAAGAAGTCAAAAATGAACTTTATCATCTGAAAAAGTGGGTTATTTCCAGAGAAATCGACGACATCAGAAAAAAGATGGCACCGGCTTTTGTCAGAAAATACGATCAGCTTGCGATCAACGATATGCTTGAAATCGGAAAAGGCTTGGCTGGCGTCATTCCCACCGTGGCTTTTCTGGTTCATAATCCGACAAACACTGTGCTGATCTTTACAGACCGGTACGATGCAGGAAAGCTGGTCAAAGAAAATGCCTCCATATACAACGGAAAAGGTGGCGGCAACCGGAATTCTGCCAGAGCAATTTTCTCCAAAACAGAATATGTGGATACTTTCATTGATTTGATTGAGAAACATCTTCGCTAAAATATCAAAATCCGGTACAGATCAAAGCAGCTGCCGCCTCAGATCGAGACAGCAGCTGCCGATTTTCATATTGGGGAGTTTTCACGCTTCAGCATTTCAGAAACGGTTTATTCTTCCTCCATAGGTTTCATATCAGGGTCAAAGTGAAGTTCACAGCCTGTAGCTGCCTGAATATCTTCCTTAGAATAATCAGGATGAAGCTCAGTTACCCAGATACCGTCTTCTCTCACTTCCATTACACCCATTTCGGTAATGATCTTGGATACACACTTTTCTGCTGTCAGCGGCAGAGTGCATTTCTTCAGAATCTTATGGTTACCCTTCTGTGTATGCATCATAACGATGATTACCTCAGGACAGCCTGCGCAAAGGTCCATAGCGCCGCCCATTCCGGCAACTTTCTTGCCCGGAACAATCCAGTTTGCAAGGTCACCGTTCTCAGCAACTTCCATTGCGCCTAATACTGTTGCTTTTACATGTCCTCCTCTAACCAGACCGAAGGACTCGGCTGTATCGAAGAATTTTGCTCTCGGCAGAGCAGTTACATATGTACCGCCGGAGTTAATAATATCAACATCCAGATTGGATTCATCCGCAATCGCATCAATTCCCGCAAAACCGTTCTCGGAGTGGCAGGTAACTGCGATATCTTCAGGGATATAGTCAGCTACCATAGTCGGAAGGCCGATTCCCAGGTTAATAAAATCACCGTCTTTGAATTCTTTTGCGCATCTTTTCGCAATTCTCTGTTTTAAATCTGCCATCTCTTTTCTCCTTCCGCAATAGCTTCTACCAGAACACCTGCAACTGCAAAGTAGTCAGGGTCGATCTCATTAATTTCAACTATTTTTTCCGGTGCAATTACAGTGTGCTTTGCAGCGCCTGCCATTACATAGTTGAAGTTTTTTGTAGTCTTGGAACAATAGTAGTTTCCGAACTTATCAGCCACAGTAGGTCTGATGAAAGCATAGTCGGCATACAGAGGCATCTCAAACAGATACTTCTTTCCTTCGATCTCTACAACTTTCTTTTTTCTTCCCAGTTCGTCAACTTCTGTTTCCATCGGAGTACCTACGCCTGTCGGTGTCAGAACGCCGCCAAGACCGTAAGCTGCAGCTCTGATCTTTTCAGCCAATGTTCCCTGCGGAACCAGAGTATACTTCAGAGTACCTTCAGCAATCTGTTCATTGATTTTAGGGTTTACGCCGATATGGGACGCAATCAGATGATCCACCATATGGTTTTCCAGCAGTTTGCCGATACCTCTTGCAGTTTTTCCGCCAAACTCGCCTGCAGGCTGTCCAACGTCCAAACCACCATCGTTTCCGATTACGGTTAAATGCTTAACACCTTTTCTTACCAATGCGTCCATGAGGACTTCCGGAGAACCTGTTCCGAGGAAGCCGCCGACCATGATGGTCATGCCATCTTTAACACCTGCAACTGCTTCATCAGCAGTCATAATTTTGTTAATCATTGAAATCAACCTTTCTAATTCTTTAGTTTAAGTTTAGATTAGTCCGACAATCAGGAATCCGCCGCAAACTACTATTCCCGCAAAGAACAAGGTTATCAGACAGTAGCCCATGATATCCCTTGCAGAAAGACCTGCAATTCCAAGAGCAGGAAGAGCCCAGAACGGCTGGATCATGTTTGTCCATGCGTCTCCCCATGCGATGGCCATTCCGGTAATCGCAGGATCTACTCCCAGTTCCATACCTGCAGGCATCATAATCGGTCCCTGCACAGCCCACTGACCGCCGCCGGAAGGTACGAAGAAATTTACGATACCTGCGGACAGGAAAGTAAACAGCGGGAAGGTAACATCGTTTGAAATGGATACAAAGAAGTCACTGATTACACCGGCAAGAGAACTGCCGCCTTCCAGACTGAAGGTCATCAATCCCATGATTCCGGCATAGAACGGGAACTGGAGAATAATGCCCGCTGCTCCCTTAGTGGCTTCTGAAATTGCATGCACATAATTGATCGGTGTTTTGTGGAAGATGATTCCCAATGTCAGGAATATTAAATTAACAATATCCAACGTTAAGTTGAAACCGTTGTTAATAAAATAATACACCAAATATACCAATCCTGCAACAGCAATTATTGCAGACATAATCATGCTGTTTTCTATTTTCTCGGCCGGAGTCTCAGGTTTTTTGTAAACACGCTCTTCTTCAACCAGAAGGGCAGGATCAACAGTTACTACCTGATCTGGAGACGGATGCATCTTCGCATTGATAAACGGAAGACAAACCAGAATTACACCGACAATAACCAGATTGTACGGAGCAAAAATGGTTTCTGAAGTTGGAATTACATCCGTTACCGCACCACCGGTGGCAGTCATCAGCGCTTCTTTACCCGGAGTTGCAAGAGCAAGAGGGATGGAGCCGGAAAAGCCGGCATGCCAGATGACAAATCCGGAATAAGCTGATGCAATCAGCAAACGATAGTCAATACCCTTTACCTGTCTTGCAATTTCTTTTGCAAGAATTGCACCTACAACAAGTCCGAATCCCCAGTTGATCCAGCAGGCGATCAGAGAAAAGAAGGTTACAACGATTATACCCTTTGTCGGAGTTTTTGCAAGACCTGCAATCGATGCAACAACCTTCTTAATTGCCGGCGCGTTGGCAAAAGCGTTGCCCAGTACAAGTACCAGAGCCATCTGCATGGAGAATGCGAGCAAACCCCAGACACCGCCGCCCCAGGCGCCTACGACCGTAATAACGTCTGCACCTGTAGCAGGAATGGCTGCGATAAACACAATTACTGTCAGAATTATACAAAAAATGAACGGGTCTGGCAGGAATCTGTTTACCAAATTTACACATGCGTTTGATAATTTCTTAAACATATCCTTTCATCTCTAAATATTATAATGTATTGCAGACTAATGTCCACCAGTATTATAGTACTCCGAGGTATGCTTGTCAAGATTTTATCATACATTTTTGAAGGGCGTTGAAGATTGAAATTTCAACGCCCTTTATGTGTGCTATGAAATTGTCAAACTTTTTTACAGAATTTATCCCTGACGGACTTAGCGAGCGGAGATATCAGCCTTATCCTGCCATCCTCTCTTTTCCACTTCCTGCATGATATAGCTCATAACATGCTCTGCATACTTGCCAGGACCGAATCCTGCATCGTATCCCAGTTCCTGAGCCAGCTCATGAGAAATTCTAGGGCCGCCGCAAGTCAGGATTACCTTGTCACGGAGTCCTTCTGCTTCAAGCAG
The DNA here is from genome assembly GCA_949289445.1 of uncultured Eubacteriales bacterium. Taxonomy (GTDB): domain Bacteria; phylum Bacillota; class Clostridia; order Peptostreptococcales; family Anaerovoracaceae; genus Senimuribacter. Next base: position 26,509 of record CASEOD010000019.1, read on the forward strand.
TTCTACCATCTTGGTCAGCTGCTGAATGTGAATGTCTTTCTGCGTTACAGTCTGAGAAACCAGAATTGCGTCAGCATTTACTTCCTTAGCTTTTGCAATCAGAGCTTCACAAGGAACCTGTGAACCCATGTTGTAAGGAACTACATTCTTGAATCTTTCCAGACCGAAGTGTCCGTGGAAACCTTTCATCTGAATGATAGCGTCGATACCTACAGTGTGAGCGTCAGACTCGATAGAAGCGCCAACCACTACGATATCTCTGCCGATATGTTCACCAATCCATTCGCCGCACTCTACACGGTCCATGGTTGTACCCTCAACTTTAGGCACATTGATTGCTGTAAAGTCAACAGTTGCCTGCATCTTTGCATATACTACAAAGAAAGTAAATCCCGGGCACAGTTCCTTGTAATAAGTTACGTTCGGTTCTTCAAAACCGATTTTCTTTACCAGCTGCTTTGCAGCTTCTTCTGCTTCTTCACCGTAAGGTACAGGAAGCGTGAATGCCATTTCGGTCATTCCGTCGTTTAATGTATCACCATAAGGCTTAACCTTGGTTAAATCTACGGTGCTGGTTGCTTTGCATTCTGCTGCCATTATTCTTCACCTCCAAGCATCATAGGGATAAACGGATTGAAATACATTTCGTCCTTAGTGCAAACGCCATCCAGACCGTGACCACCGTCTTTCGGTCTCTTCACGCCGCCGAAGATTCCCTTTTCAATCGTAGTAAACAGACCTTCTTTTTCAACTTCTGCAAGCAGATCATCGGCTTTTTTCAGAACAGTCTGCGCTCTCTGCTGAATGATACCGTCTTTCTTGAATTCTACTTCGGAACCGATATCTTTGCAGTTGTTGAAGATGTACTGCGCATTTTCAATAGACAGATATCTGTCGTGCATATGCGGAGTATGGATAGCTTCTGTCAGCATACCCAGAAGTTGCAGGGACTGTCCTGACCAGATAGCTACCAGATTGAACAGAGCATCCTGAATGTTGCCCTTGAAAATATTTCCTGTCATAAACTTTGTAGGAGGCATGTATTTCAGACTTGCTTTCGGGAAGATTTCTCTTGCCATGATTGCCTGAGCCAGTTCGTACAGGAATCCGTTAGTCATGCCAGGGTCCATTTCAAATGCGTGACCCAGACCCATCTGTTCTTCCTTGATGTTTGCAAGTACCGCAAACTGCTCGTTGATGAACTGGGAAGCAGTTACTGTGTGCGCAGCTTCATAAGCATCGTCTGTAGTCAGATAGTTGTCCTCACCGGAGTTAAAGATGATGCCACAGTAACCGATGATTACTCTGGACATGAACTGGTCAACCAGAGTTCTCTGCATGTTGATATCTCTGAACAGAATACCGTAAATCGCATCATTCAGCATAACGTCCAGTCTTTCCAGAGCGCCCATTGCTGCGATTTCAGGCATGCACATACCGGAGGAATAATTGCATAATCTGATGTATCTGCCTACTTCTTCTCCAACTTCATCCAGAGCTTTTCTCATGATTTTGAAGTTTTCCTGTGTTGCGTAAGTTCCGCCGAAACCTTCTGTAGTTGCACCATAAGGAACATAGTCCAGAAGAGACTGAGCTGTGGTTCTGATTACTGCAATGATATCAGCTCCCTGTCTTGCAGCAGCCTGAGCCTGGATAACGTCTTCATAGATGTTACCGGTTGCTACGATTACATACAGATAAGGCTGAGCGCCTTCACCCAGACGTTCCAGCAGTTCCTGTCTCTTTGCGGTCTGAGCCTTAATCTTCTTCAGAGATTCGTGAACCAAAGGCATGATTGCAGCTTCTGCTTCCTTTACGTCACAAGTAGCCAGCTTGGTAATTTCCAGCTTTCCTGCAGCCATCTCCTCAGCAATCTCCTGAGGATTCTTGCCGGTCTGCACCATAGCGTTTCCGATCCAGTAAGCCACACCTCTCGGCAGTCCGCCGGCTTCTTTGATCTGATCAACTACAACGTTCGGCAGCGGTGTGTCTACATCATCCACGCCGTCAACCCCCAAAAGTCTCAGAATCGTTCTCTCTGTGCTGACAGTAGTGTGTCTGTCAATAAACTCCTGCATGTCTTTTGCAATGTTAGCAGCATGAGAACGAGCACTGTCAACTACTTTTGGGTCAAGGTTTAATTTGCTTTTCATCCTTTTCTCTCTCCTTACTTTATGTATTTTTGTGCTCCATCAATAATTTCCTTATTGATGCCTAACATCTTCGCGATATTTAACGCGTCCTTTGGAATTTGTCTGTTTTCTTCCACAGTATACAGCCTGTAGTCCATATACTTTGAAATTATATTGATCCGCTCTTTCCTGTTCGCATATCGAAGCTCGCTGTCCAGTTTCTGAAAATCAACGCCTGCCAGGCCTCTCACCTGCATGTTTTTTACGTCGTTTTCCTCTGTAACTGCCTCGAAATGCGTAGTCATGAGGGTAATATACGGTTTTCCCTTCAAATAGTCCACCAGACTTCTTGTCAGAGCCAGTCCCTCCACGGGATTGGTGCCGCTGGCAATTTCATCGATGAGCAGAAGAGACCGGTCTTCACTGTGATCGAGAATCTCTTTCAGTTCCTCCATCTCACTGCCAAAGCTGGAAAGACCTCTTTCCACCGACTGACTGTCCCCAATCAGAATCTGCATATAATTGGAAAGTCCCACCGTCGCCTTCTCACACGGTACAAAAAACCCATACTGCGCCAGGATAGGAACCAGACCGGAAAGCTTCAGAGATATGGTCTTGCCGCCCATGTTGGCCCCCGTAATACAGGTTACACCGTCAGAAAGACTGATGCTGACCGGGCAATATGATTTTCCTTTGGATCTCAGCACATCCTCCACCTGAAGGTGCCTTCCCTCAGTAATTTCCACAATATGCTCATCGGAAATCTCCGGCTTTACACACCGGTGTTTCACTGCATAAAGAGCCTTTCCCAAAGCTACATCCAGAGCGCCGATGCGCCTGCAGTTCTCTTTCAGAATTTCTTCATATTCGGAGATTTTCAGAGAAAGCTTCTGTCTTACTGCAGTTTCTTCATCCTCTATTTGAGTAATCAGTTCTTCCATCCGGGCTGTCAGAGCATAGACCTCTTCACCGGGTTTCAGTTCAAAAGTTACGGTCATATAGTCTTCGCTGACCTGCTGCAGATCCGGAACCTGTCCGTATTTTTCCAGTTCGCCGCTGTTTTTTGAAACGGCACAGTCAAACTTGGGAGTCAGGACGATACCGTACTCCTTTCGGATCTCTTCCTTTCGTGCTTTCTGTTTTTTACGGATAGCCACCTCTGTACCGTGTTTTTCTCTGCGCAGCTGCGCCAGTCTTTCAGAAAAGTCGTCGTAGATGTAGAATGTATTGATCCTGTCTTTACCCGGATCCAGCACATCCAGCAGTTCCTCCGTCGGCTCCAGGATAAACTCCTCCGGCACCGGTGTATCCGTCTGCCGGCAGATCTGATCGATTTTTCTCATCATCAGAAGCAGCGTCTTTATCTCATAGAGTTCCACCACGGAAAGAGCGTTTCTGGCGCTCCGCTCAATGGTGTAGGTGACATCCTTAATTTCCATAAATGCTTCTGCAAGCAGAGGCAGTGACCGCTGATTGGCTTCTGTAAACCGAATCATAGTCTCAATTCTGTCAAGCTCATGCCTCAGTTCCTCTTCCTGTCCCGGAAAAAAAGGCCTTGTCGCTTTTAATATATCTTTACCAAAAGGAGTATTCAGATCGATCTGCGACATGACATAGTCAAGCCCCGTCTCCGATCTGGTCTTGACGTTGGCAAGCCGTCTGTTTGAGCCATGTTTCATAAATCTCCTCCTGTTTATATTCTTACATCAATAACCGGAATATCAGGCAGCGCTTCCTGCATTGCATCCCTCAGAGCCTGATGATCGAAAGAATAGCCGCTTGGTGCTACAGGATTTACAGTTACAGCTGCAACCTTGATATTCTGCATTACACTGACAGAAAAGCGTTTTTTCCGAAGCTTTCCCCAGTCCATCTGACTGATGAAAATCCTGGTCGGATCTTTCAGCACAAAATGCACCCGCTTCAGCTTTTCCGGCTGAATATCCGCAATTACACTGTTGGTAAAAGCTCCCGGAATATATACGTACTGCGTATCATCGTCGATGGCCTCGTCAATAAACCTGCTGGAGCCAAGTCCCGTGGCCAGGTCCAGAAGCTCCGCCTTTCCGTTCTTGATCAGAGTGATTTTTTCTTCAGCCATATTTTCGGTAATCAGCTTCCGCGCCTGTCCCTCTTCCAGCTGTGGAAGACTGTACAGACTGATAATATGTACCGTGTCTTCTATGACTTTTTTCATATTTCGTGATAAAACTGCGCCGGTTGAAAGAATAATGGCGTCTGAAGTTTCCGGTGAAGCGATAGATTTGCGATCGATGGCGCCGTCAATAAGAATCAGTTCACAGCCCATTCCAAACATTTCTTCACACATTTTTTTTGTGTGCGCAGTTGCAACAGGACCTGCAATCTGTACATAGCCGCTGTCCGCAACTCTGCACAGCAGAAGATCTCCGATAGACGTTCTGTAATCGGATTTTTTGACAATTTCAAGCCCCGCTTCGGCCATTTCATAAAGCTGTGTCGGCACCGATACAATGGTATCTTCGTAAAGATACACCCTCGGTTTCTCTGTACCTGTAACCAGATCCTGGGTTTCTCCGTCACGGCCTGTAGAAGTAATGCCCAGTCTGATTCCCTCATCATCGGCCTCTTCTATCAGATAGTTGAGAGCCGTGGTCTTTCCGGCATTTTTGGCCATTCCTACAATGGACAGCGTTTTATATTTTTCTGATAAGTCGTAAAGTAAACCCATGTTTTAATTCCTGTTCAGTTTGCTTTTTAAATCTTTCCCGCCGGTACTTGATTTTCGTATTGACACGTATAGGGAGACCACAGCCTCCCTATACGAATGTAAGTTGATTAGTGTTTGTTTCTTTCGTGTCTCAGCAGGTGAGCAGGTTCCATGGATTTGATCTGTAAGCCTTCTCCCAATGCGGAAACACCTTCGTATCTGTAAGTCTTCTTGCCTGTGCAGTAGTCGCATGTGCACTTCAGATCAGGCAGACGAGGCTGCGTATAAGTTGTGATAACGCCTTCGTAGTTTCTCAGAATTACCTTGTCAGGAGTTTCGGAGATTACGTACTGAGGCATTACCGGAGTCTTTCCGCCACCGCCAGGAGCGTCTACTACGAAAGTAGGAACTGCATATCCTGAAGTGTGTCCTCTCAGACCTTCGATGATTTCGATACCCTTCGCAACAGATGTTCTGAAGTGTTCGATACCTACGGACAGGTCGCAGATGTAGATGTAGTAAGGTCTTACTCTGTTTTTAACCAGAGCCTGAACCAGTTCTCTCATGATGTGCTTGCAGTCGTTAACGCCTCTGAGCAGTACGGACTGATTTCCGAGAGGGATACCTGCATCAGCAAGCTTTCTCAGAGCTTCTGCTGCATCCGGTGTCAGTTCTTTCGGATGATTGAAGTGAGTGTTCAGCCAGATTGGATGATACTTCTTCAGCATGTTAACCAGATTGTCGGTAATTCTCATAGGCATTACAACCGGAGTTCTGGAACCGATTCTTACGATTTCAACGTGATCGATTTTTCTCAGTTCACTGATGATGTATTCCAGTGTATCATCTTCTACGCACAGAGCGTCACCGCCGGACAGAAGAACGTCTCTTACAACAGGAGTTCTTCTGATATAATCGATACATGCATCGATATCCTCTCTGGATCTTGCACCGTCAGTTTCACCTGCAAGTCTTCTTCTTGTGCAGTGACGGCAGTACATGGAGCACTGGTCAGTGATTAAGAATAAAACTCTGTCAGGATATCTGTGAGTCAGACCAGGAGCCGGAGAGTCAGCATCTTCGTGAAGCGGGTCAGCATCATCAGCTTCAGATCTGTGCATTTCAGCCAGTGTAGGAACAGCCTGCATTCTGACAGGACATCTCGGATCATCCGGGTCCATCAGAGAAGCATAGTACGGAGTAATACCAACTCTGAAACCGCCCAGTACCTTTTCGATATCAGCTTTTTCCTGTTCTGTCAGGTTTACAACCTGACAGATTTCTTCCACTGTGGATAATCTGTGGGAAACCTGCCAGTGCCAGTCGTTCCACTGCTCATCAGTTACATCTTTAAAAAGAGGAATATCTTTCCAATTTCT
>CASEOD010000020.1 GCA_949289445.1 uncultured Eubacteriales bacterium
AACATTGAATCTTAAGAAAAGCAGAGTCTTTGCATCCGGTGAAACACAAGGCGGAGAAGAGTATGCAAAAGGCGATGCCAACATTCTGGATCAGGTAACTCTGACGGATAAGAAGAGCCGTTTCGGACTGATCAATCTGAATACCGATGAGCACTTTGTGCTGGAGACGCTTTTTTACCAAATTCCATTTCACACAGAACTACATCAGGCTGGAATCGGGGCGGATGATAAATCTATTTTAGGTGCAACGGGAACCTCATCAATATACCCGGTCTATTCTAAAAAAGATACTTCCAACCATAAAGAAGATAGCTGTCTCGCCTGTCTTATTATGAAGCGGGCTGAAATCCTGCGTTTTGAAAAACGCTCTGATCTGCTGATGGATGAAACAGAGGTTGATGCCCTGACCACAATTGATTCTGAGAAAAAGCCAGCTCTGAAAGAGACTGTAACTAAATTGCGAACCGCGCTGTTTTCTATTCCAAAAACAGGAGAATCAGCTTCTCCAGAAGAAGAAACGTCTTCAAAAACAACGGATGCCGAAGAGGAACAGCTTGTAGGAAAGATTATGAATCTAGTTGCGGCAGACCCCTATGAGACTGTCTACATTATTGCGGTTGGACAGTCCATCAGGGACATCGGGTCTTCGGATGAAAATGGCATAACTATCTTCAAGAACTGGGCAGGCTCAGGAAAAGCCGACAAGACTTACAAAGATAATGCAGTAACTAAGGGGAATGATGCCTATAAGGCATACCGCAGAGCAGGTTATATCAGACCTTCCACTCTAAAAGAAATTGAGGATGGAGGAGATAGTAGTCCAAAGGTGCTTAATGGTGCTCCTAATCAATTGGAAGATAAAATAACAGGCGTGAAAAAAGGACAATATGATCTCGGTGCGGATAAGATCAGCGCCGAATCCAAAATTGTAATGACACTTTGTTTTGATCCGTGGACAAAGAAATGGAAAATCAAGAGGTTTGAATATGTGGAATAAGATTTGTATTTCCGTATGTGTATTCTGTATCTGCGGTGCATCGGCTGCACAGGCATCACGCGGCACAGGGAAACGAACAGACCGCAAATCTGTTGTAAAGTCTGAGCAGAAGGCGCTCCGCTTTGATCCGAAGAAGCCGACTCTGACAGCCGCAAGAGTGGAACAGGTGCTCAATGATCTCAATAAAAAACTGCTGACACGTGAATTGCCGGAGTCTCTGGACAAGGTGAAGAAGTTGTCGGATACTCTTTCCAATCTGTCCTATCGGAGCATTGCAGAATCCTATCATGCGGTTTCCGGTCATTTTGAGGTATCCGAAGTCACGGGAATCACACCGGCATGGTACCGCAATCTGGATCAGCAGGTGGATGCCTTCAAAAGCATTGTCCATTCCCTGAATTATGCAGTTTTGATCAGAAATCAGTCACGCTATACGGAAGCGCTGGAGGCGTTCAGGAAGCAGCAGGCGCTCTGTCTGGAGTTTCTCAAGAAACAGCCGCCGAAATTATCTTCTGAACAGCTCATCAAGCTCCGTAGCGCCAATACCCGCAGGCGGCGCACAGAGTATAATGCAAAGCTCAAAAAGGAGCGGGAGGCCCGCCTGAAAAAGCCGGAGGCAGAAAAAATATGAAAAGATATGCTGAGGAAATAAAACCGCAAGTTTGGATTAACAGCAGACACCAAGAAGGAACACTGGCATTTGACACAGCCATTTCAATCATAAAGCAAATAGCTAATGCATTGGAATATGTATATGGCGAAGATATTTATCCAAATATCAGACCAGAAAATATAAAAATTGATGCTGTTGGTCATATAAAAGTAAAAAGGGAGAATTCTTTGCACAACGGCATAGCCGCTTCAAGCGCTTCAATACGTTTGAAATTATTTTTAACGATGAACGATGAAATGAGGTCAATGTGCTATGAATGATTTCAGTGTCACTCCTGTTC
>CASEOD010000021.1 GCA_949289445.1 uncultured Eubacteriales bacterium
TTTCTAGATAAAAACGGTATTCTTTATGATGAAGATGGTAATAAAAGAATAGCTGATTACACTCTTGTAGCACTAACAATCATGATTGCTGAATCAAGGATTGAGGAAAAGGAAATGATGGTAAGTATAATTATGAACTGCATCTGAAATATATCGAAGAAAGATAGCTGATTTGCGATATTTTATCTCTTATGCACATGATATATGTGCAAGCCCGCCGTACCTTTGTGTCATAATCAAGGAAGTAATTAACATTAATACATATAATCATGAGCACAAAGCGTATGAATCTTTTGGAGTGTATAGAGGTGATTGCTGATAAGGCTGAGAATTCGCATCTGAGTGATGAGTTCTTCAATGAGGTTGAAGGACAGATTGGTTATGTATCGCGCAAGTTGGGTATCAACAGAATGCAGGCTGTGGTGCTGGCTCTGATGGTGAACAGAAGTTTTGATACAAGGATTGAGCTCAATGATTTGTCGGACTACCTGAACTGTAAGTATATAAAGATGCTCAAGTACTCGGCTGATGTGGATGGACTTGTGAAATCACATCTTATTGCCTGTACAAGGGGAAGAAGGGATGATAATCTTACTTACAGGGTACCTCCTGTGGTAATAGAGCATCTCAAGAATAACAAGGCGTATAAGTATGAGGTGCCTAAGAGTTTGACAACAAGCGAGTTTTTCGGTAAACTTAATGAGTATATTGATTGCCGGGTGAATGAGGAGTGCAGTATAGAGAGCTTTCAGAACGATGTGGTGGAGTTGATTGAGAACAATCTGCATCTGGATTTTGCAAGCAGGACTAAGGCATTGGAACTTGACGTCAATAATCTGGCTCTCTTCCTTTTTATGTGTGACGCGTTTATTCAGAACAGAGAGGAAAATGTAAGGCAGCAGGACATTGCTGAGATGTGCTGTAACAAATATCATTTCAAGTCTGTATGTAATCTGCTGATGGAGGGTAAGCACTGTCTTCAGAAGTTGAATCTGATAGAGTTCTGCAATGAAGACGGGATGGTGAACAGGGAGGAATATAAGCTTACTGAGGATACGAAGAGAACCTTTCTGTTCGGGGTTAAGGCCAGTGGTTCGGACAACTCATCCGGAAATTTCTCCTCTTTGCTTATGGACTGCAGGTCTTTGCCCGCAAAGGAACTGTTCTATAACAGAAGGGTGACTGATTGGATAAACCAGCTGGCAGGTCTGCTGGAACAGAACAATTTTTCTGACATTTGCAGGCGTCTGAAGGAAAAGGGTCTCCGCAGTGGATTTGCATGTCTTTTCTACGGTGCTCCGGGAACGGGAAAGACGGAGACGGTTTATCAGCTGGCGAGACGGACCGGGAGAAACATCATGCGTGTGAATATCTCTGAGATTAAGAGTAGCTGGGTGGGCGAAAGTGAGAAGAATATAAAGAATGTATTCAATAAGTACAGGTTTCTTGTGGAGAGGTCGGAGGCGGCTCCTATTCTGTTGTTCAACGAGGCTGATGCTATTCTTGGCAAGAGAATGGAGGGAGCTGAGCGTGCCGTGGACAGGATGGAAAACTCTATTCAGAATATCATCCTGCAGGAAATAGAGAATATGGA
>CASEOD010000022.1 GCA_949289445.1 uncultured Eubacteriales bacterium
GATCATATCAGAAGATTGAAAAGCTGGGAAGAAATTGAACGTCCGGTTTACGATTTTACGATCCATAACAGATCAGAGGAAACTGTGATAGTAAGGCCCGCAAAGGTAATTGTGGTAGAGGGAATCCTTATCTTTGAAAACAAAGAGCTGCTGGATCTCTTTGACATTAAAGTATTTGTGGATACTGATGCAGACGTGCGTATTATCAGAAGAATCCTGAGAGACGTGCAGGAACGGGGGAGAACGCTGGAGTCCGTGGTGACTCAGTATCTGACAACTGTAAAACTCATGCATGAACAATTCGTGGAGCCAAGTAAGAAGAATGCGGACATTATTGTGCCAGAAGGTGGATTTAACGTAGTAGCTCTGGATATGCTGAATCACAGAATACGCTCTCTTCTTCGTGAGGAAGAACAGTAGATAAACAATAATAGGAGGATGCGTTTTTTTGCGCTGTAAGAAGATGGCGGTGTGAAAAACGGAAACTCTGGAAAGAGGAGTATGATGAATGAATTGAAGTTAGCCCTTTTGGGATTTGGAAACGCGGGCAGGGCTTTTGCAGAAATGCTGCTGGAAAAACAGGAAGAAATCAGAGCTGTTTATGGCCGGGATGTTCTGGTAACGGCAATTTCTACGGCGTCCAGAGGCACCATAGTCAATTCTGAAGGCATTGATTTGGAAAAGGCGCTCAGGGATATCGAAACAAAAGGGATTTTTGGAGATGATACGCCGGGGCTTTGCAGCCTGTCGTCTCTTGAAGTTGTCGAAAAGGCGGACTGTCATGTGGTGATTGAAATGACACCTCTGAATATTTTTACCGGACAGCCGGCAATCAGTCATATCAAAAAGGCTTTCAGCCTGAACCGTCATGTAATCACTGCAAATAAAGGACCTATTGCCTGGGCGTTCGATGAACTGGAAAAAGAGGCAAAAGAACGGGGATTGTGTTTTTATTATGAAACGACAGTGATGGACGGGACTCCGGTTTTCAATCTTGTGGAACATACCTTAAAATTCTGCAAGGTTACGGAGATTTCAGGCATCCTTAACAGTACAACCAATTATATTCTGGAAGAGCTGGCAAAGGGAAAACCCTATGATGAAATACTCAAGGCCGGAAAAGAGCTTGGTTTTATTGAGGCGGATCCCGCCATGGATATTGAAGGTTATGATGCTGCCGCTAAAGTTACGGCTCTTCTCAATGTGCTGATGAAAGCGGGTATCACCCCTGAACAGGTAGACAGAAAAGGAATTGAAGGCATTACAGCAGAAGATATTAAAAATGCTGCAGAGAGGGGAAAAGTAATCAAGCTTTTATGCAGGGGGCAGCTGACCGATAACGGGGTTAAGGCTTCTGTCAAACCTGTGGAAGTGGATCGTGAAGATATGCTTGCTGCTGTTGACAGTACCACTTCCGTAGTTTCCATCACCACCGATCTGATGGGTAAACTTTCAGTTATCGAACACGCTCCTGAGATTCAGCAGACAGCATACGGGATATTCGGTGATATGATAAGGGTATTGGATGCGGAGAAATAACCGCAAAGGAATTTGACATCTATGAAAAACAATATTACAAATCAGAAATGGTTTCTTTATGCGCTGGTTCCTCTTTGTGCTCTTATGTGGGGAATGTCGTATCTGGGAACTACTGTGACACTGGCCTATCTTGATGTGATGGAGCTTCTGGCATTGAGATGGTCTGTATCGGCAGCACTGTTTCTGGTTTTGATTGGACTTCGCCTCGTAAAGGTCAGTTATAAAGGGAAAAATGTGAAAAAGGTGCTTCTGGTAGGTGTGCTGCAGCCCTGTGTTTACGCAATTTTTGAAACTCTGGGAATCAAATTCACCACAACCAGTGAGTCTTCTATTTTCATAGCAACCATTCCGTTGATGGTTCTTGTAATCAGTTCGCTGATTTTCAGACAGAAAAACAGCCGGAAAACTATCGGCGCAATTATTCTTGCGTTTTTCGGTGTTGTGGTATGTGTGGCTTTTTCTCCTGATTTTTCCCTTGGAGGAAAGGGAATCGGCTACATATTTTTGATTGGGGCAGTGATTTCCGGTGCCCTGTATACAATCGCCAGCAGTAAGTCAGCCGACGAATTCGATGCAATA
>CASEOD010000023.1 GCA_949289445.1 uncultured Eubacteriales bacterium
TTCTTCCCGATTCCTTAAAGATTTCACCTACCAGCGTAGTAGTGGTGGTTTTTCCGTTGGTCCCTGTAATCGCCACATAGTTTCCTGAACCTACACGAAAAGCGATTTCCAGTTCTCCGATAATTTCAACGCCTGCTCTGCGCGCTTCTTCAATAAACGGCAGTTCGGGACTGACTCCCGGGCTCAAAATCAGCATATCAAACTGTGACATGTCGGCAGGAGTATGATCAAAATAACAGGTCACCCCTTTATTTCTTAAATAGGTCACCAGCTGAGGATCAACAGCATCCTCTTTCTTGGAATCCTGAATCGAAACCACCGCCTGAAGGCGCAGCATAGCCTGCAGAGCCGCTATGCCCGATCTGCCCAGTCCTACGATTAAAACTCTTTTATTTCTCATATTTTCCAGATTTGCATTCATAGTTCCTACCCTCTTCTGTTTTTTATTAAATGCCGCAGATACGCCGCAGATTAAATACACATTATCAGATAAGCCACGGCACAGCACACCAGTGCCACAAGATAAAACATGAGCACCACGTTCTTTTCTTTCATCCCGCACATTTCAAAATGATGATGGATCGGAGCCATTTTGAAGAAACGCTTGCCTCCGGTCATCTTGAAATATACCACCTGAATGATCACTGACAGGGCTTCGATCACATAGATAAGTCCGGCAATGACCAGCAGAAATTCCACTTTCATAATGATAGCGGCAGAAGCCAGTGCACCGCCAAGCGCCATGGAACCGGTGTCACCCATAAACAGCTTTGCCGGATATCTGTTGAATACCAGAAATCCCAGACAGGCTCCACACAGAGCGCTACAGAAAACCATGGCAGAATCATAGCCGTACAGAACGCCCACATATGCAAAAAACAGAGCCACAATGGCAGTTACTCCCGAAGACAGTCCATCCAGTCCGTCAGTCAGATTAACCGCGTTTGCCATGGCCACAACCACAAAAGCCACGAAAGGAATATAGAACCAGCCGAAGTCGATATATCTGTCAATAAACGGAATCCATACGTCAGTACCGTAACCGGAAAACTCTGCCATATATACTGCGAGCCCTACAGCGAACAGAATCTGCAGCACCAGCTTCTGCCACGCTCTCAAACCCAGATTGTGTTTTTTGGCAACTTTAATGTAGTCATCAAAGAAACCGATAAGCCCGAAGAGCAGCGTTACCCCCAGCATAACAAAGGTATCCGTGGATATCGCTCCTCCGATAAAGGTCATCAGTACCAGAGCTGCAAAAATGGCAATCCCTCCCATAGTCGGTGTTCCGGCTTTGGAAAGGTGGGACTGCGGTCCTTCCTCTCTGATAAACTGACGAAACTGCCTGTGTTTTAAAATGGGAATTTCCAGAGAAGTCATTATTGATGAAGCTAGCATTCCCAGAACTGCTATAAAAATTGGCTGAAAACTATGCATATCTATTACTCCTGTTCTTTCAAAATTCTGCTGACAACTTGTTCCATTTCCATGGCTCTTGAACCTTTCACCAGTACCGTGTCCCCTTTAGCAAGAAGCTTGCCTAAAAGTCTGTAAAGGCTGTCCTTGTCGTCAAAGTGAAGGACTCTGATTTTTCCGGTTTTTTCTGCGCCTTCTGCAATATCCGCAGCCTTTTCTCCCACTGTAATCAACAGATCCGGTTTCAGTTCTGCGGCAAATCTTCCAACTTCGCGGTGATATTCCCGCGAATCATCCCCCAGCTCATTCATACCGCTCAATATGGCTATTTTTCGCACTCCTCCGGTATGCATCAGCGTATTCAGCGCCGACTTCATCGAATCGGGCGCTGCATTATAGGTATCGTCAATTACCTTTATCCCGTCTGTCTCTTTTATGGTCAGACGCTTTCCTGTAAGCTGCAGGACGGAAAGTCCCCGCAGAGCCTCTTCAAAGGAAACGCCCAGTTTTCTGCAGGCTGCAATGGCCAGCGCCGAATTGAGAGCATTGTGAGCGCCCGGAATCTGCAGAAAAACCTCATGGTCGTTCCCTTCTGCAGTCAGCTTGTACGAAATTCCGGCCTCACCCCTGTCAATCACATGGTGGACAAAGTAATCTGCTTCCGGTGACTCTCCCACAGTAAGGATCTCATATGAGCCGCTGTTTTCCACTGTCTTCAGCATATCATTGGAACTGTTAATCACCAGGGTGTTCTTCTTTCCAAAATAGTCGACAATCTCCATCTTTGCCTGCAGAATACCCTGACGGCTCCCCAGATTTTCTATATGGGAAATCCCCACATTAGTTATTATTCCAATATCAGGTCGTATTATATCAACCAGCCTGTGAATTTCTCCGAAATGATCCATGCCTATTTCCAGCACGGCAGCTTCCATGGTATCATCAAAGGAAAAGATAGTCAGCGGCACCCCGATATCATTGTTGAAATTTCCCGCTGTAGTTCCTGTCACAAACTTTTCCTTTAATATATAATACACCATATCCCGGGTGCTGGTCTTCCCCACACTGCCGGTTACGGCAATTTTTTTCAGGTTCAATGTCTCAAGATACCAGGCCGCCAAAGCCTGCAGCGCTTTGGTGGTGTCTGAAACCAGAATCGCTTTTATATCCCTGCCCCGGGGCACGGCATCTTCTCTTGCGGTCAGAAAGGTTCTGCATCCCCTTTCTGCGGCCTGAGGCATAAACTGATGTGCGTCATGCACCTCCCCGATGAGCGGTACGAACAGATCCTTCGGTTCCGCTTTTCTCGAGTCGGTGCAGACGCCGGAAATCCTTTCTCTGCCGCTGCCTGCCAGAATCTTTCCGCCGACAGCTTTTTCAATTTCGGCCAGTGTTATTTCTCTCATAATTCACCTTTTCTATTGCACGGCAGACTTCTTCTCTGTCGTCAAAATGTATTTTTTCATCCCCTGTCAGCTGACAGGTTTCATGTCCTTTTCCAGCGATAACCACGATTTCTCCGCGTATACTGTGACGTACCGCATGATAAATCGCTTCACGTCTGTCCTGAATCACCGTGTACTCCGCGCCCTTTCTTTTCAGGACGCCTGCAATATCGCCTGCTATCTGTTCAGCGGGTTCCCTTCTGGGATTATCGGATGTCACCACGGTAAAGTCCGCATACTCCGCAGCCGCCTCCGCCATTCCAAACCTCCTGCTGCGATCTCTCTGCCCTCCGCAGCCGAAAACGCATGTCAGCCGTTTCGGTTCGTACTGTCTGAGTGCCGAAAGCAGACTCCTGAGAGCCGTTCCGTTATGTGCATAATCCACCATCATCACCGCGCCTTCTCTTCCGAACATTTCCTGTCTTCCCGGCACGCTGATATTGAGAAGCGCCTTTTTGAGCGCTTTCTCATCGCTGCAGTACGGCATCACTGCGGCGGCTGCAGCCATGGCATTATAACAGGAAAACTTTCCCGCCATGCCTACAACTAAATCTATATTATAATCTCCTTTGACACGAAATTCCACACCTAATTTTCGAGGCAGTCTGATATGTGCAAAATCACATCCTCTGATTCCGCATTTTCTGCCGAAACCGTAAGTGGTCACAGGACACTGACAGTCCCTCAGGATCAAATCAAGGTGAGGATCGTCTCCATTTACCACAGCCCGCCTGCATCCGGTGAACAGTCTGGATTTCCAGTATGCATATTCATAGAAATCAGCATGTTCGCCGGGGCCGACGTGATCTTCCTCCAGATTGGTGAATACGCCGCAGTCAAAATCAATCCCCTCCACTCTCTTCTGCATCAGCGCCTGAGAGGAAACTTCCAGCACTGCCGCTTTACATCCGCTGTCAGCCATTTCCCGCAGATACTTCTGCAAATCCGATGACTGCGGGGTTGTATTCCGGCTTTCCACAATTCTCCGGCCTGTGTCGATTTCCACCGTACCCACAAGACCACAGCTGATTCCTGCCTGTTTCAGAATCTCACGAATCATATAAGATGTGGTCGTTTTCCCCTTGGTTCCTGTCACCCCAAACAGGATAAGCTCTTGTGACGGATTTCCGTAAAACGCAGATGATATAACAGATAGAGCTTTTCTGCAATCATCCGTCTGCACTATAGTTACCGGTTCTCCTTCAGGTTTTTTCAGATTTTCCAAAGGGCCTCCGCTTCTGCGGATTTTTTCCGGATCTCTGCAGACGACTGCCGACGCACCCTTTCTCACTGCTTCTTCCACATAAAGGTGTCCGTCTGTATCCGTTCCCTCAATGCAGACAAACAGGCTTCCCGGTCTGACATATCTGCTGTGGTATTCCACAGAACTGACAGGACAGTCAAAACCGCCCTGAAGTATTTTACAGCTGCAGTTTTGCAGCAAATCAAAAAGTTTCAGTGTAATCCTCTCGATTCCATATTCTGTCTATTCTCTGTATAAGTATACTGTGCCGCCTTTCTTTATCTTCTTGCCTGCTTTCGGATACTGATCCACAACGGTAAATGCCTTTTCACTGTCAGTTTCCGGCGTAACCTTGTATTCAAGTCCGCTGCCTTCCAGAATGCCGATAGCGTCGCTGCTGCTCTTTCCTGTTATGTCAGGTACATAAACGTACTCAGACTTCAGTTCTTTCTCTTCTTCCTCTGTGTAGCTCGGATTCACACCCAGATACGGCAGGGCATTTTCCATAAACTCTTTTGCAATGGGCGCTGCGGTACTGCTGCCGAACTGCACACCCTCCGGACTGTCTACCACTACCAGTATCACAAACTGAGGGTCCTCCATGGGAGCCATGCCGATAAAGGAAGAGTAAGTATCACTGGAATACCCTCCTGAAGCAGATGGTTTATCGGCGGTTCCTGTTTTTCCGCCGATGCGGTATCCGGCAATTTTAGCGTTTCCGCCGCCGCCTTCCGATACTACGTATTCCATGATCTCCATCATGTCTTCTGCGGTCTTGGAGGAAATCACCTTTCGGATCTCTTTTGTCTCAAAAGTCTTTACCGTATTTCCGTCGGAATCCGTCAGTTCCTTTACCACTCTCGGCTGCATCAGTACGCCGTCATTGCCGATGGCGCATACTGCGGTGACCAGCTGAATCGGCGTGATGGCGATACCCTGACCGTAAGACATGGTGGCAAGTTCCACAGGTCCGATGGCATCTTTTGACTGAACCTGAGCGCTTCCCTCTCCCGGCAGATCAATGTTGGTCTTGCTGGTGGAGGTAATTCCGAACATTTCCAGATAGTCATAGTATTTTTCCTTGCCCAGCGCCAGTCCCAGCTGAATCTGTACCGGGTTGCAGGAGTTTCCCACAGCCTCTTTCAGAGTTTCCGTGCCATGGGGCACCGTACTCCAGCAGTGCAGCACTTCATGGGTGCCCGGTATCTCGTAAGAGATATTACACTGGTAAGTGGTGTTCATGGTGGTCACTCCTTCTTCCAGGGCGGAAGAGGTGGTGATCAGTTTAAAGGTGGATCCCGGCTCATAAGTGTCGCTGACAATGGGATTTCTCCACATCTGGTTCAGATAGGTGGTCTGCTCCTCATCGGTCATCTTCTCAAATTTTTTCAAATCGCTGGCTGTATCCGGCTCAGTGGCATTGTTTGGATCAAAACCCGGATTGGTTGCCATGGCAAGCACATCTCCGGTTTCAGGGTCCATGACAAGACACATGATTCTGTTGGCCTTGGTCTCTTTCATGCCGTTGGCAATGGCGTTCTCCGCAAAATGCTGCAGTACTTCATCAATGGTCAGAACCACATTGAGCCCGTCTTCTGCCTGATAATATTTTTCCTCACCGTAGGCCAGAGTATTTCCGTTGATATCGGTGTTCTTTATCCATCTGCCCGCAACACCGCTCAGGTACTCGTCATACTGATATTCCACACCGGTTCTTCCTTCGTTATCGTCGTTGACGCTGCCCAGCAGCTGAGAAGCAAAATTGCCCAGAGGATAATACCGCTTGGTATCTTCTGCAATCTCCAGACCGTAGATATCCAGTTCCTTGATCTTGTCTGCGGTTTCTTTATCCAGATATTTAGCTACTTTGACTAATGCCTGCTCCTTTTTCATCAGAGTTTCCACTTCTTCGGCATCCATATCCAGAATCAGCGCCATTTTGCCGGCAAGCTCCTGAATATTCGCATCGGTATAGGTTTCTCTGATCTGAGAAGGTCTGACCCATACAGTGTAACAGGTTGCACTGGTAGCCAGTTCCTCCCCGTTTCTGTCATAAATGGAACCGCGCTTTGCCTCAAGGGGAATGTCGCTGGTCTGCTGATCGATGGCAATTTCGCTGTATTCCTCTGCCTTAACCACCTGAATCCATGCGAGACGGAATGCCAGCAGTACCATTAGAAATCCCAGTATTGCGAAAGTAAGCACAATTCTTTTCTTATTTTTTCCTGTAATCTTTGCCATTAAACCCTTAACTCCCATGTAATCTCTTTTCCTGCGCCAATGCCGCTTTTGCAGTGCCGGCGTGCATTCGCTCTGAATCTCCGGAAATACCGCATTCATATTGCCGGATAATAAAAAAGCCAGACAGGTGAAATTATTTAGTTGTCTGGCTGCTGCATTTATGAAATTATCTCAAAACTATTATACGTTCCCTATTCAGTTATATGCCTGCTCTCTCAGCTCCATGGCGAAATTTTCGTCAGGCATGTCTGCCTCTGACACATAAACACATTCCCCTTCGGCGGGATATACCATTCCCAGTTCCTCAGTGGCGACTTTCTCAATATGTTCAATATTGTTGGCACTTTTAATCTTTACGTTCAAAGTGTCAATTTCACCCTGTACAGCTTCATTGCTGGCCAGAAGCTCGTTATTTTCGCATTTCAGTTCTGCCGAATAGGCAGTGATAACAACCATTAAAATGCAGATCAGTCCGATCAGTACTGTTCCTGTCAGTATTCTTTTTTTGTCCTGCTTTCTCATCGCTACCTCATATAATCTTCTCGCAGACCCGAAGCTTGGCGCTTCTGGAGCGCGGATTCTCTTCCAGTTCTTCCGGCGACGGAAGGATTGGCTTTCTTGATACCTTTTTTATGTCGGCGGACTTACCGCAGACGCAGACAGGAAACTCCGGCGGACATGTGCACGGATCAGCCCGTCTTGCAAAGATTTCTTTTACTATTCGATCCTCCAGGGAATGAAAAGAAATGATGCACAGCCTGCCATCCTTTGCAAGCACATCACAGAACTCTTCCACTGCCGTTTCCAGCTGCCCCAGTTCATCATTTACTTCAATGCGAATCGCCTGAAATGTCCGTTTGGCCGGATGAGGTCCTTCTCTTCTGGCTTTCGCAGGAATTGCCGCCTTGATCAGTTCGACCAGCTGTCCGGTGGTTTCAACGGGTCCGTTTTTTCTTCCGTTTACGATAAAGGAGGCTATGCGGGATGCCCATTTTTCCTCACCATACTTTGAGATGATACGGGTCAGTTCTTTCTGATCATAACCGTTCACTACGTCATATGCGGAAAACCCATCATCCTGACTCATCCTCATGTCCAGAGGAGCGTCATGCATGTATGAAAACCCTCTTTGGGAATTGTCCAGTTGGAAGGATGATACCCCTAAATCCAATAATGCGCCATCAATTTTTTCTATCTCAAGCTGCTGCAGAACCTGTTTGATATCTGAATAGTTACTCTGAACAAAAAGCTTCCTGCATCGGAATTCTGCAAGCCGCTCTTCTGCCGCCTGCAAGGCATCTCTGTCACGGTCGATGCCGATGAGCGTTCCCTGCTGCGACAGCCTTCTGCAAATCTCGGAGGCATGTCCGCCTCCGCCCAGCGTTCCATCCACATAAACGCCGTCAGCCTTGATATTCAAATTTTCGATACATTCTTCCAACAGAACCGAAGTATGTTTAAACTCCATTACATTCCCTAAAACCTATACTGCGCCAGGGACTCTGCAAATTCTTCAGAATCCATTTTATTTTCATTGTCCGGGGCATCCCAGACTTCCTTGCTCCAGACCTCGATTTTTCTCATGGCTCCCATGGTGACAAGTTCCTTATCAATTTCCGCATACTCTTTCAGCTCGGCAGGTATCACGATTCTCCCCTGTTTATCAAACTCACAGTCCACCGCGTTAGCGCAGAAGTGTCTGATAAAGGCTCTTACCTTGGGGTCAGACTCAGGCAGAGCCTCTATCTTGTCCATCTGTTTTTCCCATTCACCCATGGAGTAAATGTAGAGACACTTGTCCATTCCCTTGGTAAGTACGCATCTGCCTCCCAGCTGATCTCTGTGTTTGGAGGGTACGATCATTCTGTTCTTGGCATCTATTGAGTTGTTGTAGGTCCCCATGAACATAGACCCGTCCTCCGTTTGCAGTCAGTGATACGATTTTATTCCTCTCCATTTTACACCACCCTTCCCCACTTTTCAAGTTTTAATCCCCACTTTTATAAAAAAATCCCCCATTTTTTTGAAAAAAAATTCTCGGTCTCTTTTTTTCAAAATCCTTGTACTATATCTGGTGCACAAAACTTTTTCTGCACCTAAATATCGCCGGCTGCATACCTATAAATTAGCCCGCTACATAGCAAAACGCTATGTCTGCGCAGAGTCAATCCAATCTGTATTTTCTGCACTCTGCGAGGATGTCTAAAATAAAGTGAGGTAATAAAACATGTGCAACGAATCAATGGTTTACCTGAACAAGGTTTTCTCAGATGTAAGGATAAACTCCTGTCCTCTGATGTCATCTCTGACTGCGGCTCCGGACAATTTCGATCAGCAGCTGTCTTTCTATGACGGGCAGGTTAAAGAAAAAGAGCACTGCGGCTGTAACTGCAATTGTAATTGCAACTGCAGCTGTAACTGCGGCTGCGGGGATTCTGTACCGGTCGTCGACGGCGATCTCAATTTTGTCATCGACAGCACAGAAGTCATTGTCAGCGACTTTGACCTTGCAGATCCTTCCTGCATTTCTCCGTGCAACGTGACAGTCGACGGTCTTCCCGTAGACGGGCTTGACTTCTTCAACGAAAGATATATGGCGTCTACCAACGAACTGATGACAAAGATTTCGGACTGCGCCTGCCTGGAAAGAGGGCTTCCTACAAAGGCATACTTTCTCATCTCAGGCATCGGAGGTTTCAGAGCAAGACTGACCATTGTGCTTCGCGGTACCGCTTTCGGCTGCGGCTTCTGCAAACATTTCAAACTTCTGATGACCACAAAAAAGAATGTCTATGTAAATATTCCGGGACAGAGCACCTTTGCCGTTTCTGAACTGTGTCTGCCTTGCACCACAGGAGGAATCGCACCGATTATCAACTTTTCTTTCTCTGCAAAGGCAAATCTGCTGAATCCGGTTATCTGCCCGGCTGAACATGCAGACAGATGCGGTCTGACCGTAACAGGCTGTCTGGTTGCAGAGCCTGTGGCAGAAGTTCAGGTTACAAGACAGACCCTTTTCAGAACCAATGCGGAAAGCGTAAACATACCGTGCGATGATCTGGAAAGATGCAGACAGCGTCCGGGTGAATGCGGTGAATACGATGATGACAGCAATGCTCTGCTGCTGCGCAACAGATGCTGTGAAGATGAAGGAAGTACAGGCGGCTGCCGAAATGAAGGATGCGGCTGCCAGAACAGCGAATGTGGAAATCACAATAACGGATGCGGAAATCATGACAGCGGATGTGGCAGTCACAACGCCTGCGGATGCGGCAGTCACGGCAACAGTATCAGTTTCCAGTTCAACGGCCGCAACGGCTGCAGTTTCTGAAAACGAACGCCTGACAGAGTATTACAGACACAACCTGTAATTCTCTGTCCGTACAGATAAATCCATAAGGAGTCAGGGCTGAATATATCGGAAACCGTTATATTCAGCCCTTTTCACAGGCAGTCACGGAAATAGAAAATATGACAAAGAGGCTGCGATAAAGCAGATGAAAGTTCCATCTGTTTTACCTCAGCCTCAAATTTACGTTCAGTATACGGCAGAAAAGATTCCTATCTCCGTCTGAATATCATATCTTTTTTTCGGATTCTGTTTTTTCCGTAACGAACTCTTCTGACGGTCTTTATCAGAAGCACTGTCACAAGTACCAGTACTGCAATGACAAGAATCGCAGCCGCTGTGATCATAAAGAAAAATCTGTTGGGCTGTTTCAGAATCTGAACGGGACTGAGACTGTCCACCTGCACTTTCCGTCCTTCCGTCTGTCCGTATTTTTCTGCGATTTCTTTCCCCGAAAGAGACTTGAGATAACCGGCAAGAGCGTCCCATTCTTTCAGTTCGCTGCCGTCCGCTTTATGAATAATATGCTCTTCAAAATCCGTAATTTCATTTCCCTGCGCATCCTTCGGCGCCACAGACAGAATCCCGTAAGACATGGAATTAACCGTGCCCAGCATCTGTGCCGAATATAAATCCGCCACCACACGATAAAGCTTGTCATCTTCGATTTCAGAAAGACTGTCTCTGCTTTCTCCCGTCTTTATGTCATAAGCCCGATCCAGAATCAGGCGGTGAGGATTGTAAGAATACCACAGTCCGCTGAAGTACAGTCTGGCCGGGCTCATAATTTCCGATATGGAAATATCTATTTCAGCCGCCAGTTTCAGTTCTCTTCCCGTCAGATAAACACTGACCAGCGGATACCCTGCAACTCCGTCTTTTCCCGTTCCCAGAGAGAGAGCATTAAATGCATCAGAAACAGTAATATCACCCTTGGCAAATGAAGCTCTGATGACCCCTGCCGGTGCCACCGACACATCCACATCAGTGTAATCCTCGCCTTCTGCTTTTTTCACTCCGTATTTATAGGCATCCGCAATCAGACTTCCCAGAGTATCTTCTCCCTGTTCTGTTCCAAAAACACTGATATCGGTAAAATCCACCGGGTTGTCAGTCAGCACCTGATCCCAGCGGTATCCGAACTGAGAAAAATACTCTTCGTCTGCCAGTTCTTTGAAATATGCCGTCTTTTCCTCTGTTGCCTCATCACTTTTCACAGTGCTGTCAAGCGATCTGAGTTCATAGTCCGTAAGCTCATATTCTCCGTTTTTTTCTGTAAAAGTCAGTGTGCCCAGATTATCGTTGTACTGACCGGCAGAAGCAATGATCGTTTCTCCCACAACAATCGGCTGCTCAAGCTCTGTATGGGAATGTCCGCTGATAATCAGATCAATGCCCTTCACCTCTTGTGCCAGAATTTCATCTTCCGATTCCTCAGGGTCATCAGAAGTACCGCTGTGGGAAACGCAGACCACCAGATCCACTTTTTCGTGAGCGCTGATTTCCTCCACTATATCCGTTGCCGTCTCAACAGGATCTTTGAACAATGTACCGCTTTCCGGCGCGTAACTTGCCGATTCCCTGCCGAATATTCCAAACACTGCAATTCTGACATTTCCCCGTTTCAATACAGTGTAATTCTTTGCACCGTAGTTTTCCAGCGCTGTCTGCAGTTTCTTCCCGTCTTCTCTCAGGTCTCCGTCCGCCAGCGTTTTTTCCCAGTCGATATTGGCAATGACCAGCTGCGGCACTTTGTCGCCTGATTCGACAGCGCTGTGAAGCATTTCTGAAAGGCCGCCGCTGCGATAGTCAAACTCGTGATTACCCAGTGTCGTCACATCATATCCCACAGCTCCCATCATCCGCAGTTCGCAGGCCTCCTCCTTGAAGATTGTCTGGTAGGCTGTGCCCATGGAAAAATCCCCCGCATCCAGAACGAAGGTCTGTGGATTCTCTTTTTTCGTCTCTTTGATAACGGTTCTGATCTTCCCGAATTTTTCGAGATGGGAGTGCATGTCATGGGAAAACACAATAGAAATGGAATTTCGGTTGTCAGTACCGGTCGTATTTTCCCCGTCCTGTGCCGAATCGGCAAAGACCGCGGCGGGAAATGCCAGCATCACACCGAGACAGACAGCCGCCGCTTTTTTAAATAGCTTATTCAAAAAACTCTCCTCATTTCTGACTTCTTTTCATCGTATTTCAATAACGTTTTACATTCTATCACAACTTTTGAAACTCATCCACCAGTTGTTCCTTTTCCTTTCTGGAAAGTTTCTTAATCACCGCTTCCCTGTGCATGGCTTCTCTCCTGGTGTCGTGGGCCTCCAGATACACCAGGCTGACAGGTCGTCTGCTTCTTGTGTATCTGGCTCCTTTCCCGGTATTATGCGCTTTGATTCTCATTTCCGGATCTGTGGTCCACCCCGTATACAGGCTGCCGTCGGAACAGCGGACCATATAAGTAAAATTCATGGATTCGGTTTCTTTCATGCCGTCAGCCTTTCAATCATAAAAACTATACAAAAATAGCAAAAAACACCTGCAATATTTTTCGCTTCCCGCCGCAGACTAAACATACACGGGAATATTTCAAGCTCCCCGAAGCTTATAGCTGCTGAAGATATGAAGGTCCGGTACTTTGGCCGTCTCATATTCTTTTTCCCGGTTTCATCACTTACAACAGCCTGGAGGTTTCTATGACAGATTATCTTTTTACCCTTGGACTGCTCGCAGTGCCCCTTTTCATATGCAGGCTCCGAACCGGCCGCCGCGGACTGGTAACCGGCCTGTTTCTTTCTCTGTGTTTCTGGGGGCAAGCTGATATACTGCTTTTCGCAGTACCCTTTTCAGCCGCCGCTTTGCTCTGTCTTAAAGAAAAGAAAGAAAACGGAACGGAAAATGACAGGCTCTCTGAAAAAAAACAGCTCTATGTGCTCAATCCGTCAGTATCTATGCTGGCTCTGTTTGCTGCAGCTATGATCATTTTCTGCGCCTTTGGCGATGCATTCTACCATTACGGAGCCTATCTGATGCTGAATGAAAAGGTACTTACTGTCAGCAGACAGCTCTCCTTTTCAGCCTGCCTTCTGGGGCCTCTTGCAGCGGGAAGCTGGTGCGACAGAAAAGGTCCCTTTTCCGCAGCCATCGCTCTGACTCTTGCGGCAGAATTCTCGGTACTGCTGGCCTCAGCCGGTGATGCAAGTCTTCTGCTCTATGTTCTCGGCAGTTTTCTGGTATCTCTGTGCATCTCCGGTTTCTTCGTTCTGCTGCCTCTGATTGCCTCTGCCTATTTCGGCGCGGCCAATTTTCACAGGTTCTATCCGATCATCTGCGGGTTTGCCGCAGTATTCTGGAGCATCGCTCGTTACCAGTACACCAGTAAATGGGCAGTTTCGGCAAATCCGGGAGGATTCCTGCTGAGTCTGATCTTTCTGACCTTTATCTCTGCCTGTTTCATCTATACTGCCTGGAAACGCCGTTTTGTTCTGGTAAGCCCGGCAGCCTGCGGCCAGAAAGTCCGCTGAAGATTTATCTCTCACTCATTAAAGCAGTTCCGGGCCGGCGGCTTTTTCTCTCACGGTTTCCGGCGAAATTGAAAGCGCACCTGCCGGATTCTTTCATCATCTTTTTTTCAGCATAACGCTTTCTTCAAATTCCGCCTTTTCTTCCCACTTGTACGAAGGGACGCCTTTTTCCTGCAGGCGGTTTTTTACATATAATCTGAACAGCGCATACAGCACTGAACAGATCGGAATAAAAATGATCATACCGGCTACGCCCATCAGGCTGCCTCCAACCGTGATGGCGACAAGCACCCACATAGACGGCAGACCTACAGAGTTTCCTACCACTTTCGGATAGATCAGGTTACCCTCCAGCTGCTGCAGAATCAGAAAGGTGATCAGAAAAATCAGTGCTTTCAGAGGGCTCACCATGAGGATCAGAAATATGCCGGCAACACAGCCGATGAAAGCGCCCACCATGGGAATCAGCGCCGTAAAGGCAATCATTACTGAAATCAGCATGGTGTAAGGCATCCGAAGTACCGTCATGACAATGAAAAACAAAGCCCCCAGTATACATGCTTCCAGACACTGTCCCGATATGAATCTGGAAAAAGTTCTTCCCGTCAGTCCCAGAACATAGAGAATCTTTTCCGACGTCTCTTCCCTGAACAATGCGTACAGAATCTGTTTTCCCTGACCGGCCAGTTTTTCTTTGGCCATAAGGAGATAAACCGCAAAGACAAAACCGATAAAGAAAGTGACCACCGCGCCGATCAGATTTGTTACTGCGCCAATCCCGCTGTTGATCATGGATGTGGCCGCATCCTGAATAAGTTCAGACGCTTTGCCGATAATCTCTCCCCAGTCCACAGCCAGCTGATCGATGATACCGCGGGCAATATTAAATACACCCATGTTCTCAGTTATCCACTGCTCCAGAGCGGCAAAAGCGACAGGCATCTGCTTTGCTATAGAGAGCAGGGTATGTCCTATCTGCGGAATGATGATATACATGGCGATTACCATGATTCCAAGTACCAATGCAAGCGTTACAATAAAGGAAATCGCTCTTCTTCCCTTTTTTATCCGGGTGGCTTTATGAAAAAGCCAGCGTTCGATTCTGGTCATCGGCACATTGATAATAAAAGCGATGGCAGCTCCCAGTATGAAGGGAAATATGATATCGATTATATCGCCGAGTGTCTGTAAAACCAGTCCGATATTCTTTACGCCCAGATAAAACAAAATGCAGGAGAATGCGATCAGAATTATGACTCTGATATTCCTCTTATTAAAATCCATTTCCGTCCTCCCTTTTTTCTGTCAAGTGTACTTTATTCTACCATATTGTCGCAGCAGAGTAAAGAAAGTCCGTGCAAATGCCAATCTTTCTCCCATTGAACTGCTTTTTCCGTAAACAGAAAAAAAGCGGGACGGCTTTTGTCCCGGCTTTATTTCCATTACTGATTTTCATGCTTATCTTACCAGCTCATATCCTGCATCCCTGACCACCGTTTCAAAAGCATCCATGGAAATTTCTCTGTCGCTGGTTACCGTAGCAATTCCCGAATCCAGGTTCACTTCGGCTGTAACGCCTTCCATCGCGTTGAGCGCATCACTCATGTGTTTCTGACAATGCTGACACATCATACCTTTAATCATCAATTCATATTTCATTTCTTTTTTCCTCCCGTTTATTTTCTCAGGTTCTCCGGCAGTTTCCGTTTCCGCCGTCTCCCCTGAAACTCTCTTTACTTTAAATCTTCTCAGCCGCAGCGCATTCAGTACAACACATACACTGGACAGACTCATAGCGGCAGCGCCGATCATAGGCGAAAGCTTCAGCCCGAACAGCGGATACCAGATGCCTGCCGCTACAGGAATCCCAATAACGTTGTAGAAAAAGGCCCAGAACAGATTCTCTCTGATATTCCGGATTACTGCTTTAGACAGCTTTACGCAGGTCACTGCGTCCATCAGATCGTTTCTCATCAGCACCGCATCGGCACTTTCCACAGCCACGTCAGTGCCTGCGCCTATGGCAATTCCCACGTCAGCTCTCGCCAGAGCGGGCGCATCGTTGACACCGTCTCCAATCATGGCCACTCTGTGGCCGTTTGCCTGCAGATCTGCAATAACCTTCTCTTTATCCCCCGGCAGGACTTCAGCAATAACCCTTGGAATATGCAGCCTCTTTTTCAGTGCTTCAGCTGTTCGCCTGCTGTCACCGGTCAGCATCACCACATCGATCTTCATTTTTCGAAAAGCCTCTACAGCTGCCCTGCTGCTTTCCTTTTCCATATCTGCTGCTGCAATCAGACCGATAACCCGGTTTTCATCAGCAAATATCAATGGGGTTTTTCCCTGATCTGAAAGCATATTCAGTTCCAATGCGATATTACCGGTATCGATTCCCTGTTCCCGCATCAAAGCGGCGTTTCCGGCAAAATATGTTTTTCCTTTCACATTGCCCTTCACACCTCTTCCAAAGAGAGCCTCAAAATCCCGGACAGGAAGAACCTGCACATTCATCTGTGCCGCATAGTTCATCACTGCCTCTGCCAGCGGGTGCTCACTGCCTGTCTCAAGAGATGCGGCAATTCTGAGAAGTTCCGCTTCATCCGTTCCGAAGGTCTTTACATCGGTCACCCGGGGCTGACCTTCTGTAATGGTTCCTGTCTTGTCCAGAACCACCGTATCTATGGAGTGAGCCGCTTCCAGTGCTTCTCCGGATTTAATGAGAATCCCGTTTTCAGCGCCTTTCCCTGTTCCTACCATAATCGCCACCGGTGTGGCAAGCCCAAGGGCGCACGGACAGGAGATAACCAGAACCGAAATTCCAATGGAAAGCGCGAATTCAACCCCGCTTCCGGCAATCAGCCAGACAGCTGCAGCCACCGCCGCCACAGCAATGACAACCGGTACAAATACTCCCGCAATCTTATCCGCCATTCTTGCAATAGGTGCTTTGCTGGCACTGGCCTCATCCACCAGCCTGATAATCTGGCTTATGGTGGTGTCTTCACCTACCCTGTCGCATCTGACTCTGATAAACCCGCTCTTATTGATCGTTCCCGATACAGCCTTGTCTCCTGTCTGTTTTTCCACAGGGATACTTTCTCCGGTGATGGCAGATTCATCAATACTGGTGGTTCCTCCGACAATCTCTCCGTCTGCAGCGATACTCTCTCCCGGGCGAATCAGCAGAATATCTCCTCTGATCAGATCTGCCGCAGGAATTTCCGTCTCTTTTCCGTCCCGTTCCACTCTGGCAGTTTTGGGCGCCATGTCCATCAGTTTTTCTATTGCCCGACTCGTCTTTCCTTTGGATCTGGTCTCCAGATACTTTCCTACTGTAATCAAAGTCAGGATCATTGCTGCAGATTCAAAATAAATGTCTCCCGCATAACGATGCACCAGCTGCAGATCTCCGGTTTCAAAACCGTAAACAATGCGGAAAACAGCAAAAGTCCCATACACAATGGCAGCCGCAGAACCCATGGCAATGAGACTGTCCATATTGGGACTGCCGCGAAACAGGGCGGGAAATCCTTTTATAAAATACTTTCTGTTCAAAAACACAATCGGTATCAGAAAAAGCACCTGCGCCAGGATGTTGGATAACGGATGCTCCATATCCACATGCCTGCCATGGAGCATATGTCCCATAGAGAAATACATCATAGGGATGAGCAGCGCCACAGACCAGATCAGTCTGTACTTCATCCGGCGGATTTCTTCCTGAACCCCCTGAGAAGCAGTTTCAGAGCCACTGCGACTGCTGTTC
Organism: uncultured Eubacteriales bacterium; assembly: GCA_949289445.1. Classification (GTDB taxonomy): domain Bacteria; phylum Bacillota; class Clostridia; order Peptostreptococcales; family Anaerovoracaceae; genus Senimuribacter. Next base: position 16,991 of record CASEOD010000023.1, read on the forward strand.
TGCGGGCGTTGTCCGGGAACATCCCGAAAAGCGCCGTATCCTGCCCTTTCCACCGCTGCGATAATGCCGCTGCAGTCTGTCTGCGATTCGTCAAAGTCTGCCTGCATGGTCCCCGTCAGCAGATTGACACTTACAGTTTCCACACCCGAAAGCCGGCTTACGGCTTTTTCTACTCTGGAAGAACAGGCAGAGCAGGTCATTCCGGTTACCTTAAATTTTTCTTTCATAAATTACCTCTATCCAGCCAATTCTATTTCATCAATTTATGCAAGGTTGCACAGAGTTCATCGACCATCTGTGTTCCGCCTCTTTGAATATCTTCTGTGACACAAGACTTAATATGCTCAGAAAGCAGCACTTTATTAAAAGAATTGATCGCAGCGCTGACTGCTGAAACCTGATTGATAATGTCGATGCAATAACGTTCGTCTTCCACCATTTTTCTGATGCCGCGAATCTGTCCCTCAATACGGCTGAGCCGATTGATCAAATCGCGGTATTCTCTCTCTCCTCTGTGCTTACTCCTCTCTGTACAGACTGTACATTTGTTTTCTTCCATCAGACATATCCCCTTTCTGTCATTTCATTTTTCGGACTGATACATACTCCGTTCAACATATAGTATACCCCTCTATGGTATTTTAGTCAAGCCATCATAGAACGCAAAAAATTTTTTCCTTGACAAAAAACAGTCGCCGGAAATATAATAAGATTTATTATAGTAAGAATACTTACTATAATTCAGATGAACGGAGGGATAAAAATGGAAAGTCTGCATTATCTGCTGATGAAGACCCATGCCATGTTTTCAAAGAAAATACTGAGCCGGGTCAGCAAAATCGGCCTGACATCTGGCCAGCCAAAAATTCTGGAGTTTTTACTGAAATATCAGGAAGCAGATCAGAAAACCATCGCAGCTTACTGTGAAATCGAGCCTGCTACGGTAGGCAGCATTCTGCTGCGTATGGAAGAAGGTGGCCTTGTGACACGCAGGCAGAAAAACGGGAATCGCCGCTCTCTGTACGTATCTCTCACGCAGAGAGGACGAGAGGCGGCTTTATGTCTTCAGGATATTTTCCGGGATGTCGAAAGTGAAGCGACCTGCGGAATTACCGCCGAGGAAGAGGAGATGCTCAGAAAACTGCTCGAAAAACTGAGCAGCACCATGCAGACACATACAGAAAAAGGAGAAAGAAAGGAGAACTCAGATGAGCAAAAATAAAATAAAAAACATCGATTATCCTGTAATTCGCTTGTTCGGCCTGTGCCTTGGCCTGATCATCATGGCTTTCGGCATAGCCTTCTCAATTAAAGCAGATCTGGGTACTTCACCTATTTCCAGCCTTCCTTACGTAACCTCAGAGCTTTTTGGAGTATCTGTAGGAACCACCACGATCATTATGAACTTCTGTTTTGTTCTTCTGCAGATTATCATACTTCGCAGACAGTATGAATGGTTTCAGCTGTTTCAGCTGCCCGCTGCCGTCCTTTTTGGCACAGTCATCGATCTGGCGGAATCTATCCTTGAACCGTTTACCTGTTCGGGATATTTTCAACAGTGGCTCTTCTGTGCCGCGGGCATCATTCTGGTGGCACTGGGTGTCAGCGTGGAGATTAAAGCCAATCTGATCACCACGGCAGGGGAAGGTATCGTCCTTGCTGTCTGCAAAGTCGCCCCGATAAAATTCGGAAACATGAAGGTCATCTTTGACGTGACACTGGTCTGCATTTCCGTAGTGCTTGCACTCGTCTTTCTTGGCAGACTGAGCGGTGTCAGAGAAGGAACCATAGTGGCTGCCATTCTAATCGGTCAGATCACGAAAATCTTTTCCCGACTGCTGTCAAATCTGCCGTTCGGACTTCAGACTGCAGAAGCAGAATAAAACAGAATTCCCTCATAACCGTTTACCGGCATATGAGGGAATTTATTTTTTAATTCTCACATAATACTTATGCTCATCTTCATAGGTGATATATCCGCCATTATGAAGCATCACCCTGAGTGAAGCGGGATTATCTTTGTTTACCCGCAGATATATTTCATCCTCCGGGATAATTTTTCTTGCCATTTCCAGCGCCAGTCTAAGTCCTTCTTTCGCAAATCCCTTTCCTCTGAACTCTTTTTTAATAAAATACCCAATGTGCCCGCTTCCGGTTCTTAAAGATTCGCAAAGATAATGGCGTATGCGGAACTGCCCCACAATCTCATCGTCGTCCCATAAAAACAAATAGGTCTCCGGCACAAATCCCTCAGGCAGGTTTCTACCCTCTGCAGATGCGATCATCTCTTTTATTGTTATATTTTCAAAATCTCTGCGGGAAATGTGCTTCCATTCGTTTGTGAAACTGTTCTCTTCAGCAGGTATCTCACGAACAAAGAGAAACTCTTTTTCTGCATCCCGGTAATTTGCCTCTTTTAAATACAACATGCCGTTTTCCTTTCCGAATATCCCGCACAGCCCATTTCTATCAATCAATGAAAGAAAATACGAACATCATTGTATTATCCGGAAAAGTGAAAGCAGGGATTGCTTTCACTTTTCCGCCGTCATATTCACTTCTGCATTGTTATATGATAGTCTCACCGTGTTTTACGTTTCTCACACTGATCAGCGCCTCTATATTGGTTCCCTCTTCTACTGTGGAATAAAAACAGTACGTTTCTTCTGCATTTTTATCCTCACAGACAGGTTCCGGCATTTTGGCCATGTAAATCTCAATATCGGCTCCCAGCGGAGCTTCTTTCTGGAAACGCAGATTAACTGAGGTCACCGCCTTGTCTCTGATACCCGGAATAAGGTTCCAGAGCATATCCGGATACATGGTATTGTTCATATGCAGGTTGATATCCACATCACTGTAAAGCACTGTTTTTTCGCCCACTTTTTCGAAATCCAGCTCCTTTGGAAGACGGAAACGATTAGGAATATTCATCGGATGCGGTTCTTCAATCTCATAGCTGCTCAAATCAACTTCGGAAGCCTTGCAGAGTTTTCCTGTCCTGTGATTTACCACAGCCCATACACTGTAGCCCTTTGCCATTACCTCTTCACCCCGCATCACCGCAAAGCATCTTGTAAAGGTGGCTCCCTTTTCCGGGCAGCGCCAGGTCTGTACATCAAGTTTGTCATATTTACGGATCTGTCCGTACACCTCTATGGAGATTCTGGTCAGAATAAAAGCCTTTCCATCCATGAACAGTTCGTAATAAGTCGGACGCCTGTCACGCATCTGATGATCTGCAGTCTCAATCATATATCTCTGCAGCAGTGACGGCTTGATGTAGTTATTGATGTCCACATCATGACTGCTGACCTCGTAGTGTTCTGTATATCTCATTGATACCCTTCTTTCGTGTTCAAATTCTAAAGAACAGTATAACACAAAATGAAAGAAATGGCAGAAGAAAAAATTTCAATACATCTTATCCCACGATTTTATAATACTCTCTGGCTGTCACCGTATACACCAGCGCATAGATGACCGCAAAGACCAGAAAAGTTCCCATTGTGCACAGAGCGAACAATTCCACATTGGTCATAGAGAATACCAGAAGCAGCTTGGTAATCATTTTGAATGCAAAGGCTACATGCACACCGGCCATAATCAGCGGCACGAAGAATACCAGCAGCACCTGTCTTCTGACAGCCGCCTTCACCTCGCTCTTGCTCATGCCCACTTTCTGCATAATCTCAAACTTTTCTTTATCGTAATATCCCTCGGAAATCTGCTTATAGTAAATGATCAGCGCCGCCGCAAAGGTGAATACAATTCCCAGAAACACTCCCAGAAACAGGAAGCCACTGACAAAACCTCTGAGCGGAACGGCAAATTCCTCTCTGCTCTCGGAGGAAGCGGAAGAAAGATTCAGTTCATCCGATTCCTCATAGATTCTGTTAAGCACAGTCTCTGCAAATTTCCGGTTCTGCTCCTCCGTTGCTTCCGTATAAAAAATATACTGATAGGCCAGATTGCTTGCGTTACCCTGATAGACTTCTCTCTGCTGACGATAAAGTTCCTGTACCGTCTCATCGTCTGCCACCACCATATAATGCACATTTTCCATGCCTACATTCACCTGACCGCTCTCCATGAACGGCTCCAGTGTTTTCACTTTGTCAAAATCCAGCGTGCCAATGCTGAATCTGTCCGGCAGTTCTTCCCCTCTGGAATCTGCAGCTGCCTGTCCTTCTGAAAGATTCAGACTTTCACCGGTGACAGATTTGTAGGACTCTTCGGTCAGAACGCAGAAAACATTGGCATCGCTCATGTTTTCCCTGCTCGCTTCATCGAAAATATAATCATCATACTTTTTGACAGCTACAAAAGGCAGCATCTTGCTGCGGGTCATTTTCTCAACCTTGACCCCTGTCTCTTCTACAGATTCCCTGAAGATTGTCTGTACCCTATCTTCGTTCAGATCCATCCCCTCACGGGTAAACACCATCGTATTCACATCTCCGGGAACCATAGAATCAATAGTATCATTCATTCCGAAATACAGACTGACGGTCCCCGATACCATGACCAGCACCATGGTGGAAAGAATACAGATATTGGCAAGTCCCACCGCATTCTGCTTCATTCTGTAAATCAGTCCGGATACTGCTGTAAAGTTTTTGGGTCTGTAGTAAAACTTTTTGTTTTTCCGAAGCCCTTTGAGTATAGCGATGCTTCCTGCAGTAAAGAGGCAGTAGGTGCCCACGATAACCAGAACCACAGCGACAAAAAACAAGGCAAGTGCCGAAAGCGGAGATTCTGTGGTGAGCGCAATATAATAACCTGCACCGAGGCAGACAAAACCTGCCAGAGCAAGAAACCGGCTTGCTCTCGGTTCTTTTTCCCCCACATTGCTGCCGTAAAGCAATTCGATAGGTTTTGCCAGTCGAATACTCATCTGGTTGCTCACCAGAGTCAGGGCGAAAAGAATGCCGAACAGAACTACGGTATAAAAGATGCCTTTCGGAGAAATTTCGATGCCGAACGGCGGCTCGGAACCGAAGACCCAGCTGAGAAACAGATAAACCAGCTTGCTGAACAGTACACCGCAAAACAGCCCCGCAGCTGTGGAAGCGCCGGATACAAGCATGTTTTCAATAGCCAGAATCCTGCCGATATGCTGTTTTTCCATGCCCAGAATGTTATACAGTCCGATTTCCTTTTTTCGCCTTTTCATCAGAAAACTGTTGGTATAAAACAGAAAGATGAAGGAAAAGATGGCCATGACAAATACACCAAGTCCCATAATCATAGAAAGGCTGTCAGACATTTCTGCAACACCTCTGCTCATAGCCAAAAAACAGATGATGTAGAACATGGCAATAATCCCTGTCGCCGCCAGAAAATACGGCAGATAGAACTTTCGATGGTTTTTCATATTGGTGAAGGCCAGTTTCAGTGAAAAATTCCTACCCACGATTCACACCACCTGTCGCAAGGACGGTCAGAGTGTCCGAAATCTTGGCAAACATCTGATCGTCAGTCATATTCGCTTTATAGATCTGGTGAAACACCTCTCCGTCTTTAATGAAAAGTACCCGCTTTGCATGGCTTGCCGCCCTGGTACTGTGGGTCACCATCAGAATGGTCTGCCCCTCTTTATTGATTTCTTCAAAAAGTCTCAGCAGGCTGTCTGCGGCATTAGAATCCAGAGCACCGGTGGGTTCGTCTGCCAGAATCAGCTGAGGTTCTGTGATAAGCGCTCTGGCAACTGCAGCCCTCTGTTTCTGACCTCCCGAAACTTCATAAGGATATTTCTTTAAAATATCTTCAATAGACAGTTTTTTTGCAATGGGAGACAGACGTCTTGCCATTTCTTTATAGCTTTTTTTTGCAAGCACCAGCGGCAGAAAAATGTTATCCTGAACAGAAAATGTATCCAGCAGATTGAAGTCCTGAAACACGAAACCCAGATTGTCCCGGCGGAAAGCGGAAATCTCCTTTTCCTTTATCTGTACAATATTCCGGCCGTTGAGCAGCACCTCTCCGCTGGTAGGCTTGTCAAGAGCCGCCAGAATGTTCAAAAGAGTGGTTTTTCCGGACCCTGATTCTCCCATAATCGCCACATATTCACCCTCCTCTACGGAAAAAGACACGCTCCCCAGAGCCTGTACGTGATTTCCCCCGAATCGGGTTGTATAGATCTTTTTCAGATTGTTCACTTCTAAAATCGACATTGATTTTGCCCCTTTCTTTCTTTGATAGCTCCATCATAACAGAAAAAGGAATGTAAATCCTATACATTCCCTTACAATCTTCTATTCAAATCTTACACTTTTGTAAGCAAGTCCCAGTTTCACACGGGTCCCCCGTCCAACTTCTGATTCGATGGAAAGGGTGTGTCCCAGCCTGTCCATGATCCGCCGGCAGAGGTAAAGCCCTATTCCTGTTGACTTTTTATCCTTTCTGCCGTTATAGCCCGTATAGCCTTTATCAAAAACCCTAGGCAGATCCTCCGCCTGAATGCCTATGCCGGTATCTTCTATGACAAGAGTGTCTGCAAGATTTCTGTCCATATACACAGAAATTTTTCCGCTGTGGGTGTATTTCAGAGCATTGGACAGAATCTGCTCCAGTACGAAACCCAGCCATTTCTCGTCAGAAATCACGACAGTGTCAACCCCTGAATAGTCCAGTGCAATCTTTTTCTTGATAAAAATTGTGGAATACTTTTTAACAGTATCCCTGACAATCCGATCCAGATCCAGTTTTTTAATGACAAAATCCGTGGTTTCGCTTCCAAGTCTCATATACTGAAGCGCCATTTCCACATACTGTTCCACTTTAAAAAGTTCCATCTGCATCTCATCCCGGCTGACGCCTCCCTCACTCTGCAGGAGAAGCCTCATGGCTGCAATAGGCGTTTTGATCTGATGTACCCACATGGTGTAATACTCCAGCATGTCGCTTGCCGCATTGTCTCTTTCAGTGGCAGCCGCCGACATTTCACTGTACAGAGTTCTGATAATCTCCTGATATTCTTCTTCAACGGCTCCGGAAGGCGGCGGCAGTTCTTCAGGCCCAAACATGATCCGTGCCTTAACATCTTTCAGGGCTGACTGCTTCTGTCGAAAACGCGCATAGCTGTATACTAGAAATACCCCGGCAAAAAACAGGCACAGACCTGCTGCATATAGCAGAGCATCTGCCGGCATATTGTACAGATAAGCGATCAGACAGAAAATTCCCAGATAAATCAGAAACATCACAGTCGGTTTACACTTGCTTTTCATATATTTAAACAACATATCATGCACCTCAATCTTTTCAGTTTCACTCAACCAGATATCCCATTCCCTTTTTCGTTCTGATAAAATCTTTCAGTCCGTAAGCTTCCAGCTTCTTTCTCAGCCTTGCCACATTGACCGTCAGCGTGTTTTCATCCACAAAACTGTCCGTCTCCCAAAGCTTAACCATAATGTCATCACGGCTTACCACTCTGCCCTTATTCTCCAGCAGGATCTGCAGTATCCGGAACTCATTCTTGGTCAGATCAATTTTCTCTCCCCCATAGGTCAGGCTGGCATCGTTGACATTGAGCACGGCGCCCATATGTTCCAGAACCGGCATCTGACCGCTGAAATCGTAAGCTCTTCTGAGCAGAGCCTGCACCTTCGCCATAAGCACTGTCAGATCGAAAGGTTTGGCAATAAAATCATCTCCGCCCATGTTCATGGCCATCACAATATTCATATTATCCGATGCGGAAGAAATAAAAATGATTGGAACGTTGGAAACTGCCCGAATCCGCGTACACCAGTAATAGCCGTTGAAAAAGGGCAGTCCGATATCAAGCAGCACCAGATCCGGCTCAAAATCATCAAACTCTTCCATGATATTCTTGAAATCTTTCACACAGCGAGCCTGACAGTTCCATGCTTCAATGTTCTGTTTGATAGCTCCAGCAATGACAAGATCATCTTCAACAATCAAAATTCTGTGCATTGTTTTACCCCCGTTTCAGAGAACCGTCCCCGAAAAATTCCGAAGAGCCCTGAATTTTTTCTGCTGTTTACTCCAGTACCACCTTTTCCTCGTGAACCAGCACGGCATAAACCCTTCCCTCTTCGTTAAGCCAGAGGTGGGCGGTGAGACCTTGTCCGATTCTCTGTTTCACAGCGCTGTAGCTGTCTTTTTCATACCAGATGTTCCGCCTCCTGCCGCCTTCACTGTCCACGGTGACGGTTACCGTTCCTTTGTAGAATTTCACGTCGGAAGCAAACCGGTAAGTACTGAGCAGTTCCGCAAACTTGTCTGCCGTGTCTGCGGTATATCCTGCCGGCGCCACTTTTATCTCCGTCTTGTTCATGGACAGAATCACATTGGTGGATGTTTTGGTATCCGGGTCCAACCCTTCCAGGCTGGCAAGACTGCTGTTATTATTTACCCAGGTTTCCCTGCCGGCCATAATAATCTTAACTTTTCCGTTTTGAGTAAGCCAGAGATAAACAGGCACTTCATTCTTATCCTCGATCTCTTTTTTCAGATCGTCCAGAGAAAAATCCCGATAGCTGATACTGGTTACTTCATCGCCGTTTTCTTTCTGTTCCACGTCGTAATTGCGCAGATACACTTTTGTTCCATCCAGATACAGGTACATATCATTGCCTGCATTGCAGATCAGATGGTTTCCTTCTATACCGATACAGGTTGCCTCAATGTCATAGCTTTCCGGATCCAGTCCTTCCAGAATCTCCTCATTTCCCCGATTGTTCGCCCACAGATAAACGCCTGCAGCGACAATCACCACAACCATCAGATACACAAATACTCTCAGATTCTTTTTCATCTCCTGCAATCTCCCTTTTTCTCAATTAAATGTCAGTTATCTACTGTGTCTTTCTATATATTTATTATACTTTTCCCATTTTCTTCGGGCAAGAATATTTTTGTGCCTGCCTGTAAAAATCCCTCTTCCTCAGGACTGTTTTATTGACTCTGCAGATGAATCACTGCAATTTCAGGACGGTTTAAAAACCTTACCGGAACCGGATAATTTCCCAGACCGCTGGATACAAACAGCTTTTTATCACCACGAGAATAAAGGCCTTTAACGTAAGCTGCATCGCCGCCTTTCAGTTCGGGAAACCAGATTCCCTGATTGATCAGGCCACCCATCCACGGCAGTCTGACCTGACCTCCATGACTGTCTCCGCACAGTGACAGATCCATGCCGAAGTCGGCAAAGTCATCGAAATTGCTGATATGAGCTGCAATAATGTTATAGCAGCTCTGATCCAGCTGAAATTCATTGGTCAGATCAAAGGTGTCCGTGTAATACACATTTGTGATTCCATAAAGGCGCACAGTCGTGCTGTCCACTGTGATGTCCCGATATTCGTAGTCCAGCACATCGACTCCCGCCTCGGTCAGCCGCTTTTCATACTCTTCATCATTATCATGCTCTCCGTGAACAGAATACACAGGGCAGATTTTCACCAGATCCCCAAGAAGCCGCACTGCCGTATCCTGTCCCTGATCATCACCTGCAGTATACATATCTCCGGTAGCTACGATAAAATCCGGCTCTGCCTTTTTCACTGCCTCGATGAGATATCTGTTGTTCTCTCCAAAGCTGCTGCCGTGAAGATCTGTCAACTGCACAATGGTTACAGGAGAATCAATCTGATCACTTTCTATGACCACCTCCGTGGTTTTCAGTGTGAAAGTGCCAAAGTACCATACACCCGCCAGAATCAGACAGTACAGAATAAAATTCCGCAAGCCGTGTCTATGTTTTTCTCCTTTTCTTTTCATCTTCTCTTCAGACTTCGCAAATAGTCTTTTGTCTCCTTGTCAATTCTGTAACTTTCAATGGCCTTCTGCAGCGCCTTATTGTGAATCCAGAGATCAAGACGCTCTGTGCGGAACAGCTCGATAACGGTATCATACTGTTTAATCAGCGCAAAGCTGAAATACCAGGCTGCGGCCATTTTTACATAATAGTCCTCACTATGAAGAGCTGCAACAACTTCCGGCATTTCAGGGCGGAATTCATCGTCAAGAAACAGCCTCAGCTGTGTTACAATCCCATAGCGCACGGTATAGGCATGTCTGCTTTTCATCCATTTGCACGTCTTTTCATAGAGTCTCGGCAAATCCTTGCTGAAAGCCTTCGGTGAAAAACCGTCACAGGTCGCCCAGTTATCGACGTAAGGCAAAAACTCTTCAGTCATTTCTATGGCCGTATCAAAATCCGAAGCCAGATTCTCGATCAGAAAACCATGAAGGTTGTTCTCTTCATAATATTTATGCGGCAGTTCTTTCAGAAATTCAGCTGCATCGGGCTCTTTTGCAAATTGCCTCGCAAATTTACGCAGAACCGGAGTCCTCACACCGATAATTCTCTCTTTATCATATCCCGGCATCAGCTTTGCGTGGAAATCTCTGTACTTCAGATCCTGCAGCTGAAACAGCCGCTCTTCTACCTGTTTCATAGTCTCTCCTCATTTTCATCAGATACTCCATAGTATAGCATTGAAAATCTTTCTCGTCATCTTAACCTTTCTTAAGAAATTCCTATTTTTTTTGACGTCACAGAAAAGAGTCCGGCTTTACCGGACTACGCTGCAAAGCGAAACTCCCTGACGGGAACTGTCCGGCCCCATGGAGGCTGTTTCCATCACCTTTTCACGATCGGGTTCATACATTCTTCACCAAATCATACTTTTTTCTTAACACAAAATTCGCTGAATTTTTTGACCTGTTTCTTCTTCTGTGCTAAAATATAGTATCAGAAACATCAGGGGGAGGTCCTGCAATGAGCGCATTTGTAGAATTTAATCAGGTCAAGAAAGTATACCATATGGGCGAAGTTTCCATCGAGGCTCTCCATAATGCAACCTTCGAAATAGAAAAAGGGGAAATCTGTGTCATCGTCGGCGCTTCCGGCGCAGGCAAAACCACACTGCTCAATATTCTGGGCGGCATGGATACGCTGACAGAAGGCTCCGTATTTTTAGACGGAACAGAAATATCCAAATACGACAAAAAACAGCTGACATCCTATCGCAGATATGATATCGGCTTTGTTTTTCAGTTCTACAATCTGGTTCAGAATCTGACCGCACTGGAAAATGTCTCTCTGGCCACACAGATTTGCAAGGATCCGCTGGATGCTGCCGAGGTTCTCAGAGAAGTGGGCCTTTCGCACAGAATCAACAATTTCCCTGCGCAGCTCTCAGGGGGTGAACAGCAGAGAGTGGCCATTGCAAGAGCTCTGGCAAAGAATCCCAAACTTCTCCTGTGCGACGAACCGACGGGAGCACTTGACTACAACACCGGAAAAGCCATTCTCAAACTTCTGCAGGATACCAGCAGAAAAAACGGCATGACTGTGGTTATCATTACCCACAACTCTGCGCTCACTGCCATGGCTGACAGAATTATCCACATTAAAAACGGAACCGTCTATTCGGTGGAAAAAAACGACCACATCGTTCCCGTTGAGGAAATCGAATGGTAAGGAGCGACCTCTATGCTTAAGAAAACCACACTTCGCGAAATCAGAAACAGTCTGGGCCGCTATCTTGCAATTCTAGCCATTGTTGCTCTGGGCGTAGGATTCTTTTCAGGTCTGAAGGTTACCAGAGAAGCCATGCTTGCTACGGCTGACGACTATCTGACAAAATCCAGCTTCTATGATTATCAGGTAAGAAGCTCTCTCGGCTATGAGGACGAGGACGTTGAAGCCCTGTCCGAAGTATCTTCTGTCAAAACCGCAGAAGGTTCAATCAGCGTTGACGTCCTGTTTTCTCCTGAAGACGACGAAGCTGATAAAGTCTTAAAGATCCACTCCGTTCCGCAGAACATCAATGTTCTGCAGCTGGAAAGCGGCAGAATGCCGGAAGCGGCCAATGAAATCGTGGTAGATTACAGCCTCTTTGATGAGAGTGCGCTCGGTTCTGTAATCCACATTTCTCAAAACAATGAGAAAGACACGCTGGATATGCTGAAGTACGACGAATACACCATCGTCGGAACGGTAACCTCTCCTGTCTATCTCAACTTTGAGAGAGGGTCCACAGCTTTGGGAGACGGTTCTGTATCCGGTTTTGCCTATATTCCCGCAGACGGTTTCGATACAGACTACTATACAGAAATCTATCTTCTCCTTGATCGTCATTATAAAATCTATTCTGATGAATACAAGGCTCTGATCGACAGTACGGAGGACGAGGTCACAGAAGCCGCAGAACAGCAATCGGAACGCCGCTATAGAGAAATTGTTGAGGATGCGAAAAAAGAACTGGCTGACGGCAGGAAAGAATACCGGGAAAACTATGATAAGTATCTTTCCGAAAAAGAGGAGGCCGAAGCTGAGCTTTCCGCAAGCTATCAGGAGATTCTGGACGGTCAGGCTGAAATAGAACAGAATAAAAGCGATCTGGATGCTCAGGAAAAAGAGCTGAAATCCGGTAAACAGCAGGTGGAGGCCGGCTTTGAGGAGCTGGAAGAGCAACGCCTGCAGTTTGAGGAAAACAAACCTTACATGACAGAAGAGCAGATTGCCGCCACAGAGGGACAACTCTCTGCCGCCGAAGCGGAACTGGAGGAAAAACTGGCGCAGATCAATTCCGGCCTTTCTCAGATTCAGTCCGGACGCAGCCGGATTGAGGATGCGGAAAAAGAGCTGACTGACGGTCTCAGTCAATATTATGAAGGCAAAGCTGAGGCAGAGGCAGAATTTTCCGATGCAGAAAAAGAATTCAAGGAAGCCAAAGCAGAACTGGACGATGCCGAAAAAGAAATTGAAGATATTGAAACTCCGGACACTTACGTACTGGACAGAAATTCCAACGTAGGTTATGCGTGCTTTGAAAGTGATTCAACCATCGTAGACGGAATCGCAAAGATTTTTCCGATCTTCTTCTTTCTGGTCGCCGCGCTGGTATGTATGACCACCATGACCAGAATGATCGACGAACAGCGCACGCAGATCGGTGTGCTGAAAGCCCTTGGATACAGTAACAGCGCCGTCATCGGCAAGTATCTGTTCTACTCGGGCAGTGCCGCCTTCATAGGCTGTGTCATCGGATTTTTCTCATGCTGCTATATCTTCCCGATGATCATCTGGAACGCATACGGAATGATGTATGATTTCAGCGGCGATCTTTACTACATCATCGACGGAACACTGGCTGCCGTTGTTCTGGCCGTTTCACTGATCTGTTCCATGGGAGCCACCATTTCCTCCTGCTATGCGGAATTCAGAGAGGTACCGGCTCAGCTCATCCGTCCGAAAGCGCCGAAAAACGGGAAGAGAATTCTTCTTGAGAGGATTCCGTTCATCTGGAACCGGCTGAGTTTTCTGTATAAGGTGTCCTTCAGAAATATTTTCCGATACAAAAAGCGGTTCTTCATGATGGTGCTGGGCATCAGCGGCTGTACCGCCCTGCTTCTGACAGGTTTTGGAATCAACGACTCCATAAAAAACGTAGTCAACTATCAGTACGATGAAATCCAGATCTATGATTACAGCATTGTCTTCAACAAAAATATGACCGAAAAGCGGCAGCAGAACTTCCGCGAAGATTCGGCCGACTACATTGACGACATGATCTTTGTGCATCAGAACAGCGCCGATCTAGTAGTGGGACGCAGTGTGAAATCCATCACTCTGATTGTCTCAGACAACGAGAATTTCGACAGTTTCATCAGGCTTTCTGACAAGGAAGGAAATGAACTTTCCTATCCCGGAAAAAGAGAAGCCGTCATCTGCAAAAAGCTGGCAGACACTTACAGTCTGGACGTCGGCAGTGATTTTATCCTCCGTGATGAAGACGGAAAAGAGATGACTGTGACTGTCAGCGGCATCTGTGAAAACTACATCGAAAACTACGTATATATTACGCCTGACACGGCAAAGGAACAGTGGGGCTACGAACCGGACATAAAATCCGCTCTGGTTCACGCAGCCGGCAGTGAGGAAGGCCAGATATACGCTTCTTCCGCTAAAGCTCTGAACGATGATATTGTCACCACAGTAACTGTCAATCAGGACTTCCGCGATCGGGTCAACAGCATGATGGAAAGCCTTAATTATGTCATCGC